>JAQXHU010000093.1 GCA_029007435.1 Bacteroidales bacterium
GCGTACGGAGCTTCTATCACATACGAGGGAAACAAACAGACATTCGACTGTCCTGCTCCTCTCGGTATGGTGCTGGACCCTGCCGTGGCTGCGAAAGCGCCTGTAGGTATGTCCGCTTCAGGATATGCCGACCTGATGGCCAAAGTGCCGGCCGGGGCTGACTGGATGATAGCTGACGCTGTCGGCAGCGAGCCTGTTGACGATTTTGCTTTTGGCCTGGTGCAGAAGAATCTCAGGCGCGCCTTGTCTGACCCGGACGCTGTTGCCGCCGGTGATGTCGCAGCTACAGGAATGTTGGCTGACGGATTGATAATGAGCGGATTCGCGATGCAGGCCATTTCTTCAAGCCGTCCGGCTTCAGGTACTGACCACCAGTTCAGCCATTTCTGGGATATGGAGGGGCTCAGCGTCAACGGCAAGCACGTATCACACGGATTCAAGGTGGCTATCGGTACACTTGTATCCACGGCTTGTCTCGAGTTCCTCGCTGACTATGACCTTGAGACTGTGGACATTGACAAATGTGTGCAGAACTGGCCTTCCTGGGAGGATATGGAAAGCCATATCAGGAAACTGTTTTTCGGGAAGCCTGGTCATCTCGCAAGAGGGCTTGTCGAGAGCAAGGGCAAATATGTGGACAAGGACGAACTCCGGGCCCAGCTTGAGGCTGCCGTGAGAAACTGGCCTGAGTTGAGAATGAAAATAAAGAATCAGATCATACCTTTCGATGAGGCTCAGGACTGCCTGCGCAGGGTAGGTGCTCCTTACCAGCCTGAACATATAGGAGTCTCAAGACTGCGCCTTCGTGATACATTCAGGTGCATTCCGTTTATGCGCAACAGATTCACCGGCATAGACCTGATATACAGATTCGGACTTATGGCCAAAGTCGAGGCCTGTCTTTTCGGCCTTGACGGCAAGTTCAGCATAGTTAATCACTGATGGTCACTCGCTGAATGTCAGTCACTGATTGTCAGTCCGTCCCAGGCTGGTCTTATTGACAGGTCCGGGGCGAGTCCTGCAAGTTGTGCTTCAAATTCGGGGAAAGAAGGAAATGCGTGCGACAGATGTGTCAGCCACGTATGCTTTGCCCCGATTTTTCTTGATGTTTCAATTGCTTGATACAATGAGAAATGCGAGTGGTGAGGCTTGTAACCTACAGTGTTGAGGGTCACGTGCTCAAGGCCTTTCAGCTTTGCGAACTCAGTCTCAGGGATACGGCTCATATCGGTCAGATATGCGATATTTCCGAACCGGAAACCGAGAACCGGCATTGTGTCGTGCATCCCCCTGATGGGAATGACCTCCACCCCTCTGCCGGAAGGTGATACCCTGTCCGCATATGTGCATTCCCTGTTGTTCGTCGTTGACAGGGAACCGTCAGGATTCATATAGCAATATCCTTTGTCGTGCACCCAGACAAGTTTCCTGTCCACATCGGCCGGCTCCACAATAAACGGTTCCTCACTTATAAGGTGAATCTGCCACTCAGGAGCGCCGGGGTATTTGTTCTCGGCGAACACGTAGCTGTAACTCTCTTTCAATGATTCGAGCACCCTCGGCTCGCAGTAAATCTCGGCGGCCCTCTGGTCTATATAGTTCAGTGATCTCACATCGTCCAGACCTCCGGTATGGTCTCTGTGGTCGTGTGTCAGAAGTATCGCATCCAGATGCGACACATTCTGCCCGAGCATCTGCGACCTGAAATCCGGACCTGCGTCAATCAAAATCTTCAGGCCTCCGTATTCCACAAGGGCTGAAGAACGCAACCGTTTGTCTCTCTGTTCATTGCTTCTGCATACAGGACATCCGCAGCCGATGATTGGCACCCCCTGGGAAGTCCCCGTCCCAAGAAAAGTGAGTTTTGCTTTCATAACACCACCTCCACAATCTTTCCTGCAAGCTCAGGGTCCCACGGCCTTTCCACTCTTATATAGTTGCCGGTGTAGCCTCCCATCATCCCGTCATTGCAGTCATCTTCGAAAAGTACCTTCTCCCGCACTCCGGCATTGGCCCTGATGAATTCAGAATGCAGTTCTTCGCAGAGATTCTCCAGCATCTCCACCCTCTTTGTCTTGACACAGTCCTGCACCTGGTCTTTTCTTGCGGCTGACCTTGTGCCGGGCCTTTTAGAGTATGGGAAAATATGGATGAAAGCCGGTCTGATTCTGTCTTTCAGGAAGTTGTAAGTCTCCATAAACAGTTCGTCAGTCTCTCCTGGCAGCCCGGCGATGACGTCGATGCCGAAAAATACCGAAGGCTTCCGGGTTCCGTCCGGGTTCAGCTCATCCGGGGAGGGGTCCATTTTTTTTCTGATGTAGTCAATTCTTTCAGCGAAAAACGCTGTGTCGTAATGCCTTCCGACATCTTTGAGAATAGTGTCGCTCCCGCTTTGAAGCGGAATATGGAAATGCGGCAGGAACTTGGTTCCGGAAGCTATCCAATCAACGATATCTTTTGTCAGGAGGTTCGGCTCGATTGATGAAATGCGGTATCTCTCGATCCCTTCCACATCGTTCAGTCTCTTCAGCAGTTCCAGGAAACTTTCCCCGGTATTCCTTCCGAAATCTCCTGTGTTGACTCCGGTTATCACAATTTCTTTCACTCCTGAAGCGGCGATTTTTTCAGCATTGCCCACAGCCTCCTCAATGCTGATGCTGCGGCTTCTTCCGCGTGCGAAAGGAACTGTGCAGTATGCGCAGAAATTGTCGCATCCATCCTGCACTTTCAGGAACGCCCTTGTCCGCTCTTCACCTCCGGAGTAGGCTGCGAAGGTCTCTCCGGATGCCTCTCTGGCAAGCCCGGCCAAGGTGTCAGGCCCGTAAGCCCTGGATTTCAATCCTCCGCCGCGCAGATATTCAAGTGTTTCCGTAACCAACCTGCCTTTCTGGTCTGCTCCGAATACTATGCTTACGCCGTCTATAGCCTCGATTTCTTTCCGTTTCAGCTGGGCGTAACATCCGGTGACAACGATGGCCGCTCCCGGATGCAACTTGTGGAGCCTGCGTATGATATTTCTGGATTTCTTGTCCGACTGTCCTGTCACCGAGCAGGTGTTAATCAAATACAGGTCAGCGTCTTCCGTCCATTCCACGGTCTCATAGCCGGCGTTTATGAAACCTCTTTCGTATGTGGATGTCTCGGCGTAGTTCAGCTTGCACCCGAGTGTTATGTATGCTGCTTTCATAATGTCAACGTGCAAGAATCAGAAATACGCAGGGCCGTTTCCCTATTGACGGCACGTCCCGTTTCCATTCCCCGACTGTCCGCGTGCGGATGAATGCGTCAGGCATAGTGATGTCAGCCGCGATGCAAAGTTCGGTGGAAGGCTGGCATATGCTCAGGATGTCAGCCAAAAGCGAGTCGTTCCGGTATGGAGTCTCAATGAATATCTTTGTCTGCCTGGCGGTTGAGGAATGTTTCTCGATGCTTTTAAGAGCCTGTCTTCTTTCGTCAGTCTTGGCCGGCAGATATCCAAGGAAAGCGAATGACTGTCCGTTCAGGCCGGAGGCCATAAGTGCCAGCATCAATGAGGACGGCCCTGACATCGGCACTACCTCGATTCCGTGTCTGTGGCAAAGCCTTACTAACTGGGAGCCCGGATCGGCCACCGCCGGAAGCCCGGCCTCGGTTATGAGCCCGACGTCCCGGCCATCGTTGAAAAGCGCCAGCAGGGCTTCGACTTCCTTCGCACTTGTATGTTCGTTGAGCTCGTGGAATTCAAGGTCCTGGATATGGCCTTTAAGGCCTGCGGAGGACAAGTACCGCCTGGCTGTGCGGGTGGCTTCAACTACGTAAGTCGTGATTTTCGGCAACAAGCCGAGCACGCCTTCGGGAATCACTTCCTTCGGCTCATTGTCCCCGAGAGGGGATGGTATCAGAAACAGTCTTCCTTTAAGGTTTTCTTGCATTTTTCTTCTTTTTATTGTTTTGCGGTTCGGCAGGACCGATGATGATTTTCACTCTTTCCTGGTTCATAAGCTCCTGCTGCCTGGCCGCCTCCGCCTCCTGGCGTTTCTTCCTTCCCTTGAAAAGGTTTCTGAAGAAATCGCCGGTGCGGTCATATTCTTTCTGGTATGTGAGTCCGAGTCCGTTCCTCTGTGAGTTGTCGAGGTAATTCGTGTATTGGTCGGCGGAGTGCGAGAACAGATTCAGTCTCAAGGCTCCGGACTTGGTGAGTTTAACGTCGATGTCAAGGTCTCCCACGAACTCGCTGCCCGAACTTCCGGTGTCGAACTGCCTGTTCCCGAGGGTTCCGTTCACGATGACCCTGTTGTTGAACAGGGCGGTGGACAGCGCGACGTCGAATATGTCAGTACCACTCATATTCTGCTGATAATCAAATCCGAAGTCGACCGGGATGTCGAGTTTTTGGAGAATGTTGTTCAACTGTCCGGCCATAATCTCGGTTACATTGGAATACAGGGTGGAGGACGTCCTGTTGGTCACTCCGGACTGCTCGTCCGGGATGAAACTGTTTGTTATCAGCAGGGCAAGCAGCTGTTTCTGGACCTTGTCCTGGGTGTTGAGGGCGCTTTCCACACGGGCTTGTGTCGTAGGATCAAGGTCCGGGATATTAATGGAGAATCCCAACCTCGGGTTGCGAATCTTGTCGCTTATGGAAATCTGGCATTCGACCAGCCTTCTTGTGGATGTCGATGTGGTGTCGGCAATCAGGGTGCCCACCGAGGCTTTCGTCTTGTAAATGGCGTCAATGTCCAGGTCGCTGTCCATAATGTCACCGTTGAAACGGATGGAGCTTCCGTCCTGTATGCTGAAATCCCTTTTGGCGATTCCAAGTGCCACGAAGTGGTAGTTTCCCTGGGTGATGTTGTAGTTTCCGTTGATGTTGAACACCCCGCGGCTCGGCCGTATGTCAAGGTCCAGCAGTCCGTTTCCTCTTCCGGAAAGCACATTCCCGGAGGCTTTGTCTATTTCTATGTCCGCCTCGACTTCAGGAGTCGCCGTGACTTTCAGCCGCACGCCGAGATCATTAGGCTTTTTCTCTTTGGTCTTTAGCTTCTTCATCAGCTCTTCATACGGGTCAATTATCTGAACCTTTTCTATTTCTTTGAAAGTCAGCAGATTCGATACGTTTGCCGATTCCGAGCCTCCAATAGGGATATGAAGTGAGCCGGTTTTTGCGGTTTTCGCCGTGGCGCTCAGCATCAGTGAATTGAGAGGCCCGGTTATGGCCATATTTCCTGATGCGGACAGATTTCCGTAGAATGTCGGATTGTCTCCCTCCGACGTGTCCAGAACGAGCATATCCCTGAAACTCAGGCGGGTGTCGAAATTCATATCTTTGAAATGATTCCACCCGATACTTCCGGTGACTGCTCCTGCGGCATTGTACCGGTCGGATATCGCGACATTGTCAAAGCGGACACCGGATGAGCTCAGTTGCACTGGCCCTGATGCAGTGTATTCCACGCCGGTGAAAGCCACCTTGAGCCGTGCCTTGTCCAGCTCCAACCCAGTGCTCTCCACTTCCGGAGATACCACTGTGCCGCTGAATCCGACTCTGCCTGAAACCTCTCCGCTGACACTTGAGAAAATGGAATTCAGGAACGGTGCCGCATAGCCAAGGTCGGTGCCTGAAAGCGCCACTTCGCCCTCTATGCCTTTGGTCTTCGGATAATAGTTGCCTGTGAGGTTGATTGTCTGTCTGCCATCCAGAATGTTGCGGCATACGATATTGAATTTTCCTGCCTCCTCTTCCCATACACTTGCAAGTCTCAATGTGCCTATTTCTCTTCCGGCAAAAGCTGTGGAATCGGACAGCAGATTCAGAAGTATTCCGGCGCTCTCTTCGGTCGGTGAAACCAGAAGAGCTCTTCCCGTGACTTTTCCGCCGATACCCATATCTTTGGATGTCAGGCTGTTGATGATTCCAAGGTCGAATCTGTCAAGGACCAGGTTCAGGGTGTCGCTCCTGCTTGCGGCCCATCCTCCGTCCACTCTTATGGACTGGCCCGGACTCGTCAGGTCAAGACGCCCGATCTTGGCGGATGCGTCGCGGTAGGACATATCGATGGAGGAAATATCCCATTTCCTCGAATTGAACATTATGGACGAAGGCAGTATCGCAGCCACGATGCCGAGCGGGCCTCCTTCTTCTCTCGATATTCTCCCTGCTAAATTCAGCGCGCCTTTGTTCCCGTCCGGTTTTCCGGCTGAATTGTCATAGCTGTATCTCACTCCCAATGAGTCGTTTTCTGCGTCAATGCTCAATCCGGCGTTGTTCATCATAACCGGACTTACATATACTTCTCCTGCGGAAAGTACCGCCTCCAGGCTCTCTCCAGGGTTCTTCAGGGACAGGTCTATATTTTTGATATACTTGTCCTTATATGCGATGCGCCCGGATTTGAGCTTCGCGTTGAAGTCTCCGTCCCTGCTGATTTTCAATTTGAGGGAAGTGCTGTCGGAGATGTACGTCCCAGGGGCGAAGAATGACAGGATGTCGCGGCTGTCGTGGAAATCCACCCTCAGGTCGTAGTGGTTGTCTTCCCAGGCGCACTGCTCTCCGGTGTAGAGGGAAGGCAGGGCTTTCATAGATGTCGCGGCCTGCACATCCCTGATGAAGCTCGCGAGGAACTTGCTGCCGGCGTACGAGGCGTCGGCAAAACTGGACGAGAACTTCACCCGGTTGATGTCGTTGTTGGAGACGGATGCGATTCCGATGTCCCCGATGTTGTGTTTTCCGTGCTCGTCTTCGAGTACAATGTTCTGAATGTCAATATTTCCGATAATGTCCTCGCCGCTGATTCTCCTGAAATTGGCCTGGGTTCTCAGGCTCATTCTGGAGGTGCCTCTCTTGTCAATGTTCAGTGCGTGAAGGTCTGCGTATCCGAGATTGGCGTAGAACTGGTAGATGGCGTTCCTTGTCCGTGTGGAGAATGTGAAGATTCCCTGGAAGAGAAAATTCAGGTTCGGGTCGCTGCACACTATCCTTCCGTCGAATGTGTTTCCGCTGAACTGTCCGGCCGCCGCTATTCCGGAATAATCGTAGTTGTTCAGATTGAGCCTGTCCACAAACAATGAATCAATGCTGATGCCGGTAGTGTCGCGGCCGACAGTTGCGGTCGCCCCGGCCCGCAGGCTGCATTCTCCTACAGGCCCGCTTCCGAGCACTTTCCTGACATCGAGATTCTCGGCGCTTATTTCCCCGCCGATGTCCATTGGCCTGTATTTGTTGACCAGGTTCTTGATTCTCAGATTCGTGCTTACTTTGCCGACTTGCCCTCCAATAGAACCGAGCACGGAAAAATTGTCAAGTCTTCCGTTCAGTCTTCCGGAAAAGTTCAGCCATTCTCCTTTGCAGAAACTGCCCAGTTGCAGGTTGGTGGACGGTGCCCAGCCCTGTATGAACCGCTCAAGTCCGTTTGATGTGAAACCCAGGCGGCGGACGGATGCCGATATCCTCATCGCTCCGGTATCAGGCAGACCCTTGACCGAACCGCTCAGATTTCCGGATAGTCCTGATGCACGGATGTCAATATCATCCAGATTCATATCGTTTACGAATCCTTCCACGTGGCCTTCGATTTCCGCCTCCATAGTCTTGCCTCTCAGTGACGGGGCGAAATAACCGAGTGTCTCCAAAGAAATTTGACTCCTCTCAATGTCACCGTCCATCAGGACTTCCGAGACGAATTCAGACCAGGAACCCGTGTCTTCGTAAGTCATTGTCAATCTTGGCATCCTTATGTCGGACCAGGGGTCTGTGATGCGCAGGCCCTGAATATCTGTGACCCCGTTGCCTACACTGGCCCTGCCGGAAATCCGTTTGCAGGAATATCCGCTCTTTTCTCTGAAAGAAAGGCTGTCGCATATGCCTGACATCACCGCCCCCTTCATCTTCAACTGCCGTCCGCTGACGTTTATCCCGCTGACATCCATATCGAACCAGTTTATTCCGTCTGCGAATTTTGACGGGTCTTTGCGGAAATTGTCCATTATGAACGACATATTCTCGATTCTGACTTTGGAGATTGAGAAGACGTCTTTGTCGCTCCGTTCTTTTTCTTCAGTCCTTTTCTTGAGACGGAATATGCGTTTGAGATTGTTGGCACTTGAACTGTCAGTACCCGGCTCTATGGACAGGTACATCATTGCGTCCCTGACTGTGGCCGTGGAAAGGCGGAATCCGGAACTGCCGATAAGGTTTCTGAGACCGAATGTAGCAGTTATGTATCTGGCCCTGAACAGGGTGTCGCAGGCCTGATGTCCCGATGTGTCTATGTAAGGGTAGTTGTCAAGGATGGCCACATCTTTGAGAACCAGGGCTTTGAATGGATTGGCGTGAATTCTGCCGACTTCTATGCGGCCGTCAATCTTGTCTGCTATCAATGAAATGGCCTTCTTCGCCAGTCTTGTCTGCACGCCAGGGGCCTGCACAGCAATGGCGGCGCCGATGAAAATCGACACAGCCGCTATTCCCGCAAGGTACAATATTTTGACAGCCTTCCTGATAATTTAAACTTTACAAAACGCAAATTAAACTTTACAAAAATAATAAATAATGAGGAATGAACCGCAAGATTTACAGTCTAAATTGTTAACTTTGCAGGATTGATGTCCATTCGGGACAGTAGTTTTTTGAGATATGGAACATTCGGATATAATTCTTGGAATCGAGTCATCCTGCGACGACACTTCCGCGGCTGTCATCAGGGACGGCTATCTGCTGTCCAATGTGATAGCGAGCCAGCAGGTGCATAAGGACTTTGGAGGGGTGGTGCCCGAGCTTGCGTCAAGAGCTCACGAGCAGAATATTGTTCCGGTTGTGAGCCAAGCACTTGCGAAGGCAGGAGTGAAGGCTTCCGACTTGACGGCTATCGCTTTTACGAGAGGTCCGGGCCTTCTCGGTTCACTGCTTGTCGGCACTTCGTTCGCCAAAGCGCTGAGTGTGTCCCTTGGTATTCCCATCATTATGGTCAACCATCTCCAGGGCCACATCCTGGCAGGTTTCATCAAGCAGTACGGCCAGGAAAACCGCCATCCGGAGTTCCCTTTTCTCTGTCTCCTTGTGTCGGGAGGCAACTCGCAGATAGTCAAGGTGAACAGTCCTTTGGACTATGAGATTCTCGGACAGACAATAGATGACGCCGTGGGCGAGGCTTTTGACAAATGTTCAAAAATGATGGGTCTCGGATATCCCGGAGGCCCTGTCATTGACAGGCTTGCCAAACTTGGCGATCCTGAAAGGTTCAAGTTCGCCAAACCACATATCCCGGGGCTTGACTACAGCTTCAGCGGTATCAAGACCTCGCTCTTGTACTTTGTCCGTGACGAGATGGCCAAGGATCCCGAATTTATGGAGAAAAACAAGGAGGATATCTGCGCAAGTTTCCAGAAAGCCTTGATAGACATTTTGATGGACAAACTGATAAAGGCTGCGAAACAGACCGGAATAAGGGAGATAACCATCGGTGGAGGAGTCTCGGCCAACAGCGGGCTCAGGGACAGAATCACCGCCGAGGGGAAGAAACGTTGCTGGAATACTTATCTTCCTGAGTTCAAGTTCACTACGGACAATGCGGCGATGATTGCCATTTCCGGTTATTACCATTATCTGCACGGTGAGAGGACGCCGTTGGATGTCGCCCCTGTGTCGAGAATGGCTGATTTTTAGTAGAAATTAATTGATATTATTATATGGTGGAATTTGAAGTTTCCTGCCGGATTGGCAGAGAACCGAGGCTGGACGACATACGTACAGCGGCAGCTGAAGCGCTGCATCTTAGGAAAAATGCGGTCATCAATGTCATCGACCCGACAAAATCTTATCAGCCTACGATGGTCAATGCTGATGCTCATTGCCATATTGTGCACCGCTCCATAGACGCGAGGGGGGACGTGACTGTGCGTTACAGAATCGAGGCGTACAAGAAATACGAAAAATATGAGGAATATCATCTGCCTGAATATAAGGATGTTGCCGAAGCTGAACCAGTTATTGTGGTAGGCTCCGGGCCTGCCGGAATGTTCGCATCGTTGAAACTCCTGACTCTCGGTCTTAAGCCGGTGATGCTGGAGCGTGGCAAGGATGTGAGCGGCAGGAAGCCCGACATCGCCCGCCTGTCGAGAAACGGAGTTGTCAACCCTGATTCCAATTATTGCTACGGAGAGGGAGGAGCCGGGACTTTTTCTGACGGAAAGCTTTTCACCCGTTCATCCAAGCGCGGGGACAACCGGGAGGTGCTCTATCAGTTCGTGAATTTCGGGGCTGATCCTTCCATACTCATTGACGCACATCCGCATATCGGAACAGACAAACTGCCAAGGCTTGTGTCTTCCATCAGGGAGTGCATTCTTGAGCACGGAGGAGAATGCCACTTCCAGACAAAAGTCACTGATATAGAGCGCTCTGAGGACGGTACATTTACCGTGACAGCCCTTGACGGGGTCTCAGGAGACAATGTCACATACAGGGCGAAGTCCGTCATTCTCGCCACAGGCCATTCCGCGAAGGACATTTACGAACTATTCGACAGCAAGGGCTGGGAACTCCAGGCCAAAGGATTCGCCCTCGGAGTCAGAGTGGAACATCCTCAGTCTCTTATCAACAAGATACGTTACAGGGGGCAGTGGGAGCCCGGTATGCCTGCGGCAGAGTATTCCTTCGTGGAGCAGGTAGATGAGAGGGGAGTGTTCTCTTTCTGTATGTGCCCGGGCGGCATTCTTGTGCCTTCTTCCACGGAGGACGGAGCGACTGTGCTCAACGGAATGTCCAATTCCGCCCGCAATTCCAGATGGGCCAATGCCGGAGTCGTGGTTTCAATCGAGCCGGACGATGTCCCTGAAGAATATAAAAAATATGGCGCATTCTCCCTGCTGAGATTCCAGGAAGATGTGGAGAAGAAAATGTTCGAGTATTCAGCGGCTCATGCTGCTCCTGATGCTGAAGGCAATGTGAACAGTATGTGCGCGCCGGCCCAGAGGATGGTGGATTTCTGCGAGGAGCAGATGTCCGGGACTCTTCCGGAGACTTCGTACCGTCCAGGTGTGGTTTCCGCACCGCTTCACGAGCTCCTGCCTGAAATTGTTGCCAGCCGGCTCCAGAAAGCTTTCCCGCTGGTGAACAACAAGATGCGAGGCTACTACACTGAAGATGCCCTTCTTCTCGGCGTCGAGTCAAGAACTTCCTCTCCTGTCAGAATCGTCCGTGATCCGGAGACATTGCAATGCCCTCAGGTGCCTGGACTTTTCCCTTGCGGGGAGGGTGCCGGCTATTCCGGAGGCATTGTATCCTCGGCTATCGACGGCATCAACTGCGCTCTGGCAGCATCCCGTCTGCTTCATCCAGAAGTGCCTGGGAATGAAGGGATTACTCCGGATAATGAATTATAATAACCTTATATTTATAACAATGATGAAAAAATTTCTTCTTGCCGCTATTGTTGCGGCAATCCTTCCGACAGTTGCGAAAGCGCAGTTCTGTATTGAAGGGGGCTATGCCCATTCCGGTTTGATTGAAAAAGTAAGTTCTGTCAGCAAGACGGTTGCGATGGACGGAGTCTATCTTCTTGGAGACTATACGTTCTCAATACTCAATCATTTCAGCATCACGCCGGGACTCCAGTATGAATTCGTCACAGAGAATATGGAACAGCTTTCCGGAGTTGAGAGCAGATGGAACGAGCATTACCTGGACATTCCTGTAAGGTTCAATTATGGATATGACGTGGGAAGGGTTGTAAGCCTTGGCGCTTATGCCGCCCCTACATTCAGTTTCGGCCTTGCCTCAAAACTGAAATCCGGAAACACTTCCCTTGACTTTTACGAATACTACAAGCAGATCAATGAAGGTGACGTCAAATATGCGAGATTCGACCTTCTGCTCGGATTAGGCGTGTATTGCGAGGTCCTGGACCATCTCAGGGTCCGTTTCGGATATGACTATGGTATCGTCAACAGGACGTCTGACCTTGAGGATAATTCAACGCACCGCAGCAGATTCCAGCTCGGTGTAGGATATATTTTCTGAATCAGCGCTTTGACTTGAAGAAGTCTGACACAAGTCCGCCGCAAGTGTCCGCAAGGATGCCTGCGGCGACTTCTGTTTTGGGATGTAAAAGAGAAGGGGAGAACAGAGTGTAGCCGCGTTTCGGGTCAAGCGCCCCATATACAATCCTTCCTATCTGGGCCCAGGCGCAGGCTGCAGCGCACATAGGACAAGGCTCCACCGTAACGTACAATGTGCAGTCATTCAGATACTTGCTTCCCATTGCCTCAGTGGCTGCGGTCAAAGCTATCATTTCCGCGTGCGCCGTGGGGTCGTGAAGCCGTTCAGTCATATTGTGCCCTTTGGCAATGACTCTGCCTCCGAACGTTACCACCGCACCGATAGGAATCTCGTCCTCGCTGCCTGCCAGTTCCGCCTCGCGGATGGCCTCTCTCATAAATTTCTCGTCAAGCCCTTCCATCAGTCTCTTCTGGCGATTCCTATATAATAGAGAAGTGTGGCTACAGAGCCTATGGCTGCTATTACGTATGTGTAAGCCGCCCATTTCAGAGCGTCAATGGCCATCGGCCGGGTCTCATAATTCGTTATCCCCGCAGTCTCAAGCCAGTTCACTGCACGGCTGCTGGCGTTGATTTCCACCGGAAGAGTGACGACGCTGAACAATGTAGTCATAGCGAAAAGGGCGATGCCGAGCCAGAGAAGTCCCGGGAAAACATTGATGAACAGGACTCCGAGAAGGAGAATCCACTGGACTGTGTTGTTGGCGAAACTTACAATCGGAACGAGGGCTGACCTGAGACGGAGAGGCGCATAGCCTTCTGCGTGCTGGACAACGTGTCCGCACTCGTGGGCGGCTACCGCAGCCGCTGCCACGGAATTGCTGTAATAAACCGCCTCGCTGAGGTTCACAGTCTTGGTGGCAGGGTTGTAATGGTCTGTCAATGTGCCTTTTACGCAGGTTACCTGAACGTCCCTGATTCCATTGTCTGCGAGCATTTTCCTTGCTACCTGCTCTCCTGTAAGGCCTGAGCCTGTGGAAACTTTGGAGTATTTGTTGAATCTGCTCATCAGCATCTGCTGAACGATGAAGCTGGCTATCATCACCAGAATCATAATAATCCAGATATTCATTGTCTGAGTTTTAATAGTTTCTATAAAAATCTGTCGCCCGCATCCGCCGGGCCGGCACACTATCATCAAATAGCAGACCAGAACAAAAATAGCATATATTATCGAGAAAAAATAGTAATTTTGCATTCCTTTTGTGACGTGGACACAGATATGCTGAAAGAAAATGATTTCTCGCGGCTTGAACTTAGACTTGGGGCCTGCCGTGACAACTACAGATATTTCAGGTCGCTTATTGAGCCCTCCACCAAGCTGCTTGTGCTGGTGAAGGCGAATGCATATGGTCACGGGGCCGTGGAATTCGCTTCGATGATGCAGAAAGAAGGAGCTGATTATCTGGCTGTTGCGCATCCGGTCGAGGGGATGGAGCTAAGGCGTTCAGGTATCAGTCTTCCGATACTTGTCCTGACCGCAGGGACCGATTATTTCAATGAAATCATTGATTTCAGGCTTGAGCCGGGCATCCCGAACCTGTACGCGCTGAAGGCTTTCTCGGAGGTTCTCGCAAGCAGGGGAGTGACTGACTATCCTGTGCACATCAAGCTTGACACAGGTATGCACCGGCTGGGATTTATGACTTCGGAACTGGACGGACTGACAGATTTTATGAAGACCTGCAAAAATGTCAGGGTCAAGTCAATTTATTCACATCTCGCCGCTGCGGAGGATCCTGCGTCCGACGATTTCACCTTGGGACAGATAAGAATGTTCGAAGCCAATGCGGACATATTGATAAAAGCATTGGGCTACAGGCCGATGCTGCACATCCTGAATTCGGCCGGAATTGAGAGATTCACTAAGTATCAGCACGATATGGTGCGGCTGGGCATCGGAATCTACGGAATCAGTTCGCTTCCCGGTGTCAGGCTTTCGCCGGTGGCTTCGATGAAATGCAAAATTCTTCAGATAAAGCGGCTTTCTCCGGAGGACGGCACAGTAGGCTATGGACGTCACGGCAAGATTTCCCCGGACGGGACTGTGATAGCCACTATCCCAGTCGGTTATGCGGACGGAATAGACAGACGTCTTGGCTGCGGCAATGCTTCATTCTCCCTGAACGGTCACAGGGTTCCGACAATCGGAAACATCTGTATGGATATGTGTATGATTGATATCACCGGAGTGGAGGCCGAAGTGGGCGACACGGTCACGATTTTCGGGGAGGACCCTACAGTATCAGAACTTGCGGACATCCTCGGAACCATTCCTTATGAGATAATGACAGGAATTCCCCGTCGTATCGACAGGGAAATCATCCGTAAGTAGTATGTGCACGACTTTGCGCCAGCCCTGGATGTCTTAGAGCATCAGGGATTTGCGCACCTCTTCAGCGACTTCTTCTCCTTTCAGGTGTCCGAGAATCGCGAGTCCGAACTCCACTGCGCATCCAGGTCCCCTTCCAGTGATGACATTTCCGTCTGCGACCGCAGGTTTCCGCTCATAGATTCCTCCCCTTGCGATTGGCCCGTCCTCGAATCCGTCGTAGCAGGTGAAATGAATCCCCTCAATACTTGGCAGCTGTGATACAACCAGACCCGGGGCTGCGCAGATGGCGGCAATTGACCCGCCTTCGGCGTAATGCAACCTCATAAAGTTGATAATTTCAGCATTCTCGGCTAGATTCCTGGTCCCCGGCATTCCTCCAGGGAAAATCATAACGTCGTTCTTGTCTGTGCCATCCAGCTCGACGTTGGCCTTGAACTCTCCGTAAGTCATATCGGCGGTTACAGTCACTTTATGCGCACCGGTAATGAATTTGTCAAAATGGATTGATACAGTCTTCACATCGACTCCACCGCGGCGCAGAATGTCAAGAGGTGCTATTGCCTCGGTCTCCTCAAAGCCGTTTGCCAAAAAAATATAAACTCCTTTCATAATATTATCATAAAGTTTAAATTAACAGTAATATCGACAAAGTATAAAGCATATATGCCTGGAATGACAGTCGCCCCTTGCTGTCGGCCTTCAGCATCACCTCCGTGCTGTCCTGACGTATAAGCCTTCCGAGTTCCTTGCTCTCCGGATATGCTGCGGCCGCCCATTTCTCGATGAGATTGCCATCATTGAAATAAACTGCTCCTCCATTTGATCTGTTCAGGGATATAAGTGTCCTGTAATCAGCTATATAGCTTCTTTTGGCAAGTTCCCGGGAAAATTCCTCTGAAACACCGGCCCTGCTTAGCGAGCGGGCCATAGTCTCATAGTCTCCGGCGGTGAGCAGCAATGTGCTGAAACCTGCTTCCCCGGCGGCAATGACCGTGTTGTTGATTTCGTTCCATTTCCTTGTCCTGATTCTCTCGGGACGGTTGATTGAGAACACGAGCACATTGCCTTTGACTGCAAGCGTGTCCCTGTAGTTCCCGTCAATGTCCCTGAAAGACAGCTCCGGATACCCTGTCTCCACGATGTTGTCCTCTTTTTTGATAGTCTTTGTCTCCACAAATGTCCACGTGGAGTCAGGAAGTTTGTTCAATGTGAATACTCCCCGCTTGCCGTTTTTCTCGTAAATGAATGTGGAAATGTATTCATCTTCCTCTATGTCAGGCACTTCAGCTGCAGCGGCAAGTCTGGATGACAGGTTGAACGGCGTCAGTTCGAGCATTGGAATGTATATGAGGGAGTACAATGCGAAGAGCAACGAGGCTGCTCCGATAAGCCCGAATGTGGTGTACTTCTTCTTTGACGGCTTTCCATAGTCGCCAAAAGGGATGAACGCCGCGGCTGCTAAAGCACATAGTATTATGTTCTTTGCAAAAGACTGGAAATGAGAGAGGTGGATTGCCTCACCAAAACATCCGCAGTCCATACTTGGGTTGAATATCCATAAAACGAGGGTCAGCAGCGTGAACCCTCCGAGCAGGATGGACACCGCCCAGGCTGTCACTTTGCGGAACACTCCCGTGACGAGGCAGATGCCGCAGAATGTCTCAATCAACGCGAATCCCTCCCCGGCAACCATAGAGATCCCTGAAAGGAAACCGAGATGGAGAAAATTCAGGTACTCTTTGATAATCAGTGAGGTTCCGACCGGATCCATCAGCTTCAATGTGCCGGCTATGAAGAATACAAATCCTATTATTTTGGCGCAGAGCCTCCTTGTGACTTCTTTTAACATACGGTCTTACTTTTCATATTCATAGCTGAGTCCACAGCGGACAGAATTGCGCTGAAAATTCTGTCGGGAGGCAGCATCTGTCCGTTCTCGTCGGAGCAGTCTATGCGGATGAAGTTACTGTCAATCCCGCATTGCTGCCTGTAAACATTTCTCACGCGTTTCTGGAATTCGATGTCGGCCTCGTGGATGTCGCTTTTCCCTTCAAGATAATCCCGGTCCCCTCCTTTCCTTGGAGATTCGAGTTTCCTCTCCACGAAGCCGATAGGCACGTCAAGGAAAATGTTGAGGTCAGGAACTGGCAGCCCGAATTCCCCGAACTCGGTGTCCTGAATCCATTTTCTGAGCTCTTCTCTCTCTGTCTCAGATTTGACTTTTGCGCACTGGTATGCGATGTTTGAATAAACATATCTGTCAAGAAGCACAATCCCTCCGCTGTCCAGAACCTCTTTCATCATAGGGACGGCCCCGTGCCTGTCTTCAGCGTAAAGAAGTGCGACAAGCTGTGGGTGCACAGTGTCGATAGACCCGAATCCACCGCGAAGGAAACGGCCTATCAGATCTCCGTAAACTGGTGCGTCATAACGTGGAAAATGTATGTATTTCAATGGCTTGCCAAGACTTTCAAGGTATGTCCTGAGCCTTCTGACCTGTGTGGATTTGCCTGAACCGTCAAGCCCTTCAATAACTATCAGCATATAATTTGTTGTTCAATTATACAAATATATCGAATTTTTCTCGCTTCTTCGCCCGTAGTTTGGTAAGTTTGCAAAAAAATTGTGATAATGATGAAGGGTGACAGAGAAATTGAGGTGATGGGAATAATAAACCTCACTGATAATTCGTATTTCCCGGAGAGCAGGTGCCTGGACGAGAACGGTAATGACGATATGGCGAAAGTGCTCGGACGTGCTTCAGCAATGGTTTCAGCGGGAGCGGCCATATTGGATATAGGAGCGTGCTCAACGAGGCCCGGCTCGACTGCGGTGGGGGAAGACGAGGAATGGCGCCGGCTTGAACCAGCGCTGCGTGCAATCCGCAAGGAGTTTCCGAAGGTGAAAATATCCGTTGACACATACTGGCCGTCAGTGGTCAGGAGAGTCTATGACCTGATAGGTGACTTCATTGTGAACGATGTGACAGCCGGGAATGGTATGTCAGAGTCCGCGGATCCGGGAGAAATGCTCCGTGCTGTGGGAAAGCTCGGACTGACTTATGTCGCTATGCATATGAGGGGCAATCCGGCCAGTATGCAGTCTCTTACAGATTACGACAATGTTACGGAAGACATCTCAGCTTATTTCAGGGATTTTGCGGACAAGGCTGAAGATGCCGGAGTCAAAGACTGGATACTCGATCCGGGGTTCGGTTTCGCAAAGACTGTGGAACAGAATTACCAACTGCTGCGGGAGCTTGGGAGATTTACTGAGACAGGTAGGAAAATATTAGTGGGAGTGTCTCGTAAGAGTATGATTTACAGGCGTTTTAATATTACACCTGAGGAATCTCTTCCTGCCACGCAGGTGCTGCATTACAAGGCTCTCTGTGAAGGTGCGGACATCCTCCGTGTACACGATGTGGCGGAAGCTGTCCGGACTGTCGCTCTGTACAGGACACTTGAAATGCCTGCCGCGCTTTAATTGCCTAATTCGCCATAATTGTCTATATTTGCAGTTCTTAAACTATTACGAACAAAATGGACACCCACTCTTTATTGGCAGTATCTCCTGTTGATGGAAGATACGCCTCCAAAACAGAGGCCCTCAGGCCGTATTTCAGTGAATATGCGTTGATTCGCTACCGTATCCGTGTGGAAATAGAGTATTTTATCGCGCTGTGCGGCATTCCGCTGCCTCAGCTTGAGGATCTGGACAAGTCCAAGTTTCCGGAAATGCGCAGAATCTACACTGAACTGACACCGGAACAGGCAATGGAGGTGAAGGAGATTGAACGCACAACCAATCACGATGTCAAGGCGGTGGAGTATTTCATCAAACGGCGTTTCAAAGAATTGGGACTTGAGAAGTGGTCTGAATTTGTCCATTTCGGACTTACTTCGCAGGATATCAACAATACATCCCAGCCGTTGATGCTGAAGGAGGCTCTTGAGAATGTGTATATGCCTGCTCTCAGGGAAGTCCTGGACACAGTTTCCGCGATGGCGGAGCAGTGGAAGGATATTCCGATGCTTGCAAGAACTCACGGCCAGCCGGCTTCACCGACCAGACTTGGAAAAGAATTCAAGGTTTACCAGGCCAGGCTTGAAGAACAGCTCAGGCAGTTCTCTCTGTTGACGTACCCTGCCAAATTCGGCGGCGCGACCGGAAATATGAATGCGCACAAAGTGGCATATCCTGACATTGACTGGGTGTCATTCGGAAACAGGTTCATTTCCTCATTGGGGCTCAGCCGTTCGTTCCCGACCACCCAGATTGAGCATTATGACAATCTTGCATCCATTTTCGACTGCCTCAGGCGTATAAATACCATTCTCATCGATTTATGCAGGGATATATGGACTTATATTTCAATGGAGTATTTCCGCCAGAAGGTGAACAAGAACGAAGTCGGCTCGTCCGCGATGCCTCATAAAGTCAATCCTATTGATTTTGAGAACGCCGAGGGCAATCTCGGTATGGCCGATGCCGTGCTGACGTTCCTCTCAATGAAACTTCCTATCTCAAGACTTCAGCGCGATCTTACGGACTCGACTGTGTTGAGAAATGTCGGTATGCCCGTGGCTTACGGACTTATAGCTTTCGCTTCGCTCAGCAAGGGTCTTGGAAAGCTGATTCTCAATGAGGCAGCGCTCCGTGCTGACCTTGAGCGCAATTGGGCTGTTATCGCCGAGGCTGTACAGACCATTCTCAGAAGGGAGGGCTACCCGAATCCTTACGAGACGCTGAAAGCTCTCACCCGTACAGGTGCGGGGATTGATGAGGAGACAATGGAGAATTTCATCAATACCCTGTCGGTTCCTGACAGTGTTAAAGATGAGCTCAAGGCCATCACACCTTGGACTTATACCGGTTTCTGATACAATGCTGAAGCTTCAGACTCCTGTCGAGACCGGCCGCAGCGAGGTCCGTATCTCATTGAAAGACAAGATAATGCTTCTTGGCAGCTGTTTCTCTGACAATATAGGGGAGATTATGTCCCGGATGGGGTTCAACGTATGTGTGAATCCGTTCGGGACATTGTACAATCCGGTGTCTGTATGCAATTCGGTGCACCGGATTGCTTCGTCTGTGCCGTTCTCAAAAGACGAGTGCGTGAAGATGGGTGCGGGTTCGGATCTGGTCTGCTCGTTCAGCCATCATACTGCTGCTGCTCGTTCCACCGAGGAAGAGTTTCTTAGAGATGCAAACAAGGCACTCGAAGAGGCCTCCGCTTTTTTCAGGGACGCGGACACTGTTATCGTCACTCTTGGCACGGCCTGGACATTCAGGTATCTGGAGACTGGTGAGATTGTTTCAAATTGTCTCAAACGTAACGCATCTGAATTTTCCAGGGAGCGCTTGCCTCTCGGGCAGGCTGTGACACTGCTTAGGTCATTGGTTTCCAGGTACTCGTCCGATGGAATCCTCGCAAGGGGGATAAAACCGAAGCGCTTTATTTTCACTGTCAGTCCTATCAGGCATTTCAAGGACGGGGCACACGGAAACCAGACAAGCAAGAGTGTCCTTCTACTTGCAGTAGATGCTGTCTGCGAAGCTTTTCCGTCTGTGTGCCAGTACTTTCCCGCATATGAAATAATGATGGATGAGTTGCGTGACTACCGCTTTTATGCGGAAGATATGCTTCATCCATCACAACAGGCTGTCGAGTATATTTGGGAACGTTTCCGCGACTTCGCTCTCCCTGAGGAAGAACTTCCGGAACTGGAACGGAACCGCAAGGCTTACCTGCAGTCCCGTCACCGTCCGATTACCCGTTAATTCCTGTTTGCATCTATTCCTTTCTGGAGGAATGCCACAAACCCTTTGACATCAAGGTTATAGCCCCTTACAGGCACAAGCTGCGTCCCGTCGGCGGACAGAATTGTATAATTTGGCTGTGCGTTCACTCCGAATGTGTTTCTAACGTAGTAGGAATTGACCCTTCCGAGATCTTTGAGCACTTTCCCGCTTTCCGTGGTCACCCACTGGTCTTCAGGCAGTTTGGTCTTGTCATCGGTGTACAGCGCCACGATTTCAAATTCGTTTTTCAGCAGGTTGAGGACCTCAGGGTCGCTCCAGACCCTCTGCTCCATTTCCCTGCAGTTCACGCATCCGTGACCCGTGATGTCCACAAAGACTGGTTTCCCGCTTTTCCTTGCAGCCTCAAGTCCTTCTTCTACAGAAAAATATCCGCTGAGGCCGAGCGGCAGTTCGAGCCCGAATTCATTTGTGGTCCGTTCAGCGTCCACGGAGAGTGACGATGTAGGCCTGTCACCGTTCCATACAACGAAATCTTGGGTTTCGATAGGCGGCAGATAGCCTGACAGCGCTTTCAGAGGAGCACCGAACATACCGGGAATAAGATATACTACGAATGTGAAGTCCACAATGACAAGTATCAGCCTGAACACTCCGATATGCTCCACTTTGCTGTCTGCCTCGAATCTTATCTTCCCGAGCAGATACAGGCCGAGCAGGGTGAAAGTCACTATCCATATTGCAAGATATATCTCCCTATCGAGAAGGCCCCAGTGGTAAGTCTGGTCGGCCACGCTCAGGAACTTGAATCCCAAAGCCACTTCGATGAATCCGAGAACGACTTTCACGGAGTTCAGCCAGCTTCCGCTCTTGAGTTTCTTGAGAAGTGACGGGAACATTGCGAAGATGGTGAACGGCAATGCGAAGGCGATTGAGAATGCCAGCATTGTCACCATAGGTGTCCAGAATTCGCCCTGCGTGGATTTAATCAGGACTGAACCGACAATCGGACCCGTGCAGGAAAATGACACGAGCACAAGTGTCAGCGCCATAAAGAAGATGCCCGCAAGTCCGCCTCTGTCGGAGTTCTGGTCGCTCTTGTTCACGAGCGATGACGGCAGGGTTATCTCGAATGCGCCGAAGAATGACGCCGCGAACACCATGAACACAATGAAGAAGATGATGTTAGGCAGCCAGTGTGTCGCAAGCCAGTTGAAGATGTCCGCTGTCACAGCGTCTCCTCCCACAATCCAGGTGATGCCGATAATAGCGGATATCGGCACTGTATAAAGCAGTACTATGAACAGGCCGTACATAAAGGCCTTGAATCTTCCTGCGGCCGGTGAAGTTGAGCCCTTCATAAAGAAGGATATAGTCATCGGCACCATCGGGAATACGCACGGTGTAAGGAGCATAGCGAATCCCCAGAGTATGGCCTCAAGGATAAGTCCCCATATCGACCCTCCGGCTTTTTCCTCTTCTTCTGTCAATGCTGTCTGGCTTATGGTCTCTCCGCCTTCTGCCAGGAAAGCTGCTCCGGCTCCCGGAATCTCCACTGCGAATTCATAATATTCAGGTGAGTTGCAGGCGTTTTCTGTGCAGCTTATCCAGCATATCTCTCCTTTCAATGTGTCAGCCTCCTGTCCGGCTTTGACTTTCTGCACGATTACGATTCTCTTGTAGAACACTTTGCTGCCATCCTCGTCTTTCGGTGCGGCAGGCTCGTGCAGTCCTCCCTCAAGGGTGATGTTCCCTGAATCGCCAAATGTGATTTCAGTAGGGCTTGTGCTGTCAGTGACGCTGTAAGTGTGAAGCCCGTCGGCTATGCTGCCGCTGAATATGACCTCGTAGCTGCCTTTTCCGCCGTCTTTGATGGAAATGTTCCATGCTACTGTGCTTTCAGGCTCCTGGGCGCATATAGACAACGCACCCCGGAGGAGTGCGATGACTGCTAAGAATGTTCTCAGTATTCTGTTCATATTGAGGTGGTTCTATTTTGCGTAAGCAACTGACCTGGTCTCCCTGATGACGGTGATTTTCACCTGCCCCGGGTAGGTCATCTCGTTCTGTATCTTCTGGGCGATGTCTGAAGAGAGCTGTGCTGCCTGCTCGTCGCTGACTTCCTCGGCTCCTACAATCACCCTCAGCTCGCGGCCTGCCTGGATTGCGTAACTCTTTGTCACTCCAGGATATGCGGCTGCCAGATCTTCCATACCCTTGAGCCTCTTGATATATGACTCAATCACCTCGCGGCGTGCTCCAGGGCGTGCTCCGGAGATTGCATCTCCAACCATCACGATAGGTGAGATCAGGGATGTCATCTCGGTCTCCTCGTGGTGCGCCCCGACCGCGTTGCAGATTTCAGGTCTTTCTTTATACTGCTCCGCCAGCTTCATACCGAGCAGTGCGTGAGGCAGTTCCGGATCGTCCTCCGATACTTTTCCGATATCGTGGAGGAGACCTGCGCGTTTTGCGACCTTAGGATTGAGCCCGAGTTCGGATGCCATAATCGCACAGATGTTAGCCACCTCGCGGGAGTGCTGGAGAAGATTCTGGCCATAAGAAGAACGGTATTTCATACGGCCGATAAGTTTCACGAGCTCGATGTTCATACCGTGGATGCCCAGGTCGATACAAGTTCTCTTTCCGGTTTCAAGTATCTCATCCTCAAGCTGTTTCTGAACTTTCGCAACGACTTCCTCGATACGGGCCGGATGGATTCTGCCGTCAATTACAAGCTGGTGCAGGGCAAGCCTTGCCACCTCTCTCCTGACAGGATCGAATGCGGAGAGGAGAATTGCGTCTGGTGTGTCGTCCACCACAATCTCCACACCTGTGGCTGCCTCAAGGGCCCTGATGTTCCTTCCTTCCCTTCCGATGATGCGGCCTTTGATTTCGTCGTTTTCAATCGGAAATGTAGTGACTGCATTTTCAATGGCAGTCTCTGTAGCCGTGCGCTGGATGGTGGTTATCACTATTCTCTTGGCCTCTTTGGCGGCGTTCAGCCTGGCGTCATCCATCGTGTCGTTGATGTAGGCCTGGGCCTCGCTTCTTGCCTCGGCTTTCATATTTTCCATCAGGATGTTCTTGGCTTCCGCCGCAGAAAGTCCGGCGATGCTTTCTATCTGCTTGTTGGCTTCCTGCCTGAGCATCTCGTACTCCTCCGCTTTCTTTTCGAGGACTTCTTTCTGGGCCTGCACGCTTGCTTTTGCGTTGTCCAGCTCGGAAATCTTCCTCTGGAGCTCCTTGTTCTGCTGGTTGAGGTTATTCTCTTTCTGCCTGAGCCTGTTCTCTGCGTCTTTCAGCTGTGCGTTTTTCTCGTTCACCTGCTGCTCGTGCTCGCTTTTGAGCTGGAGAAATTTCTCCTTGGCCTGCAGAATTTTCTCTTTCTTGATATTCTCGGCCTCAAGCTCAGCTTTCTCGATGATGCTGTCCCTGCGACCTTTCATTATAATGCGGTGGACCGCTATGTATACTGCGATTCCGAATGCGGCTGCTGCCACTGCGGTCCCAATCAATATTAATGCACCCATTTCAATTAAATATATTATAGTTTCAGTTCCACATCTTTCAGGTATGTTTCCGTACGGACATAAAAAACCGGCGGACAGCCTGCAATTGAAGCTGATCTGCCGGATTCTGTATGGTTCAATATCGACAAAGCCGTCAGCCAGTCTGTCAGAAAATCTTAAATGATAAGATTTGAGCTCCGTGCCGGTTCAGCAATCCTACGTCCCGCAATGCGGAATCCCCTGAAGGTACTTAGGCCCGCGCATCCACGGCTCGAGAACACCCGGTTCCGTAGAACGTGTTGTTTTCAGCGAATCTCGGCCGGCGGCTGATTGTCAATATTGTCTAAATAAGTATCTATCTGGTTCTTAAGTGTCTGTAACTCTTTCTCGACAGCCTCAAGTTTTTTCTTCATCATTATGGCTCCGATGCCTTCGTTCAAAGCCACGAATGAAAGAATTTCATCCATATCCTTACCTGGAAACTTGGCCGTATATACGGACAGCATCTTGTTCACGGAATACGCTGCTGCTCTGTAAGCGTTTTCCTGTTCGGGTGAATCTGCGGTGAGCGTGTATTTCTTTCCCCCGATCGCAATGCTCATTTTCTGGCTCATAACTATTTCTCTAATAAGGAGATGCATCTGTCAATACTGGAGATCATCTTATCGATTTTCTCCCTTGCCGCAGAGCCTCCTCCGGCCGGAGCCGTGAAAGCCTCTGTCAACTTGAGATTGTCCACTTGTCTTTCCAGATCCGCAATCTGCTTCCTGCACGATTCTATTTCAGCATCTTTCTTCAGAAGCTCCGACTGCAGGATTTCTTTCTGCCTGCGTTCGTTCTCATACAGAGCGATAATCCGTTCGATATTCTTTTTTAAATCTTCAAGCATCGTACGTCTGAAATTGAATCATACTATTTTGCAAAAATAAATAAAAAATCTTTAAATGACAATGATTGTCAGTCAAAAGTCATACGGAAAGATGTGATGCCTTTTTCTTTGTCTGTTCTGAGAGTCAGCGATCCTCCGCTTAGCCGCATTATCTGTCTTGAGAGGGACAGCCCTATGCCGCTTCCGTTCTTTTTTGTGGTGAAAAACGGGACAAAAATATGTGCGGCAACATCGTCAGGAATCTCTGGTCCATCGTTTGAAACATCCACAATGACTTTGTCGCCGGCTCCATTACGGGCTGATATCCATATATTTCTGCCTTTTCCTGAATCTTCCGTCGCCTGTACTGCGTTCTTGAGAAGGTTGGTCAGTACCCGGGAAATCAGTTTCTCGTCCGCATATACCATCAGGTCGTCCGGTTCAATATCCAGATGGAATGATATACGTCCGGCTCCGGCCTGCTGGGATGCCAAAGCCATAGCTCTTGAGGCTGTTTCCTTGATATAGAATATTGTAGGCTCCGGTGTCGGAACGTGGGTGAATTTCCTGTAATTCTCCACAAAACTGATAAGGTCGCATCCGGTCTTGTGAATTACCTCTATGCCGTCCCTGACCTGGCTGTCTTTCTCCACTTTGTCAAGCAGGGTGCCGCTCAGGGATGTGATAGGGGTGATGCTGTTCATAATCTCGTGCGTCAGGACCCGGATGAGTTTTAGCCAGGAGTCCAGCTCGTTCTCGCTCAATTCGTTGTCAATGTCGTTCAGGGCGATTATCCGGACAGGCTCCTGCTTTATAGCCGCTGATGTGCCGGCCACGGACAGGCTTCGGCTTCCTGTCTCGGTCTGGAAAGTTATCCTCCTGCGCTCTCCCGGAGCAATGCCGGCTATGAGCGAGGCCAGTCCTGAATCGACACGCTTCAGCTGGGCTATGTGTGTGAGAATGTTCAATCCGGTGAGTTCCAATGCCTTGCTGTTCTTCTGAAGGACAGCTCCTTTCTCATTCACGACAATTATGCCTGTATCCACAGAATCAAGTGTTGTCTCATAAAACTTCTCCCTTTCTCTTGCTTCCGAAGCATATCTTTGAAGAATCATTTTGATTCTGTTGAGATATTGGTTCACCACGAGGTCAGTCCCGGCAACATTCCTGGTGTCGAATTTGAATGAGAAGTCATCATTGTCCATCGCGTCGAACATATAGGAAATCTTCTTCCCGTTCTTTCCGTAAAACTTGAACAGAATGCAACAGCAGATTATCCATATTATGACTGAAACTCCGGCGGCGGGCCACATTTCCCGGACAGCGAAAACCGCGGCCGCGGCTGCGCTTGCGGAGGTGGAAAGCGCAAGGAGTATGAGTTTGAATCTCAATATGCCGCCGGCGAATCTCATAGCCCGTATTTTTTTATTTTGTTATACAGGGTCTGGCGTGTTATCCCGAGGCGGGATGCTACTAACGACAGATTTCCGGAACATTCTGATATAGCATTGGCGATCATCCGGCATTCCATATCTTCAAGTGTGCCGCCGTTCGCATGGTCTGGTGCTGAAAAATGTCTGTGCCCGCTCTCGATATCTTCCGGGCCGATGATGGATGAGTCGCTCAGTATCACGGCTTTTTCCACGGCGTGCTCGAGTTCCCTGACATTGCCCTGCCAAGTCTGTGAAACCAGCTTCTGGCGGGCCTCTTCCGAAAATTCGACCTGCTGCTTTCCGTACAGGTCTCCATATTTTTTCAGGAAAATGCCGGCGAGGGGCACAATGTCCTCTTTCCTGTCCCTGAGAGGCGGCATCTCCAGGCGGATGGTGTTGATTCTGTACAACAGGTCTTCTCTGAACTGACCCTGTGAAACCATCTGGTCAAGATTCTTGTTTGTGGCGCATATCAGTCTGACATTCACTGGAATAGGCTTGTTGTCCCCGACCCGCACAACGCTTTTCCGCTGTATTGCTGTCAGAAGTTTGGCCTGAAGCGAATATGACAGGTTTCCAATCTCGTCCAGGAACAATGTCCCGCCTTCAGCGGCCTGGAACTTGCCTTCACGGTCAGCCCTCGCATCGGTGAACGCCCCCTTGACGTGTCCGAACAGTTCGCTTTCAAACAATGTCTCCGTTATTGCTCCCATATCCACCGTGACCATCGGACCGGATGACCTGGCGGAAAGCTCGTGGACGGCCGTGGCGAGCATTTCCTTGCCGGTTCCGTTTTCCCCGGTAATCAATATGTTGGCATCAGTGGAAGCCACTTTTTCAACAATGCTTCTCAGTGACATCATCTGTCTGCTCGACCCCCAGAACATAGTCTTTCCGTTGGGATTGGAAGCCTGTCTGGATTTTCCGGTGCTTTTCCTGTATGCGGCGAGAAGTTTCTCTTTCATCACATTGTTGTCGAACGGCTTGACTATGAAGTCCGAAGCTCCTTCCTGTATCCCTCTGACAGCCAGTTCAATATCTGCATATGCTGTGAATAGCACGACTTGTGTCCCTGGTTTGAGCCTCCTGATTTCCGACAGCCAGTAAATGCCTTCGTTTCCATTGTTGATTCCGCTTCGGTAGTTCATATCGAGCAGCACAACGTCCGGCTTGCCTTCCCGCAACGCCGCAGGTATCTCGGCGGGATTGGAGACGGTTATGATATGGTCGAACTCGCCTTCCATCAGAAGCTTGACAGATGCGAGAATGCTTTTGTTGTCATCAGCGACAAGCAGTGTTCCTTTTTCAGACATACAGGATATGATTTGTTTCTCTACTCTGCAAATATAAGCATTTTGAGGCGTTTGCGGAATCTGAAGAAGAAAAAGACACCGGCTGTTGTCAGCCCGACCGGAAATCCTGTCCATATTCCAATTATGCCGAGGGAAGTCTTGAAGCCCAATGCCCAGGCAACCGGCATCGCTATCAGGAAATAACTTACGAATGCAGCTGACATAATCGGCTTTACGTCCTGGATTCCCCTGAGGGCATTGGCGAAGCACAGTTGAAGTCCGTCACCGAACTGGTAGGAGAACAACACGAAAATCAGGGACAGGGCAATTGCGGAGACTTCTGCGGAGTCGGTGAACATTCCCACAGCCTGGTGGCGGAATATGTAGACGACTGCTGAAAAGATGACGGAGATCCCGAGAATCAGCAAGTAACCCTTTCTTGCATATTCCCTTACGCCCTTTATGTCTTTTTTCCCGTATGCGGTGCTGACAAGAATTGACACTGCAAATGCAAGTCCTTGCATCATCATAAAGAACAGTTGGGAAATGGTCAGGGCGACCTGATGCGCGGCCAGTGCCGTGGCTCCGATCCATCCCACCATCACGGCGCTGAATGTGAATGTGGATGTCTCCATACCCATCTGCAGGGCAAGTGGATAGCCAAGATTGAAAAGGTTGCGCATTTCTTTCCCGGAGGACTTTGCCGATTTGAATGCGGACGCATAGGCTTCGAGACGTCTGCTTTTGAAGATGTAGTATGCGAATCCTGCCAGCATTATTATCCTTGCTGCGAGTGTGCTGATTCCGGCTCCTGTCAGGCCGAGTTCGGGGAAACCGAGTTTGCCGTATATCAGGACCCAGTTGCCGAAAATGTTGATGAGATTGCCTCCCATAAGGAACATCATTGACACGGACGGAGCGCAGATGCCGTCGGTGAACTGCTTCAAGGTGTTGAATCCCAGTACAAAAAGAGTGGACACTCCGACCAGCAGATAGTATGGCCTGATGTAAGGCAGAAGCTCGGGTTTCTGTCCGAAACAGTCCAGGAACGGATAAATACCGAGTATTATCACAGTCCCGATGGCTCCGAGTGATGTGTTCAGAGAAATGCCGTTGCGCAATGTGTTTCCGATTCCAGAGATGTTCTTCTTTCCGTAATCAGAGCCTATGACAGGTGTCATTCCTGTGGCGAACCCGAGCTCGATGAGGATGAACAGGTTCATCATATTGTTTACAAAGGAAGATGCGGCAAGTTCGTTCACACTGTGCCATCCGATCATAATGTTGTCGGCAAAAGCGAGTATTATCACACAGGCCTGCCCGAGCATTATCGGGATGCCGATTTTCAGTATTTCCCTGTATTTGTTCATATAACAACCGGCCGGATTGAGAAACTGTTCTGAGCCGTCCCGCAAAGGTAGTCAATCCGGCCGGAATTACGCAAACTTTCTCTATTTGAGAAGAGGAACAGCTATGTTCATTCTGTATGAGAACCATTCACTGCACTGCTCGTAATTGTACGGAATATATTCGAGCAGGCGGGCGAAAACGGTCTTCTCGCTCTTGCATACGTATATTTCGAGCATCAGTCCGTTGCCGGTTCCGGTTTCTTTCCAGCAGAATCTGGACGGATCACCTTTCAACGCATTGAGAATCTCTACCTTTTTGCTGGCTGGATAGTACTTGATCATTTTCCGGTATCTGAGGCCGGAGAGGCTCTCTTTGTACTCGGATTTCATTGTCAGCATAAGAATGATGCCAATTACAGCCACCATTGTCCCGAGAATGTTAACCGACAGTGATGAAGGCAGAAATATGAGGGCGATGCCGCCGAATGTGAGAAGTGAAGATATGATGATATCGCCCGTCGAGCGGACGCGTCTGAATTCCATTGTCATAATATTGTCGTTTTAAATTAATCGCGAATTGTTGTCCGCGGTTTGAAATGCTTGAATATAGAGTGCGCACATTCTTTCCGGTATTTCCGGAAAATGTGCAAATCGCTGTGGACAATGGAGATACTAACAGCGAATCTTCCTCAGGCTTATGAAGTGATGTGAGAAAGAAGTGTGTCCGGACGGCATAAGACCGGCTTCGGATGAGAAATGCAGCGCGGCCAGAGGACTGACTATGCGTCCTGCTTTGAGAAATGCCGTCTGATGTCCGGAAAGCCTTGGTGATGAGGTGGTCTGGCATCTGCCTGAAAATGCCTGCGGGATTTCAGGAATGGTGATGCCCTGGGGAACGGTGAAAGTGCCGTAGTCGATAGTGTTGGATCTGTCAGGACCGCTGTGATGCCAATAGTCTGACCCGTTGTTTTCTGACCCGATGCTCGTCACAGTCATTCCGGATTCAGGGGAACCTGGGAATGACAGACAGCCCGTGGTGATGTGGACCACGGCGGCCACTGCTGAAATCAGAAATATGTACAGACTTTTTCTCATATAGGCAAATGTAATGATTTTTTGAGAAAATTATGCTTTTTAATGTAAATTTGCAGCGCAAATATATTTTTGGACAACGGATTTTAATTCTAAACAATATGTACAGTAAAGATATGCCGGTCCTGCTTTTGACAGGTTATCTCGGGAGTGGCAAGACCACTCTTCTCAATCATATTCTCACCAATAGGCAGGGAATCAGATTTGCAGTGATTGTCAATGATATAGGCGAAGTCAACATAGATGCCTCCCTGATTCAGAAAGGCGGTGTCGTAGGACAGGGTGACGAGAGTCTTGTGGCGCTTCAGAACGGATGTATCTGCTGCACTTTGAGGACAGATCTCATCCAGCAACTTGAGGATCTGATGAAGACCGGGAAGTTTGATTACATAGTAATTGAGGCCAGCGGCATCTGCGAGCCGGAGCCGATTGCCCAGACTATATGCAGCATTCCTTCTCTCGGGCCTGAATATGTGGTGGACGGAGTGCCGAGACTGGACTGCATTGTGACAGTGGTCGATGCCGCAAGAATGTCGGATGAGTTTTCCTGCGGGGACAGCCTGAAGAAAGAAGAGGTAGGGGAAGAGGATATCGAAAATCTTGTGATCCAGCAGATTGAATTCTGCAATATCATTCTCCTCAACAAAGTTTCAGATGTGTCACCATCTGATCTTGAAAGAATCCGCAGGATTGTCAAGGAACTCAATCCGGGAGCGGATGTTATGGAAACGGACTATGCTGATGTGAAACTTGACAGCATTCTTGACACTTACAAATTCAGCTACCGGGCCACTGAGGGTTCTGCCGGATGGGTGAGAGGTCTTGAGGGCGATGCCGAAGGCGGTCATAATGAAGGAGATGAGCACGGAGATGAGCACCACCACGACGGGGAGCATCACCATCACGAAGAAGATGATGACCATCATCACGATGGGGAACATCACCACCATCACCATCATCACGATGAAGGGGAGGCCGAGGAATACGGCATCAGCACATTCGTATATTACAGAAGACCTGCAATGGACATCAACAAGTTCGACTGGTTTGTCGCCAAGCGTCTGCCAAAGAGTGTAATACGTGCAAAAGGCCTGTGCTATTTCTCCGATAATACCGATATGTCATTCCTTTTCGAGCAGGCCGGCAAACAAATCCAGCTCCGTCAGGCCGGACTGTGGTATGCGACGGCACCGGAAGATGAACTGGTAAAGGCAATGCGGCAGGACCCTTCAATTATGAAAGACTGGGATCCTCATTATGGAGACAGAATGCAGAAGATAGTGTTCATCGGGCAGAATATGGACAAGGAGCAGATTACACGGGATCTTGACTCCTGCCTGGTGGAAGAGTAATCACCAGAATCTGTTCTGCGCCTCATTGTATTCGAAGCCTGCCCGGGCAAGAGCGCTCTCAAGCTCGGAGCGGGCTATTCCTTTGTCTTCGCACAGTTCGTTCAAAGAACTGTAACTGTCTCTGAGCATTGTGTTTACATAGCTCAGTAGAATCATCGGGTCCGTAGGTAAATTGCCAATATTCATTTTGTCGAGTTGTTATATTGGGATTTCTGGGCAGGCCTCTGGAAGGCTATTCTTGGAGAACCGTCTTTCAGGTGGATTGTTCCGCATCTGGAAAATCCTTCTTTTTCGAGAAGCCCGAGCATAGGGATGTTGTCCCTGTGGGTGTCTGCCCGGAGATTTCCGATGATTCCGGAGCAGTAGTCAAAGCAGGCGTGCCCGATTCCCCGGACAGTTCCGTCCGAGGCGATTCTGTGGATTGTTCCATATGGCTCATCGTTCAGCCACGTTCCGTCTTCAATGACATTGTAAGTCGGATCATCCCCGAGGATGAGACAGAACGTGCCTGCGATTCTGCCGGTCCCGTCCTTGACAACGTAACAGTGCCTGTCGTGTATTTCGTTAAGCATCAGTTCTTTCTCCGGGTATGTGCCGTTCCATTGTCCGGGATTCCCGGTTGAATGCATAAATCTCTTCGCTATTGAGAAGATATCCATTATCCGGTCTATGTCCCCGGCCGATGCCTGTTCAATGTGAAGTCCGCCGTTCATTTCCCCGAAAGTTTGAGCGCGGCTATGTAAGCCGCTGAACCGACAATCTTCGGACAAGGACGTTTTTTGTAATAGCTTTCAGTCCTTTCTGAAGGAACCGGGCTTTCCTGAGAGGATGGCTTCCGCGCCAGCCCGAGCAGTTCACGGCAGATGATGCTTCCTCCGTTGGCCTCCTTGAACTGACCGGCGAAATCCTGGACGAGGGTGTAGTTCCCGGTCCGCTCCTCCATATTCTTGGGGTTCATTGCCGGGGAGATGAATCCGGATATAGCCACAAGTCCGCTGAACGCTCCGCAGACCTCCCGCATCCTGCCCATTCCACCACCGAAGCCGGAGCCTGCGGCGATGAGCATATCCCTTGTAGCCAAGCAGTTGTCTTCAAGTATGTCTGCAAATGCAAGCAAAATGGACTGACAGCAGTTGTAGCCCTGATTAAAATAGCTTTCAGCCCTGTCTCGCCTCTCTTCCGGTGAAAAATCAGCAGGTAATTTCAAGTTCATCTTAAAACCAAAATATGAATGAATGTTATTATGGGCAAAAATAGTCAAAACCTGTGTTCTTTACAAATTGCCTGCTGACTCATTCCTCCAGAGATTGCCGGACGCCAACCTTCGACGTCACTTGATAATGAAGTCCGAGATGTTCTTTATTCCTGGAATTCCATAATACGCATCCACGATATCTCCTTTGATATACACTTTCCGTTTCAGGTTCGACGGATTGTCAACAAGATTCAAGGCATCCCGGACATCACCTTTCGGCAGCTGCACGGACATACAGGATTCCTTTGAGGAAACACTTGTCCTTGATGCTATCGCTATGTTTGTGCCGGACTTGAACGGGGGCTCGAATGAAATTCCGGACGATGTCAGGTCTCCGCCTACGATGTAGCCATATATCCAAACACTTTCGGCCCCGATGTTTTCTTTTGCCTGCGCCACGCTCATTGCATCGTCCGTTTCAGTTCCGCTGTTCTGCCCTCCGCCGATCGTGTAGTCTTCTTCTGTCCATATCCTTGCGGTGTCAATCTGGATGTGCACCCCTCCAGTGGGAGAAGTGGATGAAGGTGCTGATACTTTTACCGTAAGAATCTCCCGGGCTCTCAATACCCTCGTGAACAATGTCCTGTCATTACCGCCCTCGCTCAGTACAAGGCTGACGTTTCCCGGATTGAAGTAGGCAGTCCTCTTCTCGGAATAACTGTACATCAGGCTTCCGTTCTCGGCTTTGAGAACCAGAACGCCGTCGGGATGGCTTGTCAGGAAATCGCTGCCTGTCCGCAGCCTCACCCCGCTGTTGATCTGCCCGCAGGTCAGCCATACATCTGTGGCTTTGCCTCCTGATACTGATACACATTGTTCGTCACCGAACAGAGGAGAGGAGAATGCAGGCCTGCTGAAATTCCCGGAGCGGACACTGATATAGTATGTGCCCGCTTTTGCCGGAATGCTTTCCGGGGAGTCCCCGAAAGTGCCGCTGTATATGCTCTCACCATCGGGGCCTGTGATTTCCAGCAGAAATTCACTGGTGTCAGGTATCTCTTCGGACAAGGCTTTGGTCTCGCTGTACGATGCCTCTGAGAAATGAAGTCTCAATTCGCCCGTCCTGTCATCCCGGACCTCATATGTCGAGCAGGACTTGGTCGCTGCTGTTGTGATGAAGGCGGTCAGTGCCGCCGCTGTCAATTTTGAAATAAGTCGCATATCCGCTTGTTTTTTCTGCGAATATCGGCTCTGGAAAAATTAATCTGTTTAAAAAACATAAAATAAACTGCAACCCGGCGATTTTTTTATACTTTTTAAAATTTTTCTTCTTTGTTAATTTTTTCCTCTTTGTCAAATGCCTTCACGATTTTGGTTACAAGCGGGTGACGGACAATGTCGTCGCTTGTGAAACAGATTGTGCTGACTCCCTTGATGTCTTTCAGCAGGCTGATTCCTTTGAGAAAACCCGAGTCCTCTTTCCGGGGCAGGTCAACCTGGCTGGCATCGCCGGTGACTATGAACTTGGCATTGGGGCCCATTCTCGTCAGAAACATTTTCAACTGTCCGAGATTGGTGTTCTGCGCTTCGTCAAGTATCACGCACGCCCTGTCAAGTGTCCTGCCTCTCATATATGCCAAAGGGGCTATCTGGATTGTGCCGTCCGAGATGAATTCCTGCAGCTTTTTAGATGGAATCATATCGCCCAATGCGTCATAGAGTGGCTGGAGATAGGGATCAAGTTTGTCTTTCATATCTCCAGGCAGGAATCCTAACCTTTCGCCTGCCTCCACTGCCGGCCGGGTAAGAATAATCCTTTTTATTTCACGGTTTTTTAATGCTCTGACAGCCAATGCTATAGCGATGTATGTCTTGCCAGTTCCAGCAGGTCCGGCAGCAAATACAAGGTCACTGTTGAAGTAGGCCTTGACCAGTTCCTGCTGTGTCTTGTTCCTTGCTCTTACAGGTTTTCCGTCAGTTCCGTGCACAATCACCGCGTCGCCGTTGAGCCTGAAACTGTCAGGAGAGGTCTCTCCGTCAAATATGTCCTCTACGTCGAATTTTGTGAGATTCATTTTGTGCCTGCGCCTTTCAATCAGTTCCTCGAGTTTCCCTGAGAACTGCTCTATCTGGCCGCTGTCCCCGTCAAGGCGTATCTGGTTGCCCCTTGCCACAACCTTCAGTCCGGGAAAATAGCTGCAGAATTCTTCGATTATCTTATTGCCCGCACCAAAAATCTCTATGGGGTCCATAGCTTCCAATGTGATGATTTTCTTCATCTTTCGCGAAAATTAATTGTCAAGCACTCCGGTTACTGACCTGACGTGCGTATATGTGTTTATCATCTTGTCGTAATCGTGTCCGTTCTTCCAGATGCTTCGTTTCCCGATATAATCTTTTACTGCCACGGTAGTGTAATTCTCCCTCAGCCGTCCTGGAAGGGAGCACCACAGGTAAGTTACATCCGGCTGTTCCATATGGGTGTCTCCTTTCTCGTCCCTTATGAATACCAGTTTTACCGCAAGTTCAAGCTGCGTGTTTGCCGCGCTCATATTGGAAACCGCATTGCCGACAGAATAGAATACAGGCCGGCCTTCAATCCAGGATGAATCCTGGACCACGTGGGGATGGCCTCCTATCACAGCATCGACTCCCTGTCCGACAAGCCATCTGGCGAGATCTTCCTGTTGCCGGCTGTGCTTCAGCTCGTATTCATTGCCCCAGTGCGGCAACGCTATTATGAAATCGGCTTTTGCCTCTTTCGCCCTTTCAATAGCCTGACCGATATCTTTTCTGTCAATCCGGTTGACCTTCGGCCAGTCATATCCGGAGCCTCCGGCATTAGTTCCGTATGTGAAATTCACTAAAGCGAGACTGATTCCTTTTCTGTGAATGAACAGAGGGTATCTTGCGAGTCTGTCCTCCGGGCCGGATGCCGAGCCTGTGTGCCGGATGGCCCCGCCGCGTTCCATATTGCCATATATACCCAAAGTCCTCTCTATGCCTTTCCTGCCCTTGTCGAGAATATGGTTGTTGGCTGTAAGAAAGACATTTATGCCTTGTCCTGCAATATAATCAGCATATCCGTCCGGAGCGGAAAATGCCGGATATCCGCTGTAGGGTTCTCCTCCAAGAGTGAACTCCATATTGCCTGCCGCAATGTCCGCTTCTTTGAGACGTGAGGAAATTCCTTCGAGAAAAGGACCGTACGGATACTGCATCTGCCTGCTGTGCAGCATTATGTCGCCAATCACAACCATAGTAACTGTGTCAGCCTTGCAGTAAAGCGGCCTGGCTGGAGTGAGACTCTCTTTCCAGACATCCCCGTAAGGACTCTGGGCGCACATCCCCTCTGGCATAAGAATCAGAAAAACAGCTGCTGCCAGAGCAGGCTTTATGATCGGGGAAAGTTTCATCAACGGTCCTGAATATGCCTTGTGATGACAGTGACTGCCGGATCGTCAAGCCTGATCTTGAGCCAGTCTTCAAGTTTGCCTCTGACGGTGTCATCAATAATATTCTCAGAATCAGCTACTACTATATATCCAGGCACAGCGGTGAGGCTGTCCGCTCTTACCTCAGCGCCTTTTGCAATGATGATGTTGCTGATTTCCGGATGCTGGCTTCGTATCTCTTTCGATATCTGGGTGTATGGAATCTCGTCCTTTTTATAGATGGAAAGTTCTTTTTCCAGTTCCCTTATCCTTGCTTCACATTTCGAAATCTCGGAGTCTGTCCGGGCGTAAATGCTCTTCATAAGTTTCTCTGAAGTGTCGTCGCTGCTGTCTGAGAGAGCTCTTTCTGAAAGTTTCAGCTGGTTTTCAGCGATGCCGTGGCGGGCGGCTGACTCGATAAGCCGGGTTCTTGAAGTCGCTGTCAATGGCTCGCCGGCAATGAAAATCTCCACACTGCCTCCTTTCCGGAGATTGATCTTGTAGTCGTATATGTATCCTTTTTCAAGATTCTTGTTCTCGGCAATGAACTCCTCCACTTCCATAGTGAATTTGTTCTCCCGGATCATACCGATGGCTGACAGGATGCTCGGGACTGTCACGACCACGATTATCGCCGTCATCAGAGCCTTGGTCCTCTTGGCTTTTGTGTTGTCCTGGAACTGCATCTCGGAGAAATGCAGGTACTTGACCATTATGTAAGTGGCAAGGGTGATGAACACGCAGTTTATGCAGAACAGATACAGCGCCCCGAGGAAGTATTGCAGGCTTCCGGATGCGATTCCGTAGCCGGCTGTGCAGAGAGGCGGCATAAGGGCGGTGGCGATTGCCACACCTGATATCACGGTGCCTTTTTCCTTGCGGCTCATCTCGAAGATGCCCGCCAGACCGCCGAACAGGGCTATCATCACGTCATAGATGGTAGGATTCGTCCGGGCGAGAAGCTCTGTCGGATTGGCCAGTTTCAGGGGAGTGATCAGAAAATACACCGTAGCGGCCACGATACTGATGGTCACCATGACAAGCAGGTTCTTGAACGCAGCCTTGATCAGTCCGGTATCATCCGTTCCGAGTCCGAGTCCGATGCCGAAAATAGGGCCCATAAGAGGGGAGACAAGCATCGCACCGATTATCACAGCCGTGGAATTGACATTCAGTCCCACGGATGCCAGCACTATAGCGCATACAAGAATCCATACATTCGGACCTTTGAAATAAATGTTGCTCCGGATGTTCTCCGCCGCTTTTCCTGTATCAATGCAGGCCCTGATATCCACTATTTCTCTTACGAGAAGACTGAAATCTTTAATAATCTTCATTTTTGGTGCGTTTTTGGCATAAAATGCCCTTCCGGACAAATTAAAATAAAAATCAAAACAATTCTAAGATGCAAAAGTAATATTTATTTGTAAATTTGTACGAAAATAGGAGTACTAATGAGAAAGTTTACCTTGATGATAATTTTGACGGCAGCGGTTTTGTTTTCCGGCTGTGACGCTTTCCGCTTTCTTGCAGGAAGGCCGACGTCTGCTGACATCGAGGCGAAAAGAGCTGATATCGAGGCTGCGGAAGCTGCGGCGCTCAAGTCTAAGGAAGATTCACTGGAGCGGGTCAGAAAGATGGACGCCGATTCCGTTGCAGCGCTTGATTCGCTGCGGCGCTCAAAAATCACTGTTTTGAATTCCTCATCTATGGGCGGCCTCATCAAAGGCGCTCTTGAGCATAATTTTTATATTGTCATTGGCTCGTTCAAGGACAGGTCCAATGCCGAGTATATGCGAAGAAAGGCTCAGGATGCCGGCTGTACCGCAGAACTGGTGGACTTCAGGAATGGTTATGTAGCTGTGGCGGTCCTGCCGTCGGACAGCATCGTGTCAGCATATGAAAATCTTAAGAAAGTCAAAGGCGAGTCTTTCTGCCCTGCGGATGCGTGGGTGCTCGTCAACAAGTGATGCTGATATGAAACACAGAACATTTCCAGTATTTTTATTCTGTGCGCTGTTCATCAGCGCATTCCCGATGGTTGCATCTGCCCAGTACAGGACCGGGTATTCTGAACTTGACGACAGTGATGTCGTCCGCACACTCAAATCACATATTTCCTATCTTGCCTCCCCGTCTCTCGAAGGCAGGGGTGCCGGCACTGAAGGTGAAGAAGAAGCCGCCAGTTATGTGCGGGACATTCTTGACTCTTATGGTGTGGAGATGCTCAGCGGAAAAGACGGGGACATTTTCGGAATCGCGCAGGAAAACGGGGACACCATCACATCCAGGAATGTGCTCGGATTCATTCAGGGATATGACAAAGAACTGAATGACCATTTCATAGTAGTAGGAGCCCGTCTGGACAATATCGGAAAAATCACGGCGGAACAGGACGGACAGCCGGTCGAACGTATCTACTGCGGTGCCAACGGCAACGCTTCCGGACTGGCTTTGATGCTGGAACTTGCGAGAATGGTCAGCACCAATTCTATATTGTTCCGCAGGTCGGTGATTTTCATAGCCTTCGGGGCTTCTGAACAGTCATTTGCCGGTTCCTGGTATTTCCTGAACAGGTCTTTTGGTGATGCCGGCAATATTGATGCGATGATCAATCTTGATATGCTTGGCACGGGCAATTCCGGTTTTTTCGCATACACCTCCTCCAATCCGGATATGAATATGATCCTGTCCCAGGTCGGAGCCGACCTCCAGCCCGTGATCCCGGAACTGACTTCAAGAGAGCCTTTCCCGTCGGATCACAGGTCTTTCTATTCCAAGGAAATACCGTCGGTGCTGTTCACTTCAGGCCGCTACCCGGAGCGCGGAACAGTCAGGGATACTGAGGACATTATTGAATATGAGCCTCTTGAGCGGGAACTTGAATATATATACAACTTCACTATCTACATTTCCAATGTGAAAAACGCCCCTCTTTTCCGTCAGGACAAACTGGACGTGCGGACGGATGACAGGCTGTACACTTATGAGGAGTGTGACAGGAAACCTGTCTTTATGGGCAATTCGGATGTGAGGATGTTTCTTGTGAAATGGGTATACCAATATCTGAGATATCCGAAGCAGGCAGTGGAAAACGGCATACAGGGACGCGTGACCGTCGGTTTTACAGTTGGGAAGAACGGCAAGGTCAAAGATGTCAGGGTGATCAGGGGCGCTGACGAGCTTCTTGACGAGGAGGCTGTAAGAGTTGTGGCCGCTTCTCCTGACTGGAAGGCCGGACGTGTGAAAGGAGTGAATGTGGATGTGGCGATGTCCGTGGCTGTGGATTTCAAACTTGAGAAAAAAGGTAAATTCGGAATTAAAAAATAAATATGGACTACGATTTCAGAAGTATTGAGCAGAAATGGCAGGCATATTGGGCTGCCAACAAGACGTTTAAGGCGGAGACGGATTCATCGAGGCCGAAATTCTATGTGCTGGATATGTTTCCATATCCATCGGGAGCGGGACTTCACGTGGGGCATCCTCTCGGATATATAGCAAGTGATATTTATGCCAGATACAAGAGGCTGAAAGGCTTCAATGTGCTCCATCCGATGGGGTATGACGCATTCGGACTTCCGGCAGAGCAGTATGCCATCCAGACAGGACAGCATCCTGAGGTCACCACCACTGCCAACATTTCCAGATACCGTCAGCAGCTTGACCGCATAGGCTTCTCGTTTGACTGGGACAGGGAAGTGCGCACCTGCGATCCTGAGTTCTACAAATGGACCCAGTGGGCGTTCATCAAGATGTTCAAGAGCTATTACAATACTGAGATGGACAAGGCCAGGCCGATAGCCGAGCTTGAGGCTCATTTCGCTGAGAGGGGAACGGAGGGAGTCAAAGCAGCCGGAACAAAAGAGCTGTCGTTCACCGCGGCGGAATGGAAATCTTTCACGGACAAGGAAAAGGCCGATGTCCTGATGAACTACCGTATTGCATATCAGGGAGAAACATCTGTCAACTGGTGTGCCGGGCTTGGGACGGTACTGGCGAATGACGAGGTGAAAGACGGGCTGTCGGTACGTGGAGGTTTTCCGGTGGAACAGAAGAAAATGCTCCAGTGGCAGCTCAGGGTGTCGGCTTATGCCGGACGTCTGATTGACAGCCTTGACAAACTCGACTGGACAGATTCCCTCAAAGAGATGCAGCGCAACTGGATTGGCCGCTCTTATGGAACTGAGGTCGTTTTCAAGACTTTCAACGGGGACAGGGAAAAGGATGTCACCATCTTCACTACCCGTGTTGACACAATATTCGGAGTGACATTTATGGTGCTCGCCCCGGAGAGCGAACTGGTGGATGAACTGACCTCCGATTCCCAGAAAGAAGCTGTGGCCGAGTATCTTGCGTATGTGAAGAAGAAGACGGAGAGAGAGCGTATAGCTGAGACAAAGACCGTGACAGGAGTGTTCTCCGGCTCGTATGCCGAGAATCCCCTGACAGGAGAGAGAGTCCCGGTATGGATCTCCGAGTATGTGCTTTCAGGATATGGAACAGGTGCCATTATGGCTGTTCCTGCCCACGACAGCAGGGATTATGCGTTTGCAAAAAAATTCAATCTCCCGATTATACCTCTTATTGAGGGATGCGATGTAAGCGAACAGAGTTTTGACGCTAAAGAGGGAATAATGTGCAACTCTGGATTCCTGAACGGAATGACTGTCAAGGAGGCTATCCCGGCCGCAATGGACTATGTGGAGGCCAAAGGCCTGGGGCACAGGAAGGTGAACTACAGGCTGCGTGATGCGATATTCTCCCGCCAGAGATATTGGGGAGAACCTTTCCCGATTTATTATAAGGACGGAATAGCCACTCCTCTGCCTTATGAGGAACTTCCTCTCACCCTTCCGGAGATTGACCAGTTCAAGCCTACGGAGAACGGGGAGCCGCCGCTTGCAAGGGCAAAAGACTGGACATATAAAGGATTTCCTCTTGAGACAAGCACTATGCCTGGTTTCGCCGGCTCCAGCGCTTATTATTTAAGATATATGGATCCACGTAATAATGAGAGCCTTGTAGGAAAAGAGGCCGATGAGTACTGGCGTGATGTTGATCTGTATATCGGCGGCACGGAGCACGCCACGGGACATCTTATCTACTCCCGTTTCTGGGACAAGTTCCTGTACGACCTTGGATATGTTTGCGAGGACGAGCCTTTCCGCAAACTTGTCAACCAGGGTATGATCCAGGGCCGTTCGAATTTCGTTTACCGTATTGTCGGCACCAACACATTCGTGTCCCTCGGACTCAAGGACCAGTATGAAACCACTGAGATTCACGTGGATATCAATATTGTCAACAATGACAGGCTCGATATTGAGGCGTTCCGCCGCTGGCGTCCGGAATTCGCTGACGCTGAATTTGTTCTTGAGGACGGGAAATATGTCTGCGGCAGCGCCGTGGAGAAGATGAGCAAGTCGATGTTCAATGTCGTCAATCCGGATGATATCTGTGACAGCTATGGCGCAGACACTTTGAGACTGTATGAGATGTTCCTCGGCCCTATCGAGCAGTCCAAGCCTTGGGACACAAAAGGAATTGACGGTGTCAACCGGTTCCTGAGAAAATTCTGGAGGCTTTATTTCGATGGAGACAGATTCCTTGTAAACGATGAGAAAGCCACTCCGGAGGAACTCAAGACCCTGCACAAACTGATAGGCAAGGTACAGGCTGATATTGAGTCGTTCTCATACAATACCTGTATCAGTGCGTTTATGATCGCTGTCAACGACCTTTCAGACAGGAAATGTTCCAAGAGAGAGATCGTTGAACCGCTGGCGGTGCTCCTTTCCCCGTTCGCACCTCACGTTGCCGAGGAACTCTGGGAGGCTCTCGGACATAATGAAAGTGTGGCCTATGCCTCATTCCCTGAATATGTGGAGGCTTACACGGTCGAGAACAACTGCACTTATGCTGTCTCATTCAACGGCAAGACGAGGTTCACGGTTGATCTTCCGAAAGCGATGGGCAAAGACGAAGTGGAGGCCAGTGTAAGGGCTATGCCGGCAACTGACAAGTATCTGAGCGGCAAGACTATAGTCAAAGTGATAGTGGTTCCTGGCAAGATTGTGAATATCGTGGTTAAATAAGTGTTATGACCCGGAAAAAAATCCTTTCTGTTCTTTGGGACTATTTCATTTTGTCTGTGGGCACATTGCTTTACTGCATTGCCTGGGACAGTTTCCTTATCCCGAACAATATCGCAAGCGGAGGCCTGACAGGTTTCTGCACCATCATCCAGTTCGCTTCAGGAGGACTGATCCCGATGTCATATACATTCTTCGCCCTGAATGTCCTCCTTCTTATCGCAGGAGTGGCAGTGCTTGGAAAGGGCTTCGGACTGAAGACGATATATGCAGTCCTGCTGTCATCTCTCCTTTTCAGGATTCTTCCGTCATTCAGCTTCCTGCAGGCTGTGCCCGGGAATTTCCTCTATATTGACAACAGGCTTCTTGTCCCTGTTGTTGGAGGAATCATTGAAGCTTTCGGCCTCGGCCTGATTCTCCAGAGGGGAGGAAGTACAGGAGGGACAGATATTGTTGTGCTGATTATCAATAAGTTCTGGCCGATTTCCCCAGGAAAGGTATATCTGTATTCTGACTTGGTCATCATCGCTTCAGTGCTTCTTGTCCCGGGCAAGTGCTTCGTGGATATGCTGTATGGATATGTGGCTATGGTAACCTTCTCGTTTATGGTGGATTATGTGCTGCTCGGAAGCAAGACCACTATCCAGGTAATGGTCTTCTCGGAGAAATATGAGGAGATAGCTGACTATATCATCCGGAAAATGGACAGGGGCGTGACTGCCCTTAAAGCTGTGGGGTGGTACACAAGGAAGGATAGAAACGTGCTGCTTATTATGGTCCGCAAATCCCAGCTCCACGAGTTGTGCAAAGTTATCAAAGAAATGGACAGCAAAGCTTTTGTGAGTGTATCTCCTGCGAGCAGCGTGTATGGAGAGGGGTTTGACGAACTCAAGACCGGCATTAATCGAAAGTCAAAGAAGGATATTAAAGGTTGAATTATATGTCTTTTTTGAAAAAATCATTCTGGACTCTTCTGAAAGAGTATACTCTGCTCACGATAGGCATTCTTGTTTATGTGGCTGCCTGGGCTGTCTTTCTGATTCCCAACAATCTGATCGGCGGTGGCGTGACAGGTATAAGCTCTATTGTCCAGTATGCCGTCGGCATAAAGATGGGTTATTCGTATTTTGTAATCAATGCCGTCCTGCTTGCGGCTTCGTTCCTGATACTCGGCACGAGTTTCGGCGGCAAGACAATATATGCCATCATATTGGCCTCTGTAGGAATGAATGTATTGCAGGGCGTCATTCCGCCATCCATCATAGAGACACTTGCAGTTCAGAACGGCAAACTCATGTCCACGATTATGGGCGGCATAATGGCGGGTGCCGGCATCGGTATGTCGATATCCCAGGGAGGAAGCACAGGAGGAACCGATATTATCGCCCTTATCGTGAACAAGTACCGGAATATTTCCCCGGGCAGGATGATTCTCGCTATGGATGTGGTGATAATCCTTTCTTCCATTCTTGTGCCTTCATACACATCCTCAGGTGACCTTGTGCCTCTCTCTGAAAAGGTGACCACCATAGTCTATGGCCTGCTCCTCGTGACCATCAACGGCTATGTCGTGGACCTCTACCTTTCCGGTTCAAAACAGTCTGTGCAGCTCTTCATCCTGTCCAGAAAGTACGAACAGATTGCTGACGCCATCACTAATGAGGTTCATAGAGGGGTCACTGTGCTGCCTGCTTTGGGCTGGTACACAAAAAAAGAAAGTCACGTGCTTATGGTGGTGGCCAGAAAGACCGATTTGAATTTCCTGCTTCGTTATATCAAGACTATAGATAATGATGCTTTTCTGTCAGTGTCTTCTGTTACAGGAGTTTATGGCAATGGATTTGATGCGATCAAGTCAAGGAGCAAAAAAAGCGGGGATGCATTAAAGTCCACTAAAGAGTGACTTTTTTATCTTTTTTAAATATTTAAAATTTATAAATTTCTTCATATACGCTGTCCAGGGCCGATGCCCTGGGCAGTTTTTTATATATTTTTGTGTCCTGAACCGAAAGTAAAAACTATTATTATATGCCAACGTCCAAGTCTTATTCATCTTTTTTGCGACTGCTTCGTTTCCTTTCAATCCTGAATGTAGTCATCTGGCTTCCCGCGTGTATCTTCTGTCTCCGGGAAATGGTGTTGCCCGCACTGACAGCTGCGTTCAATATATCCACGGCAATGATGTTTCTTGCCCCGGACACGTATGGCAGCTGGAGGGGCAGTATTATATACGCAGGGGTAATGGTTGCGGTGTCGATTTCTGCCGTTGTATGCTGCCTGGTCTGGGGAAGGCCTGATCCGGCTCCGTTAGTTTGCCAGACTGCATCCATTATTGTGTTCGCCTTATGCCTGCTGCTGAGGATTCCGTCCATGATGAGGGATGTCACATATCTGACTATGACAATAACCGGATGGGAACTGTTCCTTCATTCTCTCAAACTGGCATATTTCTCATTGTACGCTGCCATCCTGACTTTCTCCTGTGCCTCCTGCTCGATACCCGGCCTGCCTGGAAAGTGGATTTCTTTGGTGGCGTCCATCGCATCGCTTGCAATGTATGTTGCCGTGTTAGTCCGCTCATATGCGAACGGCCCGGTGATTTCATATTCCGATGACGGAATGCCGTATGGGGAGAAAGATGTCGCGGCATGTGCCTTCATAAGTGAGAGGTCGCATGTCAATGACCTTATGTATTGCAAGTTGTGCAGGTATGTGGAAGAGAACAAACCATTTCTGAATCCGGACTATACACTTGAAAGTCTCTCGAGAGCCTTGATTTCCAACAAGTCTTATATTTCGAGGGTCATAAATGACGGGTCCGGCCTGAATTTCTGCCAGCTTATGAACAGGTACAGAGTGAATTTCGCGCGGCAGCTTTTCCAGGACAACCCTGATCTGAAAGTGAAGGACCTGTCCGAAATGTCCGGTTTCAATTCCCAGGTTTCGTTCAATATGGCGTTCAAACTGTTTTATGAGTCAACGCCTGGCCTCTGGTGCAAGGAATACAGGGATTCCGTCAGAGTCCATAAACGCCCTTCCAGTCAGAAGGGACAGGGGCAGTGATTTCCACGGGGGTTTTCCTTACCGGATGTATGAAACTTATATGTCTGGCCATCAGTGAGATGCCTCCATCGCGATTGGATCTTGGAGCGCCGTATTTCAAATCTCCCTTGATGCAGAACCCGTGTCCGGACAACTGGCATCTTATCTGATGGTGGCGTCCGGTCATAAGGTTTACCTCCACCAACCAGTATCTGTCAGTGCTGCCTAAGGTCCTGTATTCGAGCCTGGCGATCTTGGCGTCCTTGTGCCTGCCTGGATCTTTGCAGATGAATGACTTGTTCATTTTCTCATTCCTGACAAGCCAGTCTTCGAGCAGGCCGTCGGCCGGATCAGGCCTGCTGCATACGAGTGCCCAGTAGGTTTTGTGCACGTCACCTTCCCTGAACATCGCTGACATCCGCTCCAGGGCTTTGGAGGTTTTGGCGAAAACAGTGATTCCGCATACCGGACGGTCAAGCCTGTGCGGTATGCCCATAAACACCTGTCCCGGTTTGGAGTCACGCATAGCAATGAATGCTTTGTATTTTTCGCCGACAGGCTCGTCTCCAGTCTTGTCGCCCTGCACTATTTCTCCGGTTTTCTTGAAAATGACAAGGAGATGATTGTCCTCATATAGTATTCTGGATTCCAGGTCTTTGTATTCCACCTGGGACAATGTTCTGTATATCATAGATAATGTGTTGATTCGCAATGATCCGTCAGCTTGATTGAATCCTCCGGATGGTTTTATGACACCAAAGATAACAATAAATATGACAATTTGGCATAATACTGTCAATCTTATGGATTGGCACGGCATTGGATAAAAGAGAATTCGCTGTCCGGAAATATCCGGAAGGCCCGGCCCGGAAAACCCGGGCCGGTTTGAGGAACGAATGGAAATAAAAAAAGGAGATTATAATTATGGGAAAAATTATTGGAATTGACTTGGGTACCACCAACTCTTGCGTTGCGGTGATGGAGGGAAATCAGCCTACAGTCATTATCAACAACGAAGGCCAGAGAACAACCCCTTCAGTTGTTGCGTTCACGGATGGCGGAGAGAGAAAGGTCGGCAGCCCGGCTAAACGTCAGGCTATCACCAATCCTAAAAACACTGTCTTCTCCATCAAGAGATTTATGGGTGAGACTTATGACCAGGTGGAAAAGGAAATCGAGAGAGTTCCTTATGCTGTTACCAGAGGTGACAACAATACTCCGAGGGTGGAGATTGAGGGGCGTCAGTATTCTCCTCAGGAGATTTCAGCGATGATTCTCCAGAAGATGAAGAAAACTGCTGAGGATTATCTCCGTCAGCCGGTTACCGAGGCTGTCATCACAGTACCGGCATACTTCTCGGATTCACAGCGCCAGGCTACCAAGGAAGCCGGCAAAATCGCAGGCCTTGATGTTAAACGTATCATCAATGAGCCAACTGCCGCTGCTCTCGCATACGGTCTTGACAAGAAGAACAAGAATATGAAAGTCGCTGTGTTCGACCTTGGCGGCGGTACATTCGATATCTCTATTATGGAATTGGGCGACGGAGTGTTCGAGGTCAAGTCAACCAACGGCGACACGCATCTTGGCGGTGATGATTTCGACCACAAGGTCATCGAGTGGCTTGCCCAGGAGTTCGCTTCAGAGAACGGTGGCGCAGATCTCAGGAAGGATCCGATGGCTCTCCAGAGACTCAAGGATGCTGCGGAGAAAGCTAAGATTGAACTTTCCAACCAGACATCGACAGAAATCAATCTTCCGTATATTATGCCGGTTGACGGGGTTCCGAAACATCTCGTGAAGACTCTCACAAGGGCAAAATTCGAGCAACTCTGCGATGACCTGTTCCAGAGAACTATCGTTCCTTGCCGCAAGGCTCTTGAGGATGCGCATCTGAGTGCCAGCCAGATTGACGAGGTTCTCCTCGTAGGAGGCTCAAGCCGTATTCCTAAGGTACAGGAGATTGTGAAAGAGTTCTTCGGCAAAGAGCCTAACAAGAGTGTCAACCCGGATGAAGTTGTCGCAATCGGAGCGTCAATCCAGGGCGGCGTGCTCGCGGGTGATGTGAAAGATGTGCTTCTTCTTGACGTAACACCGCTTTCTCTCGGTATCGAGACTCTCGGCGGCGTGATGACAAAGCTCATCGCTTCCAACACCACTATTCCTACCCGCAAGTCAGAAGTGTTCTCGACCGCTGTTGACAACCAGCCTTCTGTCGAGATCAAAGTCCTTCAGGGTGAGCGCCCTATGGCCAAAGACAACAAGCAGATCGGCGTGTTCCATCTGGATGGCATAGCCCCTGCTCCAAGAGGAATTCCTCAGATCGAGGTGACATTCGACATCGACGCCAACGGTATTCTCAACGTTTCTGCCAAAGACAAGGCTACGGGCAAGGAGCAGAATATACGTATTGAGGCTTCTTCAGGTCTCAGCGAGGATGAGATCCAGAGGATGCGTGACGAGGCCAAGGCGAATGAGGCTGCGGACAAGGCCGAGAAGGAAAGGGTGGACAAGATCAACAATGCTGACGCCCTCTGTTTCCAGAGCGAGAAGAACCTCAAGGATTATGGCGACAAGATTCCTGCAGACAAGAGGGATGCCATCAATTCGGCTCTCACAAGCCTGAAGGAGGCTGTCAAGAATCAGAATCTGGCTGATATCGAGACTTATACAAAATCTCTTGAGGAGGCCTGGCACGCAGCATCTGAATCAATGAACGCAGGTGCGCAGGGTGGCCCGCAGGGACCTCAGGGCTATGGCCCTCAGGGTGGCCCGCAGAATAACGGCCCACAGTCGCAGGGACCGGACGAGCAGTAATGAGAATAAGTAAAAATCAAGAGGGGTTGGCTTGAAAAGCCGGCCCCTCTTGATTTTTATATTCTGTATTGAACTGTGGAAATAATCAAAAAACCGGAAAACGGGATTTCCATTTTCCGGTGAAGTGGAGGTAGACGGAGTCGAACCGACGACCCTCTGCTTGCAAAGCAGATGCTCTAGCCAACTGAGCTATACCCCCGTTTTGCGTTTGCAAATATAGAAGTATTTTCTTAATTTAGCAAAACATAATCACCTTTTTTGCAGACTATATGGGAATTGTATTGAAAACTCCGTCAGACACTATTACTGGTACGCATAAAAACTTCAATGATGTGTCAGATGCCAGACCTGAGACAGAAATCATCAGGCCGCAGGTAGAACTGAGGCCCGGCCGTCCATCGGATGCCGGCTTCATTGCTGAAACAGTCCTGAATGCGATGGGGAACGGACCGGATACGGATTTTACGCCTTTTTTTGCTGACGAGACTGACTATCAGGATGTTATAGAAGCTATGACTGTCATCGCCGCTATGGAGGACACTCTTTACAGCTACCGCAATGTTTATGTTGCCGTATGCGGTGATTCAGTGGCCGGGGCAATGGTGGCATATGACGGGGCCCGATATAAAAAAATGGCTGACAGAACATTCGGACTACTTTCCGAAATCCTTGGTGTGGAGAAACTCAATCCCGGAGAGGAAACGGGACCTGACGAATATTACCTTGACTCCTTGTATGTGAATCCGGAATTCAGGGGACACAGCATCGGCAGTATCCTTATGCAGAATGAACTGGAAATCGCACAGGGGCTCGGCTTCACTGCCGTCTCGCTTTTAGTGGACCGCAAGAAACCTTGGTTGCACAGGCTCTATTCTAAGTTGGGATTCACCGAAGACGGGGAGACTATGTTTTTTGGCGAACCGTATCTCCGTATGGTCCAGTATATTTAGGTTCTTTCAGATAAATGCGTTCAATAAGTTTAAAACCAATAATAAGATGAAATTAGAACTATTGCCAACAGCCGCCCTTGTAGCACTGGGCCTGATCTCGGCCTCCTGCTCAGAGCAGGTGCGGCCGGCTATCCCTCAGAATTCTTCTGTTGAGAAAAAAGTGGAAGCTGTACTCAAAAGAATGTCTCTTCAGGACAAGGCCGGCCAGCTTGTCCAGATAACCGCTTCGGAGATAAGCACTGACGGCCGTCTTGACACAGTCAAAGTGAGAGAAATGGTCAGGCGATACAGGATAGGCTCTTTCCTGAATGTCTTCAACAATGTGAGCCAGTCCAGGGAGGTGACAGCCGGATATATGAAGGCCATTCAGGAGATATCCATTCGCGAACTGGGTATTCCGACAGTTTTTGGCCTTGATATGATTCACGGTGCCAGCTATCTTTCAGACGCGACATTCTTCCCGCAGGAAATCAACCTTGCCGCCACATTTGACAGGATCTTTGCTTCGGAAATGGGCAGGGTTATGGCTTATGAGACCCGTGCTGCGATGGTTCCGTGGATATTCTCACCGGTGATGGATCTTGGTCGCGATCCGAGATGGCCACGTCATTGGGAGAGCTGGGGAGAGGACCCTTATCTCCAGTCGGAGATGGCAGTGTCAGAAACCTTCGGTGCCCAGGGACCTGATCCCAACAATATTGATTTGGAACACGTAGCTGTCAGTGTTAAACATTATCTCGGTTATGGTGCGCCTGTTACCGGTCAGGACAGGACACCCGCCTGCATCGCTCCGTCTGACCTGAGGGAGAAGTATTTCCGCCCGTTCAAGGAATGTCTTCGCGCGGGAGCTCTCACCCTGATGGCTAATTCAGCCTCAATCAACGGAGTCCCTGTTCACTCAAGCAGGGAGTATCTGACGGAATGGACAAAAGAGCAGCTCGGATGGGACGGAATGGTGGTCACCGACTGGGCGGACATAAATAATCTCTATACCAGGGAGCATATCGCTGTTGACCGCAAGGAGGCACTTGAAATAGGCATCAATGCCGGTGTCGATATGGTTATGGATCCGTATGATCCGACAGTCTGCGACGATATTGTCGAGCTTGTAAAAGAAGGCCGCATATCTGAAAAACGTCTGGATGACGCCGTCCGCAGGGTGCTCCGTCTCAAAGTCCGTCTTGGCTTGTTTGACAATCCTGTATGGGGTGTGGACAATTATAAGAATTTCGCCTGCAAGGAGTTCCGTGAAGTGGCGTATCGTTCTGCGGTGGAATCCATCGTGCTGTTGAAGAATGATGACGGTATCCTGCCTCTGAAATCCGGCCAGCGTATTCTTGTTACCGGACCTAATGCGAATTCAATGAGGACATTGAATGGAGGATGGTCATACAGCTGGCAGGGAGACAGGGCGGACGACTTCGCTGGGGAGTACAACACAATCTATGAGGCTCTGAGAGGAAGATTTGGCTCCGATATGGTGGAATATGTTCCTGGAGTTGTTTATTCCGGTGACAATTGGCAGTCTGAGACTGTACTTGATTTAAGGGCTGTCTCAAAAGCCGTTTCGAGAGCAGATGTTGTTGTGGTCTGCGTTGGAGAAAACTCGTACTGCGAGACTCCGGGCAATATCAATGACCTGAATCTTTCCAGAAACCAGAAGAGTCTTGTGAAAATGGTTGCCGCATATGATAAGCCTGTAGTTATGGTGCTCAACGAAGGCCGTCCGAGAATCATCAACGACATCGAACCGTATGTTGACGCTGTGATTGACGTGATGCTTCCGGGCAATTTCGGAGGTGACGCTCTTGCCGCTCTTGTCAGCGGAGACGAGAATTTCAGCGGAAAGCTTCCATTCACCTACAGCAAATATGTAAATGCCCTTCATACATATGATTACAAAGTAAGTGAGAATGTGCAGACTATGGAGGGAATGTACAATTACGACGCCGTTATGGATGTCCAGTGGCCGTTCGGTCACGGACTCAGCTATACGGAGTTCGAATATTCCGACCTTAAGCCGGTTTCCCCGAAGGGCGGGGAGTTCCGTCCTGGTGACAGTCTGGCTTTCGAAGTGACTGTCAAAAACACGGGAGACGTTAAAGGCAAGGAGTCAGTCCTGCTGTATTCAAGCGATCTGGTGGCAAGTGTCGTTCCTGATGTAAGAAGACTGCGCCAGTTCGCGAAAATAGAACTCGCGCCGGGCGAGTCCAGGACTGTGCGTCTTGAATTCCCGGCCGATGATCTTGCTTTCGTAGGACGTGACGGTAGATGGCGTCTGGAAAAAGGGCAGTTCAGAATCGCCTGTGGCGGCCTGTCTCTCCTGATAAACTGCATTCAGACAAAGGTGTGGGACACTCCTAATGTGGATTGAGCACCCCTGTCTCGATGAACATTTTTCTATAGGCACCGGCTTTCTTCTCAAGCGCCAGCGGATATGCCCTGGACGAGGAAGGAAGCCGGTACAGTTTCATACTCCTGAACACTCCCGGCTCAGTCTCTGCCCTGAATTCTGACCAGCTGCCTACAGCAGGCTTCCCGCAGCCGAACATATCCACGACAACGTCCGTAGCCTTCTCTCCGGTCGTGACGACGGCATTGCATTCCGGAATCTCCCTGAGAAGCCCGGGGATGTCGGATGCTTCGGCCACTTCCAGGAACTTGTCGGAGGCGTTGTCTTTCAGCCTTACCACCTTGCAGGCAGTGTCGTACATAGCGATTCCCGCCTGGTTGCAGAAATCCACAATCTTCTGTTTGTCAAACTTTTTAAGCATTTCTCCATCCTTTGTCCTCAGGATGAAATGCTCTTTGTCTCCGAAGAAAACAAGGCCAGCTATTCGCCACATATCATTGGTGAAATTCGGGTAATAGAACACTATGCTCCAGCGTTTTTCCGGAGGTGGAAAGCTGCCCAGCATAAGTATCTTGGCATTTGCCGGCAGGAATGGTTCGAATGGATGATTCTCAGTTGTCATAATGCTGCGAAAATACAAAAAATCCTAATATTTAGTATATCAGGCTTCAGATTGGCATTGTTAGATTGGTTGATAATTGTTATATTTGAAGATTGAAAAACTTATTATATGGTACATATATCATTACCGGAAGGGGATTCAGGCCGCAGGCTGGTGTTCTATCTCGCGATGGAAGAATATGTCGCGGAAAACCTTGACAGCATCGCTGGAAAAGGTGGGGATGCTTTCTTTCTGTGGCAAGTTCCGCCTACTGTGATTTTCGGAAGAAATCAGGTTATGGAGGCCGAGGTCAATATGCCGTATTGCAGGGAAAAAGGAATACAACTGTACCGCAGAAAGAGCGGCGGCGGTTGTGTCTATTCCGACTGGGGCAACATAATGCTTTCTTTCATAACGCCTTCCACGGATGTGGCATTCACATTTGAAAAATATCTTGAACGTCTCGCTTTCATTTTGAGGAGGGCCGGCCTCAAGGCGGAAAGATCCGGGCGCAATGATGTGCTTGTGGACGGAAAGAAGGTGTCGGGCAATGCGTATTTTCTCCAGCCCAAAACCAGTATTGTTCACGGGACAATGCTCTTCGACAGCGATTTTGATGAACTGGTGAAGGCTATCACCCCTTCTGAAGCAAAGATAAAGAGCAAAGGTGTTGAGTCTGTACGTCAGCACGTGACGAATGTCAGGCCATATTTTGAGGCGGCTGAATCCGAATGGCAGAGAAAACTTGCGGATATCAGATTGTACAAAAAGTATCTTATATCCGAATTCTGCGGAATAAAAGATGAGAATGGCCGGCTCAAGGCCCTTGACGAGGTGGTCCTGACTCCTGAACAGATTGCCGAAATAGAGAAAATCGAACTGACTTATCTGGATCCTGCTTTCCTTGAAGGGCGCAATCACGCATACAGTGTCAGCCACAAGGGGAAGATTGAAGGTATCGGTGAGATGAGCATTGACTTCGACATTGACCTCGGAAAGATTGTAAAATGCAATGTGTCAGGAGACTACTTCTCTGTGAAAGAAGGTATCGGTGAATACCTTACAAGTCTTTTGGCAGGCGTTCCGGACGAGAGGCCGGTGGTTGAGGCAAGGCTTTCGGGCGCCGATCTTGCGCAGTTCGTCCCGGGACTCGATGTCGGGAGCTTTTTGAGTTTACTGTAATTAATAATACTTGAACAATGGAAGAAAATCTTAAAAGAACCTGTCTTTATGATAGTCACGTGGCTCTTGGCGCGAAAATGAGCCCGTTCGCAGGCTTTATGATGCCGATTCAATACTCCTCCATCACTGAGGAACATAATTCTGTAAGGCATAAGGTCGGAATGTTCGACGTCTCCCATATGGGCGAGGTCTTCATAAGCGGACCTGACGCAGAGAAATATGTGAATCACATCTTCACCAATGATATCCGCGGATTCGAATCCGGCAAGGTGCTCTATGGGATGATGCTGCATCCTGCAGGAGGTGTGGTTGACGACCTGTTGGTTTACAGGGAGTTCGAGCCTGACCATTTCCTTTTGGTGGTCAACGCCGCCAATATTGACAAGGATTATGCGTGGATGCTCTCCCAGTCAGAGGGCTATGACGTGAAGATTGTCAATGAATCCGATAAATGGGGCCAGATTGCGGTTCAGGGCCCTGAAGCTGAGAATATTGTGACTGAGGTTCCCGGTCTCAAGGAGGCTGCAGGACTTTCTTTTTATACTTATTATGAGTCAGAGTGGAAAGGCGTCAGGATGATAGTAAGCCGCACCGGATATACCGGAGAAGACGGATTCGAGCTCTATACAGACATTGAGGGAACAAAGGAAATATGGAAGCTTCTTCTCGAAGCGGGCGTGACTCCTTGCGGACTCGGCTGCCGTGACACCCTCAGATTCGAGGCAGGACTTCCTCTTTACGGAGACGAACTTTCAGACGATATCACCCCTGTCGAGGCCGGCCTCGGAATGTTCTGCAAACTTGACAAGGAGGAGTTCATCGGCAAGGATGCGCTCGTGCGGCAGAAAGCTGAGGGCCCGAAGAAGAAACTCGTCGGAATCGAGCTCCAGGACAAGGCCATTCCAAGGGCTACCTATCCTGTTGAGACAGAGGCTGGAGAGCAGATTGGCGTGGTGACCACGGGCTACCATTCAATCTCCCTTGACAAGAGCATCTGCTTCGCCCTTGTCGATGCGGCATACGCTCCGCTCGGCACTCAGGTGATGATCCGCATCAGGAAGAAAGTCTTCCCGGGAATCGTCATCAAGAAGCGTTTCTACCAGACAAATTACAAGAAATAATCACAAAACACAAAAGCACTTTTAATATGAGCAAAATTATTGAAGGTCTCAAATACAGCGAGACACACGAGTGGGTAAAAGTTGAAGGCAATATTGCGGTTATCGGCGTTTCCGACTATGCACAGAAGGAAATGGGTGATATCACATACGTGGATATGCCTGATGTTGACGATGAGGTTACCAGGGAGGAGGAGTTCGGCGCTCTCGAGAGCGTGAAGGCTTCCAGCGACCTTGTTTGCCCTGTCAGCGGCGTTGTGGTGGAGAAGAACGAGGCTCTTGAGGATGCTCCTGAACTCATCAACCAGGACCCTTATGAGAACTGGATTATCAAGGTTGAGATGAGCGATGCTTCCGAGCTTGATTCGCTTCTCGACGCTGCCGGTTACGCCAGCCTTATCGGGGAATAATTCCTTGGTCCGCATCTGCGGAACTTAAAACTGAAATATATGTCAACATTCTCATATTTTCCTCATACAGAGGATGATATAAAGGAAATGCTGCAGCGCATAGGGGTCTCTTCACTGGATGACCTCTATGCTGATGTGCCTGCCGAGTTCATCTTCAAGGGTCAGTACGACCTGCCGGATGCAATGTCGGAGCAGCAGATTCGCGAGCATTTCGCCGCCCTTGACAGCCGCAATACCAAGCTGAAGATTTTCGCCGGCGCAGGGGCATACGACCACTACACACCTTCAGTCGTGCCTTATCTCGCCGCAAGGTCAGAGTTCAGCACGGCCTACACTCCTTACCAGGCCGAGATTTCCCAGGGAACGCTCCGCTATATCTTTGAGTACCAGAGTATGATCTGCGAGCTTACCGGTATGGAAATCTCCAATGCATCAATGTATGACGGCCCTACTGCCGCCGCCGAGGCAATGTTTATGGCAATGGCCTGCACCAAGAAGAAGACCAGGGTTCTCCTTTCGGACACCCTTCTTCCTAATGTCCGCAGGGTAGTCGAGACATACGCCGGATTCCACGGGGTACAGCTCGGAAACATTGCCCAAAAAGACGGCCAGACCTCACTTGAGGCCCTGAAGGCTGAACTTGCTGCGGGTGATGTGGCAGGTATAATCGTTCCTGCGGTAAACAGGTTCGGAATCGTTGAGGATTTCACTGGTTTCGCCGAGGCGGTGCACGAGGCCAAGGCCATTGTCGTGGAGTATTGCGACCCTTCAGTCCTCGCAGTCATCAAGACTCCGGGAGATTGGGGATTCGACGTGGCAGTGGGCGACGGACAGCCTCTTGGACTTCCGCTCAATTTCGGCGGCCCTTATGTAGGCTTCATGGCCTGCAGCAAGGAGCACGTGCGCAAATTGCCTGGACGTATTGTAGGACAGACAGAGGACAAGGAAGGAAGGCGTTGCTTCGTACTCACCCTCCAGGCCCGCGAACAGCATATCCGCAGGGAGAAGGCTACCAGCAACATCTGCTCCAATGAGAGTTTGATGGCCCTGTATGTGACTATTTATCTGTCACTTATGGGACCTGAGGGATTGCACAAGGTCAATTCTCTCTCATCTTGCGGAGCACATTATCTCCACGACGAACTTCTCGCCACAGGCAAATTCGAGGAAGTATTCGACAAGCCTTACGTGAAGGAATTCGTCCTCAAGCCGCTTGTTCCTGTAGAGAAACTACAGCAGGCTCTTCTGGACGCAGGCTATTTCGGAGCTCTCGCCACAGACGAGGGATATGTGAGCTTCTGCGTGACAGAGAAACGTACAAAGGCTGAGATTGACGGTCTTGCAGCAGTAGTGAAAGGACTTTAATCAGAGGAGGATACTTGTATGAAATATTATGACAAACTGATATTTGAACTCTCCAAGAAGGGGAGAACAGGTTTTTCTCTTCCTGAGAATGAGTTCTGCGCAAGCCGCAACGGGGGCGTGAAACCTGCCGGCTGCCTTTGCAATGCGCTCCCTGAGAATCTCCGCCGTTCATCAGCCCTCCGCCTTCCGGAGGTAGGCGAGGTGGATGTGGTAAGACATTATACCAATCTTTCCCAGATGAACTTCGGCGTGGACACCGGATTCTATCCTCTCGGAAGCTGTACTATGAAGTACAATCCGAAAATCAATGAGGAAGTGGCATCAATGCCGGGTCTGGCCGCCCTCCATCCTCTCCAGCCTGAATCTACCGTGCAGGGTGCTCTCGAAGTGTATTACAATATGGAGAAAGCCCTTGCTGCAATCACAGGAATGTCCAACTTCACATTCAACCCTTGCGCTGGCGCCCACGGCGAGCTTACAGGACTGATGATAATGCGTCAGTACCATATTCTCCGTGGCGACTTGAAAAGGACCAAGGTGATTGTGCCTGACAGCGCCCACGGAACTAATCCTGCCAGTGCGGCAGTCTGCGGTCTTGAAGTGGTTGTGGTGAAGTCCAATGCTGACGGACTTGTGGATGTGGCTGATCTCAAACCGCTTCTCGGTGACGACATCGCCGGCATAATGATGACAAACCCGAATACTCTCGGTCTTTTCGAGCGTGAAATCGCTGAAATCGCCAAGCTCGTGCACGAGTGCGGAGGTCTCCTCTACTATGACGGCGCCAATATGAACCCTCTCCTCGGCGTTGTACGCCCTGGCGATATGGGATTCGATATTATGCATCTCAACCTCCACAAGACATTCTCCACCCCTCACGGTGGCGGCGGTCCGGGTTCCGGTCCTGTCGGCGTGGCAGCAAGGCTTGAGCAATGCCTCCCTTGTCCTCGCGTCATCAGGAAAGAAGACGGTACATTCACTGTCCTCCACGGCTCAGAGGAGTCCGCGGGCTATGTCTCAGGATTTATGGGCAATTTCGGCATCATTCTCAGGGCATACGCCTACATCCTCTCCCTCGGCCATCAAAATCTTCTGCTTGCCGGCAAGTTCGCCACAATGTCAGCGAACTACATCAAGGAGAGCCTGAAGGATTGCTACAAGCTGCCTATTCCTTCTATCTGCAAGCACGAATTCGTGTTTGACGGACTCATCAATGACGGGGCGCACGACGATGTTCCCGGAGCCACCACTCTCGATGTGGCCAAGAGGCTTCTCGACTTCGGCTTCCACGCACCTACAATCTACTTTCCTCTGCTCTTCCACCAGACCATTATGATTGAGCCTACGGAGACAGAGTCCAAGGAGACGATTGATGCCTTCATCGAGGTGATGAGGAAGATTGCCGCCGAGGCCGCCGAGGATCCGATGATTCTCAAGGCTGCGCCTCACAATGCGCCAATCAGCCGTCCGGACGAGACCCGCGCCGCACGTCAGCCTATTCTCAAGTATTGGGACGCATAGTTTTGTAATATTATGAGAATCACTATTATAGGAGCAGGGCCCGGCGGTTATGAGACCGCCGTGGCCGCTGCTGCGAAAGGCATTGAGGTGACCATAATCTCTGACGGGCCTGTGGGCGGAACCTGCCTGAATGAGGGCTGCATCCCGACCAAGTCCCTCTGCCGCAATGCCGAGGTCCTCGAGGATCTCCGCAGGGCTGAGGAATTCGGTATCGGAAACGCTTCCTGGACATTCGACTTCGCCAAGGCTGTGGAGCGCAAGAACGCTGTCATTTACCAGCTCAAGGGCGGCGTGGAGTTCCTCCTCAAGAACAAGCTCATCCGTCTCGTTTACGGCAAGGCTGACTTCAAGGATGCCAACACCGTGACTGTCACTCCTTCTGACGGAGGCGTGGCTGAGGAAATCACATCGGATTACATTATCATCGCAACCGGTTCAGTGTCAGCATCATTGCCTATCCCGGGAGCGGACCTCGAAGGAGTCATCACCTCCAAGGAAATTCTTTCCCTGGACAAGGTCCCGGAGCGTCTATGCGTCATTGGCGCAGGCGTAATCGGCCTGGAGTTCGCCTCTATTTTCAAGAGCTTCGGCTCCGGGGTCTCAGTGGTCGAGTACTGCAAGGATATCCTTCCGCGCTTCGACACCGACCTTGCCAAGAGGCTCAAGCAGACACTCGGCAAGCGGGGCATTTCCATTGAGACCGCCGCTGCTGTCCAGAGCATTGAGAAGGATGGCGATGTGCTGAAAGTCAAGTACTTGAAGAAGGACAAGGAGTTCGAGGTGGAGGCTGACAAGGTTCTTATGGCCGTTGGCCGCAGGCCTAATGTCAAGGCAATGAATCTCGATGCAGCCAGTCTGGAGTGGTCGCCTAAGGGCATTGTCACCGACTCCGATATGAGGACCAATGTGCCTACCATCTTCGCAATCGGTGATGTCCGTGGCGGAATGATGCTGGCACACGTTGCCACATTCGAGGGCTACAGGGCATTGAATGCCATCATTGCAGACAATGGCATCCCTGGTTCGGCTTCCGGAGTTGAAGACGGAATCAATCTCGATATTGTTCCTGCCGCGGTATTTACCTATCCTGAGGCTGCCACAGTCGGTATGACGGAGGATGACTGCAAGAATGCCGGCATCCCTGTCCGCTGTCTTAAGTCGTTCTTCAGGTCCAACGGCAAGGCTCTCTCAATGGGCGAGCCGGAGGGCTTCTGCAAGATTGTCGTGGCTGCGGAGGGGGCTGAGAATCCTGGCAGAATCCTTGGATGCCATATGTTCGGTGCGCATTCCTCCGACATTATCCAGGAGATTGCCGCCCTTATGAACACGGGAGCAGATATTGAGAAGTTCAAGACTGTTATCCACGCTCATCCTACACTTGCCGAGGTGCTGCAGACTGCAGCGCATTCGTAGAGAATAAAAAAGGCGGCCGTCGGCCGCCTTTTTTATTCTCTTAAGCCTTGGTGGCCTTCTGCGGATCCTTGAAGAGAATCATGAACAGGACTCCGACCACGAGGGCATAGCCTGCGAAAACGTACCAGGCACTGCTCCAGGACGGTTCAGCGGCATTGTATACGAAATGGTTTACTACGGCCTGTGCGCTGAGAGTTCCGATTGTGGCACCAATACCGTTGGTCATCAGCATGAAGAGACCCTGTGCGCTGGAACGGATTTTCTCATCAGTCTTCATATTTACATAGAGGGACCCGGAAATGTTGAAGAAGTCGAAAGCCACGCCGTAAACGATGCAGGAGAGGACGAACATCCACACGCCAGGACCAGGGTTGCCGGCTCCAAAAAGACCGAAGCGGAATACCCAGGCGAACATTGCTATGAGCATTACCTTCTTGATGCCGAAGAACTTCATTGCAAACGGAATGAGGAGAATGCAGAGAGTCTCGGAAATCTGGGAGATGGAGATGAGGGCATTGGCATTCTGTGCTCCCCAGGTGTCCGCGAACTCAGGAATTTCCTTGAAATGGGTGATGAACGGGTTTGCGAAGCCGTTGGTAATCTGGAGGGAGACGCCGAGCAGCATCGAGAAGATGAAGAAAATCGCCATATCCTTCTTCCGGAACAGTGTAAATGCCCTCAGTCCGAATACGTCCACGAACGAAGGAGTGCCTTCGGAAGCCTTGTTGACAGGGCAGGCCGGCAGTGTCAGGGCATAGAGGCAGAGCACGATGCCGAGGATACCGGATGTGATGAACTGATTGTAAGTCATCTGGAACTGGACCCCGTCAATCTTCATAAAGTTCACGAAGAGCATGCTGCAGATGAAACCAACAGTTCCGAAAACCCTGATTGGAGGGAAGTCTTTCACCGTGTCAAGCCCGTATTTCTCGAGACCGGAGTATGCCACGGAGTTGGAAAGTGCGATGGTAGGCATATAGAAGGCTACGCTAAGGGAGTAGAGAGTGAACAGGGTTCCGAACTGAACCCCGGCTCCGGCACTCATTCCGTAATATCCGGCCGCCAACATTGCAAGTCCCGCAAGACCGTGACAGATGCTGAGCACCTTCTGGGCAGGTATGAATTTGTCGGCCACAATGCCGACGATGGCCGGCATAAAGATGGAGACGATGCCCTGCATCGCATAGAAAAGGCCGATTTTTGGCCCCATACCCACTGAGACAAGATAACTTCCCATTGACGTGAGGTAGGCTCCCCAGACGGCATACTGGAGGAAGTTCATAATAATCAGCCTGATGGTGATGTCTTTATTTTTCATATTGCAGTGATTATTTCCAATAACGTACGCAAATGTAAGGTTTTTGCCGTAATTTTACTAACTTTGAAAGTTGGAATAACGTAGATTTTTGAATGAAATTTGTCAAGACAGCACAGGATCCACAGTCAGGGGCGCGTTGCGGAGTAATCACGACCGACCACGGACAGATTGAGACTCCTATTTTTATGCCGGTCGGAACAGTCGGCTCGGTGAAGGGAGTCTATCACAGGGATCTCAAGGAGGACATCCAGGCCCAGATAATTCTGGGCAACACATATCATCTCTATCTCAGGCCGGGCCTCGATACGTTGAAGGCCACAGGAGGTCTGCACAAGTTTATTTCTTGGGACAGGCCGATATTGACGGACAGCGGTGGCTTCCAGGTCTTCTCATTGACCGGAATCCGGAAACTCACTCCGGAAGGATGCACTTTCTCCTCCCATATTGACGGGTCAAGGCATACCTTTACTCCGGAGAACAATGTTGATACACAGCGAATTATCGGAGCCGATATAATGATGGCCTTCGATGAGTGCTGCCCGGGGGACGCGGATTACAACTATGCCAAGAAATCCCTTCTGATGACTCAGAACTGGCTCGAAAGATTTCTGAAGAGGTTTGACGAGACAGAACCTCTATACGGTTATAGCCAGACGGTGTTTCCTATAGTGCAGGGCTGCGTATATCCGGAACTCAGGAAGATGGCCGTTGAGCACGCTGTGGCGCAGGACAGGGAAGGTTATGCAATCGGAGGACTCGCAGTAGGGGAGCCGACCGAGAAGATGTACGAGATGCTGGAGCTGGTATGCCCGATGCTGCCGGATGACAGGCCGCGCTACCTTATGGGGGTCGGAACCCCGGCCAACCTTCTCGAGGGCATTGCCAGGGGAGTGGATATGTTCGACTGCGTGATGCCGACCAGGAACGGACGCAACGGAATGCTCTTCACCTGGAACGGCATAATGAATATGCGCAACAAGAAATGGGAAAATGATTTCACTCCGATTGACCCGGACGGGGCGTCATTTGTGGACCATACCTATACCAAGGCATATCTCAGGCATCTTTTCATTGCCGGGGAGATGTTCGCCGCTATGATTGCGAGCGAGCACAACCTGGCGTTCTACCTCGACCTTGTTCGAGAAGCCCGCAATCACATTGCCGCAGGAGATTTCAAGGTCTGGAAAGATGTGACTGTCAAGAGAATAATGACGCGGCTGTAATTTCAAAACGAGACAATGCTATGTTTCCTGCAAAATTAGACAGATACATAATAACCAAGTTCATGGCTACGTTCTTCATTGCGATTCTGCTTATCATCGGAATCGTGATAATCTTCGACATAAGCGAAAAAATCGATGATTTCGTGGCCAAGCAGGCGCCTATCAAGGCCATCGTATTTGATTATTATCTGAATTTCATACCTTATTTTATGAATATGTTCAGTCCGCTGTTCGTGTTCATAACTGTAATCTTCTTCACTTCCAGACTTGCTGCCAACTCCGAGATTATCGCCATCCTGTCCTGCGGGATTAGTTTCCACAGGATGATGGTCCCGTATATATTCTCGGCTATGATAATTGCGCTTATGTCATTGTGCCTCAATCTTTTCATTATTCCGAGGGCAAATGCGGACAGGCACGTTTTCGAGGCGGCGTACACCAAGAAGAAGGCTCAGGCGGGCGAGAGGAACATACATTATCAGATAGCACCCGGCCAGTTCGTGTATGTGGAGCAGTTCAGCAAATACAACAAGACTGCCTATAAGTTCACCCTTGAAACCATTGAGGACAATCAGCTGGTTTCCAAGATTTCCGCTGACAGGGCGGTCTGGAACGAAAATAAGGGCAGCTGGACCCTTAAGAAGTATTTCATCCGGGAATACACAGATGGCTCTCTTGAGGACAAAGTCAGGTGCGGAGACCAGATTGACACAGTCATAAGCCTGACCATCAAGGATTTCGAGAGGAAGAAGAATACGGTGGAGGACCTTGACTACAAGGCGTTGAAAGAGCTTGAGGATGTTCAGGTGATGAGAGGGGACGCCAATGTCAAATACACTCTCATAGAGAAGCATACACGGTTCGCCCTTCCGTTGTCGGCATTTATCCTGACAATAATGGGTGTGGCGCTGTCGTCAAGGAAACGCAGGGGTGGAATCGGTTGGAATCTCGCCATAGGAATCGCCTTGAGTTTCTCTTATATCCTGTTTATGAAATTCAGCCAGATGTTTGTTTATACGGGACTTATGCCACCGTGGCTCGCTATCTGGCTGCCTAATATGATATTTGCGGCGATTGCCGGAGCTCTGTACAGGATAGCTCCGAAATAGAGGAAACAACCTTAATTCAATATCATTATGGTGGAACAAACATTATCCCCAGTACGGAAAACTGTGGTCGGTGTGCAGTTTATGTTCGTGGCTTTCGGCTCGACTGTGCTCGTACCGCTTCTGACCGGACTTGACCCTGCGGTCGCACTCCTCGCGGCCGGACTTGGCACTCTTCTCTTTCACGCTGTCACTGGCGGAAAGGTCCCTATCTATCTCGGAAGCAGTTTTGCTTTTATCGCCCCAATCATCAAGGCGACTGAACTTTTCGGAATGCCCGGAATGTTCTGCGGGCTTGTTTCAGTCGGACTTGTTTATATGCTTATGAGCCTGCTGGTAAGGTCCTTCGGCATTGATTTGATAAAACGTCTCTTCCCTCCGGTCGTAATCGGTCCGGTGATTATCCTCATTGGTCTCTCGCTTGCGGGAGCAGGCGTGAATATGGCCAAGACCAACTGGGTTCTCGCACTTGTGTCTCTCGCGGTGGCAGTCGCCGCCTCAATATGGGGCAAGGGCATTGTGAAACTCATTCCGGTAGTGTTCGGTGCCATAGCAGGTTATATTGTTGCTCTGCTGTTCTACAGGAGTTCAATGGATTTCTCAATTGTCGGCAATGCTTCCTGGTTCGCATTTCCTAAACTTGCAAAACTGTCATTTTCCTGGCAGGCTGTGCTGTTTATGGCGCCGGTGGCCATAGCTCCGATTATTGAGCACGTGGGTGATATGTATGCAATCAGTTCAATCGCTGGCAAGGACTTTATCAAGGATCCCGGTCTTCACAGGACAATGCTTGGCGACGGACTGTCCTGCTGCCTGGCTGCGTTCTTAGGCGGTGCTCCAATTACTACATATTCGGAAGTGACTGGAGCAGTGTCGCTTACAAAGGTCACTGACCCGTCTGTACTGCGCATTTCCGCCATTTCCGCAGTGGCGCTCTCGGTGATTGGAAAGGTCGGGGCAGTGATTCAGACCATTCCCCAGGCGGTGCTTGGCGGCATTATGCTGCTTCTTTTCGGTTCTATCGCCTCTGTGGGCATCAGCAATATGATCCAGGCTAAACTTGATATGTCTTCCACCCGCAATCTTGTGATATCATCCCTTATTCTTACAATCGGAATAGGCGGCGCGATCATTGATTTCGGTTCATTCTCGCTTTCCGGAATCGGGCTTGCTTCTCTGGTTGGCGTGATTCTGAATCTCATCCTGCCGCAGGACAAGGCTGCGGCTGTGGAAAAATAGTATAAAATTGCAATCTGATATGAAAGTCCGTATTGTCAACAAATCAAAATTCCCGTCCCCGGCGTACGCAACACCGCTTTCTGCCGGTATGGACATAAGAGCCAATCTGGAAGAACCGCTGACACTGGCCCCTCTTGAGCGGGCACTGGTGCCGACAGGCCTCTATATTGCATTGCCTGAAGGATATGAGTGCCAGGTAAGGCCAAGGAGCGGCCTCGCTGTGAA
>JAQXHU010000094.1 GCA_029007435.1 Bacteroidales bacterium
CCTGCTGACTGATGTGCTGCTCTTCGCATTCCCTGTCGATCGCGGCAATCTCTTCTCGTGTCATCATAAGATCTCGATTTTTTGCAAAAGTAGCGAGGATCTCTCCCCGCTACAATATGCATTTCGTCGGATGCTTACTTACCAGTCAGCTGCCTGTCAAAAACTGGTATGATATCCTCGCAAAAAACACCACCGTTGCAGATGCCGTACTAGACCGACTTGCAAAAACAGCACACAGAATCGAGTTGTCCGGTGACAGTATGAGAAAATAATACTATCTTCGCCAAACCAGGCTTGAAACGTTAACTCAAGTGGGTGGTTATCGCCGAAATGCCTGGGTGGTCATCGCCGAAATCCGCAAAATACTCAGTTACGAAACTTTTGATCTGCTTCTTGTGATAAGGATATGGATTGGCAAAGGACACGATTTCAAGAAGAATCTGTCCGGGTGTGATGGATGTCGGTCCCACGGATCCGTCTGCTATTGAAGGATATGAATAGAAAACCTTTCTGTATTTGGAAAATTTCCTTGTCTGAGGCTTCGGAAGTTCAACGAGACCTTGTGACATCGTTTTGGAAATTGAGTGTATCAAGTTCTTTGTCTGATTCTCAGTCCTTGATTCATCCTTGGTGATGGCGATGTCAATATCTTCGGAGAAACGTCCGCCCAATCCGTATGCCTTGGAAAGCGAAGTCCCGCCCTTAAAGACCGCCTTGCTCGATACTTCACTGTCAGACAAGAACTTAAGTGAACGACAAATCCAATAATCCTTCTCGATGAATATTGGCTTTATTCCAAGACCGCCATCTTCCTTGCTTCTTGACGCAATCTGCACTGCGGCGGCAAACAGTGATTGATTATCGTGCAGGTTCATATATTCTCCAAGTGTCTTTTGTCGGTAGTACGTTTGAGGAAATAGGCAACTTGTAGGAAGATACTCCGTTTAGCGAGTTGCGAAGGTCTGTCACCTGAAGACCGAGCATCTCAAATATTGCTCCCACAATAGCCCGGACGTAATTAGTATATGCCAATGCCAAAGTGCCAAGTTCCTGCTGTTTTTGAGGATTGAGCGACCGGATAATTTCGATGATGGAGGCACAGGCTTCATTTGGCGACACAGAAGGAATCTCCCGAATAAGACGAACAGCATCAAGAATGCGCAGCAGCTCGATGTTCTCCTCGGTGATTTCATTTTCCTGCTTGAGGAAACGGACGGTGTAGCCACCCCGGTCCAAGGCCCTGCGATATTTGTTCGTGCCGATGAGGATGCTTCCCGATATCTGGGAGCCTATGCCCATCGCGCTGAAGGCCTGAGTTCCGGTAATATAGCCCGTCACCTTTCCGTCCTTTTCCAGAAAGTCTTTTACAAGTTCTGCCGTCACAGGGGACAGGGTTCCGAGAGGAGTCCTCTGCGGCTTATAGTATTTTCCTTTGGCTATTTTCTGGATTTCGCCTTTGGCAGACATACGGCTCAGCAGTTTGGCCAGAGCCATATCGTACTGCGGATCGATGGCGAAGTCCGAGATGGAAAACACTCGCCCTTCAGGGAAGGACTGGATGATGTTCTTTATGTCGCTTGAAATTATCATCTTCCTGTTTTTCCGCAAATATACAAAAAGTCAAGTTTATTACGTAAAAAACTTGACAATTATCCTCTAACCCCCTCCTCCTGTTTTTTCGATGGCTGTTGGAAGCGCAGACGGCTGATGCTGTAAATTGCCGCCGTTACTATCATTTGTATCAAATCATCAGCATTATCCGTCCCTCAGCCTTGACGAAGGTGTCGGGGTGGCGCATCACCACGGCATATACCTGGGCCGACGTCACCGGCTGCCCGTCCTTGCGCACGTGCAGCTTCCTGCGGTTGATGATCTCCGCAATCTGCTCCGTGCGAAGGCCTCCGTTTCGCTCTGCAAGGACATATAATATAGCTTCCTCTATCTTCATTAGCGTCCCTTTACGAATTCATTGATTTCCTCCTCCAGCAGAAGGAACACCTTTGAAATCAGATACCCGTCAGCCACGGCGTGGTTCATCCTCACTGTTACGGGCATCATCAACTTTCCGTCTATCTCCTCGTATTTACCCCAGTTGATGATAGGCTGGTAATATAGATATCCGTCAGGCAGTTCCACGTGAAGGGAGTTATATGATACCCACGGGATGTAGGAGGCATCGAACCAGTTGGGATGGTGCTCCATGTCGAAGAGGAACTCCCTCGTTTGCTTTGCGGCGTCTATGTCAGCTTTGCAGGCCTCATAGAAGGTCCCGTAGTCGGGATGATATTCGGTGTACACCGGAGTGCAGGTCTCGGTGTCCTCGTGAAAGACATACTGGCACGGGTTGATTCTGTCGTATATGACCACCTGGTCTGTCTGCCATAGGTAGCCCATGCGGTAGTCCTCCCTCGAGTTGAGCACCTTTGCGAGCAGGTACAGGAAGTTGATGTAGAATTTCGTTCCGCTCTTGCGGGAGTGCTCCACCAGGTCCGTCACATCAATCCTGTGGGTGATGGAAACCGAAGATCGCGCCACCTGGGTGAATCTCCGGTAAATGTCCTTCCGGTAATATGTCTCAAGGTCAAGAATCCTGTATCCTTCGTTCTGTTCCATGTTTTATTCCCTATTTCCAGTAATCTTCTCAATTGGCCACCCCTTCGCCAGCTCGTCCACCAGTTTGTCCAGTATCCTCAGGTCGCGCATCATCGGGTCCTCTATCGTCTCGACCTGAACTCCGCAGACCTTGCCCTTGACATTCAGACGGGCGTGATTCATACCGGGGGCACCGGAGAGGAATTCTCCGTAGGTCGCTTCGGACAGAAGGAGTCCCGCCAACTGCTCCGGACTGTATCCGGTCATCCATCCGGTGACCAACAGGACTTCATCCCTTGTGCGCCCTTTTCTCTCAGCCTTTGCAATCAGGCAGGGGAAGACCTTCGCGAAGGCCATATCAAATACATTCCGAGCCATCTCAGCACCCTTTCCCGTCAAGACTGCAAGCTGCCCCTGAAGGAAGCTCTTTAGGGATGAATGCTTCAGTGTCGAAACATATTCTTCCGTCTTCAGACACGAAGCAAGGTATTCCGATGGACCCGTTAGCCCTGACGGAGTCAAAGGCAGGTGAAGAATCCCGGAGCCGGATGAACTCCTTGAGGTTCCTCACGTGCTCGCCGATGTCGATAATCTCGAAATCCGGATTGCCCGAGAGCCTTGCCTTGACTTCAAAGCAATCCGGGCAGGTTGCCATTACATATACTTTGGTCATAATTCCCTCTCCTTAGTCTATAATGACGGCCGTTCCCGATGCGGTAACCATCAGCATACCGTTGTCAGCCCCGAGCACCTCGTAGTCGATGTCGATGCCTACAACGGCGTTGGCTCCCATCCTGCGGGCGCGCTCAGCCATCTCGTCCAAGGCATTCTGGCGTGCATTTACAAGCTCATTCTCATAAGAGCCGGAGCGTCCGCCGACGAAGTTGCGGATGCTGGCCGCAAAGTCCTTCAGGAAGTTGACTCCTGTGATGACCTCCCCGAAGACGACTCCCTTGTATTCCCTGATTGTGTGGCCCTCAAGGGCCGGTGTTGTAGTCAGTATCATATTCTTTCCTAGTGTTTTGTCCTATTCTCAATCGCGTTTACCCGGCAATTTGTCAATAAAGTTTGCCTTTACCATCTCATATGCCCGCTGCGGGGCGAACCTGTCAGCGTCGGGACGAAGAAGGATATCAGTATCGTCAAGGAACTCCGAATCCTGAAGTTTTATTTCCATATTCTGGACGAACTGTTTATAGGTAGGTGCTTTGTCCACGACAAAATCCATATACTTGCTGTAGCATTCAAGCACTTTGTCCACATCCAAGTTCCCATAATCCAATGCTACCTGCATATCAAAAAGGTCACGTCCCTTCTTCCTTTGATATAAAGCTCGCAGTTTGGTTCCCACCAATTCATCAAGTGCATAAGTAGTTATTTCACATCTGCCGCTGAACCACTTGTTATTGACCTCAAACGGAATTTTGCGAAAACCCAACACGCTGAAATGCTCTTTGCAGTTTATTTCAACTTTCAGTCGTATCGGTTGTATTGGAGGAATTTCAGACTCCATTCGGAAAAGCATAGTGTTGTTATGCCTTTTGGGCTTGATTACCTTGTCGGGCATCCAGTCCAACACTTCTCCCAATCGGAAGAGAACAGGTTTGATTGGACCCGGATTAATCTGCACCAGGTCAATATCCTCGCTATATCTTATCTGGGGAGACAGGTATAACTTGTGAAGTGCCGTTCCTCCCCGGAACGCCAATTGTTCCCGTAAAAAATCATCGCTGAATATGTCAACCAATGCACGGCTGATTATCAGGTCCTGCTCAACCATTGCAAGATCGCTCCATGGAACGAACTCATTCCAAGCCATTATTGAAGCTCTGTCTATCATAGTTCATCTATTTCTATATCAATATTCATATCTACTCTCCAACGGTTGCTCTCCGGTGAGTCGGATGCCGGATGTCCGGGGCTCATCGTAACGGCATTGAAATAACCGACTTTTTCTTTCAGCATTCCATACAAAGCATCAGCCATATCCTTCTCAAACAGAATATTATCCAACAGATACCCAAGCCTCTGTACCGTTGTTGCCGTTGTATGCTGGAGAACGGTTCTCATCTTGTTAATATCAATGGTATCAACCAATTCGGCGATAACTGTGGCAGCCCTTTGATAACCTCCTACGTGCGAAGCAAATTGGATGAGGTCCGCTGCCGTCAACTCTGCCGATGAGTAGCATATACGACCCATCTCTCCATTTCTTGTCTCAATAAGTTCTTTCGGTATCTGCTGGCGGTAATTCCAGTCCAATAGAGAATTTCTGTTTGATGTTCTTGTCCTAGGCCCGGTGGTTACAATCTGAGTTATCATTGTTCTTTGGTGAGAGGCACCATATATGGCCGCAGCCGACAATAATCCTACATAGTAAGGCTTGCCAAGGTGCTCCATAAGCTCGTTTATGTAATAGCTTGGAGGCACTATCCCCTTTAGCTGATACTGTATAGGAATGATAACATAGAATCCCTTGTATACATTTTCAATCCTCCTTGCTGATACCAGTCTTTTGATGTCAGTTTTCAACGATTTCTCCGTCCGTTCATGAAACTCACAAC
>JAQXHU010000095.1 GCA_029007435.1 Bacteroidales bacterium
TCCATAGACGAGGCGTATCTGATGGTTGACGGAATTGAGCTTGAGAGACTTATGTCCATCTGTTCCGGCCTGATATACAGAATTCGCAAGTCTGTCGGTATCCCGGTCAGCATAGGGATTGCGGAGACAAGGACCCTTGCAAAAGTGGCCAATCATTTCGCTAAAAAATATCCGGGCTACAAGGGAGTCTGCAGAATATCGACGGAGGAACAGAGACTCAAGGCCTTGTCCCTGACTCCGGTGGATGATGTGTGGGGAATCGGCCGCAGAGTGGCGCCGAAGCTTGTCCGGATGGGAGTACGGACTGCCCTCGATTTCTCTTCACTGCCGGAGAACTTTGTGGACAGGCAGTTGGGCCTGAACGGATTGCGTACCTGGAAGGAACTCCGCGGGATAAACTGCATCGGCGAGGAGAAGAACGAGCCACGACAGTCAATCTGCACGTCACGTTCTTTTGCGGACACTATTTCGGAACTCAAGGAACTCTCAGCCAGGGTGTCAGACTTCGCCGCAATGTGCGCCTCCAAGCTGAGGAAGGACGGCACGGCGGCCTCAAGCGTATGCACTTTCCTGTACACCAACCGTTTCCGTGAGGACCAGCCGCAGGATTTCCCGGATGCGGTAATCCGTCTGGATGTTCCGGGAAGCAGCACTCCGGAGATTGTAGGTGCGGCCTTGAAAGCTCTAAGACTGATTTGGAAACCCGGTTTCGAGTACAAGAAAGCCGGTGTTGTGGTCTTCGATATTGTTCCGGAGACAGAAATCCAGGGCTCGCTGTTCGGCTATGACGACAATATGAGGGAACGTCAGGACCGGCTGTCCGAAGTGATGGACAAGGTCAATGTCTCCGGCCGCAATGTCCTGCGTATGGCCACCCAGCGTCCTGGACATTATTCGGACGGCATCCGGAGGGAGCATTGTTCCAGACCGTTTTCCACGTCCTGGAACGACATCATCGAAGTGAAATGATTGTTATTCCCTTGTGATTCTTGCACCGAGAGCATTAAGCCTTACGTCTATGTTCTCATAACCCCTGTCTATCTGGCTGATATTGCTGATTGTACTCGTACCCCTGGCGGACATCGCCGCGATGAGGAGGGCGATTCCCGCCCTTATGTCCGGAGAGAGCAGGTGTCCCGCTTTCAGCTGGAAACGGTGGTCGTGACCTATCACCACAGCCCTGTGCGGGTCGCACAATATTATCTGCGCGCCCATCTCGATCAGCCTGTCCACGAAAAAGAGCCTGCTTTCGAACATTTTCTGGTGAATGAGCACGCTGCCACGGCACTGGGTCGCCACCACAAGCATAACGCTGATGAGGTCAGGTGTCAGGCCAGGCCACGGGGCGTCTGCTATGGTCATTATCGAGCCGTCCATAAACGAGTCAATCACATAACTTTCCTGCGCCGGCACGTGAAGATTGTCGCCCTGCTGGTCAATCGTGATGCCGAGCCTCCTGAAACTTTCCGGGATAATGCCGAGGTTGCCGACTGAAGCGTCTTTGATGGTGATGCTGCTCTGGTTCAGGGCTGCCATCCCGATGAAACTGCCTATTTCAATCATATCCGGCAATATTCTGTGGGATGTTCCGTGCAATGATTTCACTCCATTGATAGTCAATAGATTGGAGCCGATTCCCTGGATGTCTGCGCCCATTGATACGAGCATCCGGCAGAGCTGCTGGGTGTAAGGCTCGCAGGCCGCGTTGTAAATCACTGTCCTGCCTTCTGCCAGGACAGATGCCATCAGGATGTTAGCGGTTCCGGTCACTGAAGCCTCGTCAAGAAGCATATAGGTTCCTTTGAGCCCGCCTTCGGCATTGAGCAGAAACGCCTTGCGCTTCTCGTCATAGCTGCATCCCGCACCGAGGTTGACCATTCCCTGGATATGCGTGTCAACCCTCCTCCTTCCTATCCGGTCCCCTCCGGGTTTCGGGAACCAGGAACGTCCGAATCTTGCGAGAACCGGACCGGCTATCATCACCGACCCCCTGAGCGTGGAGCATATCTTCACGAAATCCTCGCTCTCGATATATTGCCTGTCAATGTTTTCCGCCTTGAACACATATTTCCCTTTCTCAATGCGGGTGACGGCGACACCCATATTCTCAAGCAGTCGGATGAGATTCTTGATGTCCAGAATCTCGGGGATGTTCTCGATGGTCACCTCGCAGTCCGTGAGCAGAACAGCGCTGATGACTTCCAGAGCCTCGTTCTTCGCTCCCTGCGGTGTGATTTCCCCGCTCAGCCTGTGGCCGCCTTCAACTATGAATGTGTCGTTCATTGCAATTGGGATTTATATGATTTCAACTTCCGGGATCAGCTGTATGCCGAATCTTTCATTCACTGAGGCAATAATAAGGTCTTTAAGTTCAATGAGTTCCTCCGGTCTGGCTTTCCCGGTGGCGTTTATCAGCACCAGCGGCTGCCCTGAATGCACTCCGGCGTTGCCGTGAGTCCTGCCTTTCCACCCGCACTGGTCTATCAGCCAGGCGGCAGGAATCTTCACTACGTCTTCAAGGATGTAATGCGGAACTTCGCAACACGATTTTTTCCTGATTGCGTTGAATTGTTCAATGCTGATGACCGGGTTCTTGAAAAAACTCCCTGCGCTTCCGGTCACCGAAGGCTCCGGCAGTTTGGCTTTCCGTATTTCCGTGATGACCTTACGGACAATTCCCGGTGTGACCGGCCTGCCCATAGAGGCCTGTCCCACAGCTTCTTTCACTTGCCCGTAGCCGAGAACCGGTCCTTTGTTTTCCGACAGGGCTATGATTACGTTTGTGACAATGTAGCGGCCTTTGAATCCGGGATGCTTGAAAACGGAATCGCGGTAGGCATAGCCGCATTCTTCCGCTGTGAAATGCGTGAATTCCTCTTCCTCAATATCGTAGCAGTTTATGTTCACCGCAACGTCAGCGAACTCTGTCCCGTAAGCTCCGATGTTCTGGACGGCTGCAGCTCCGGCGTCTCCGGGGATGTGCGAGAGATTCTCGATGCCCCACAGACCTTTATCAGCGGCCCATCCGCAGAGCCTGTCCATCTCGACTCCGGCACCTGCTGAAACCAGGACAGTGCCGTCCGGCATACCCTCATACAGTCTGCTGTCCTCCGGCAATTCGTAGATGAAATCAATATCGGAGTGAAGGACTGTGCCGGGGAAGTCCTTGGTGAACAGCAGGTTGCTGCCTTTCCCGAGGCTAATGACCGGCTTTGGGAGGGTGTCGAAATCAATGTCGAGGAGGTCCGCCACCGAGTCGTATTCAATGAACTCCCCGGCTGAAACGTCCATCCGGAATGTGTTCAGCTTCTTTAGATTGAAGTTCTTGACTCTCTTTATCATAGCGGCACTGGAACCTGAAAATACGCTAAAAGAGGATGGGGCTAAAATTGACTTTTAGTCACCCCATCCCCTTTGTTGCTTTCTACGGACAGACTCTTAGAATCTCTCCTCTGAAGAAACAGTCAGCTTCTTGCGTCCGTGACGGCGACGTGAAGCCAGTACGCGACGGCCATTTGGCGTTGACATACGCTCGCGGAATCCGTGTTTGTTCACACGTTTGCGTACAGATGGTTGAAATGTTCTTTTCATTATCTTACTTTTTTATATTATTCAACTTCACAAAATAGGATTGCAAAGGTAGTCTTTTTAGAGTTAAATGCAAAATTTTTCTGGAGAAAATTGCATTGCAGCGTTATTTTTCAGTAAATTTGCATTCTGTGGTCCTGCGGGTGACAGGACTGCCTGAACTATTAATATGGAGAGCGATGGTAACTCTTGAACAGATCCGGACTCTGCATCAGCGTATGGAGACGTTGGGGAGGTGTCTTTGACATCGAAGGGAAACGTGCGAAAGTAGCTGAACTTCAGAGGCAGACGGAAGCGGCCGATTTCTGGAATGATCCCAAGGCCGCGGAATCTTTTATGAAAAATATTAACAGTGTCAAGACCTGGGTCACCGATTTTGACAAGGCTCACACTCTTACGGAGGACCTGGACGTTCTCTATGATTTCGCCAAGGACAGTATGGATATGTCCGGGGATGAAACGGTGGAGTCGGAGGAGATGAAAGAGCTGAACGTGGCGTACGCCGAGGCGGAAAATGCTGTGGAGGCTCTGGAACTCAAGAATATGTTGGGAGCCGAAGGGGACAGTCTCGGAGCCGTGCTCACGATAAATTCAGGCGCCGGCGGTACAGAGGCCAATGACTGGTCCGCTATGCTTATGCGTATGTATATGAGATGGGGTGAGCGCAACGGCTACAAAATGACCGTGACAGACCTTCTTGAAGGCGACGAGGCCGGCATCAAGTCGGCCACGATTCAGGTGGACGGAGATTATGCGTTCGGGTATCTGAAAGCCGAGAACGGTGTCCACAGGCTTGTCCGCATTTCGCCTTTCAATGCGCAGGGGAAGCGCCAGACCACATTCTCGTCAGTATTTGTCTATCCTCTTGTGGACGACACTATCAACATTGAAATAAATCCTTCTGATCTTGAATGGGACACTTTCCGTTCAGGCGGCCACGGCGGCCAGAACGTGAACAAGGTTGAGACCGGAGTCCGTGTAAGGCATATCCCTTCCGGTATTATGGTGGAGAATACCGAGACCCGTTCACAGCAGGACAACCGTCAGAATGCCCTCCGCATTCTCAAGTCCAGGCTTTATGACATTGAACTCAAGAAGCGCCAGGCCAAGCAGGCCGAGCTTGAGGGCAGCAAGAAGCGCATTGAGTGGGGCTCGCAGATCCGTTCATATGTGCTGCACCCGTACAAGATGGTGAAGGACCTCCGCACCGGAGTGTCCACCGCTGACACTCAGGGAGTTCTCGACGGGGATCTGGACCAGTTCATGAAGGCTTTCCTGATGAACCAGGGAGGCAATGCTGACGTCCAGGTGGAAGATATCGACTGACATTAATCATTAACTATTATAGCGATGGTAGAATTCAAATACGCTCCAATGTTCCAGCTCGGCGAGGACACCACGGAATATTACAGGATTCCCGGTTCCGAGAAGCTGGTCTCAACCTCAGAATTCGAGGGAAAGAAAATGCTGAAGGTCTCTCCTGAGGCGCTTACCATTATGGCCAATACGGCATTCAGGGATGTAAGCTTCCTGCTCCGCCGCAGCCACAATGAGCAGGTTGCGAAGATTCTTTCTGACCCGGAGGCTACGGCCAATGACAAATATGTGGCCCTGACCTTCCTCCGCAATGCCGAGGTTGCCGCCAAGGGCAAGCTTCCGCTTTGCCAGGATACAGGAACAGCCATTATCCACGGCGAGAAAGGCCAGCAGGTCTGGACAGGTTTTGAGGACGAGGAAGCTCTTTCTCTCGGCGTTTTCAAGACTTATACAGAGGAGAATCTCCGTTATTCCCAGAATGCTCCTCTCGATATGTACAATGAGGTCAACACCAAGTGCAACCTTCCTGCGCAGATTGACATTGAGGCTGTCCAGGGCGACGAGTACCGTTTCCTGATGGTCACAAAGGGCGGCGGCTCGGCCAACAAGAGCTACCTCTACCAGGAGACCAAGGCGCGCATCCAGAACCCGGGCACGCTCATTCCTTTCCTCGTTTCCAAGATGAAGAGCCTCGGCACCGCAGCCTGCCCTCCATATCATATCGCATTCGTTATAGGAGGCACTTCCGCCGAGAAGAATCTTCTTACCGTGAAGCTTGCTTCAACTCATTATTATGACAGCCTTCCTACCACAGGAGACGAGACCGGACGAGCATTCCGCGATATTGAACTTGAGAAACAGCTTCTTGAGGAAGCTCACAAGATTGGACTCGGAGCCCAGTTCGGCGGCAAATATATGGCTCACGATGTACGTGTGATCAGACTTCCACGTCACGGTGCCAGCTGCCCTATAGGACTGGGTGTCAGCTGCTCAGCCGACCGTAACATCAAGGCAAAAATAAATGCTGACGGTGTGTGGATTGAGAAGATGGATGACAAACCTTATGAACTTATCCCGGAGGAGCTCCGCAATGCCGGCGAGGGTGATGTGGTGAAGATTGACCTTGACCGCCCGATGTCAGAGGTTTGCGCCGAGCTGACCAAGTATCCTGTTTCCACACGTCTTTCTCTCAACGGAACCATCATTGTGGGCCGCGATATCGCCCACGCCAAGATCAAGGCCCGCCTGGATGCCGGAGAGGAGATGCCGCAGTATCTAAAGGATCACCCTATCTACTATGCAGGCCCGGCCAAGACACCGGAAGGAATGCCTTGCGGCTCGATGGGCCCGACCACGGCAGGACGTATGGACCCGTATGTGGACGAGTTCCAGGATCACGGCGGAAGTATGATAATGATTGCCAAGGGTAACCGCAGCCAGCAGGTGACAGATGCCTGCAAGAAGCACGGAGGTTTCTACCTCGGCTCTATCGGTGGTCCTGCCGCGATTCTTGCCCAGAACAATATCAAGTCAATCGAATGTGTGGAGTATCCGGAACTCGGTATGGAGGCAATCTGGAAGATCCGCGTCGAGGATTTCCCTGCATTCATTCTCGTGGATGACAAGGGCAATGACTTCTTCAAGCAGTTCGGCATCTGATCCGGATTCTCCGGGTTCCAATAAATCAGGGGCGGCAAGTCAACACTTGCCGCCCCTGACTGTTTATGAACTATGTGAAAATTATCCGAGGAAACCGAGCAGGATGCCCGCTGCGACTGCGGAGCCGATGACTCCGGCCACATTCGGTCCCATAGCGTGCATCAGAAGGTGGTTCGTAGGGTCAGCCTCGCGTCCGGCCATCTCAGACACCCTTGCGCTGTCAGGCACTGCGGACACGCCGGCGTTTCCGATGAGAGGATTGATTTTGTGGCCCTCCTTGAGGAACAGGTTGATGAACTTAACGAAGAGCACTCCGCAGGTCGTGGCGATGACAAATGACAGCAGACCGAGAAGGAAAATCTTCACTGAATTGACAGTCAGGAACTTGTCGGCCTGGGTCGAGCATCCTACAGTCACGCCTATCAGGATTGTGATGACATCCACGAGCGGACCTCTTGCCGTCTCTGCCAGCCTTCTTGTCACACCGCTCTCTTTCAGCAGATTTCCGAAGAAAAGCATACCGAGAAGAGGCAGTCCGGAAGGCACGATGAACGCAGTAGTGAGGAATCCCACGATAGGGAAGACAATCTTCTCCTTCTGGCTCACTGCGCGCGGAGCAGGCATTCTTATCAGCCGCTCTTTCTTCGTTGTCAGAAGATGCATAATAGGTTTCTGGATAACCGGTACAAGCGCCATATATGAATATGCTGATACCGCGATGGCTCCCATAAGGTCCGGTGCCAGTTTGGAGGACAGGAAGATGGCTGTAGGTCCGTCAGCACCTCCGATGATGCCGATTGCACCTGCCTCGTTCGGTGCGAATCCAAGAGCCAGGGCGAGGAGATATGCTCCGAATATGCCCATCTGGGCTGCCGCTCCGATGAGAATGAGCCTCGGCTGCGAGATAAGTGCCGAGAAATCGGTCATCGCGCCGATACCTAAGAAGATGAGAGGAGGGTACCAGCCCTGACGAACTCCCTGGTAGAGGATGTTCAGCACGGAACCGTCTTCATAAACGCCGATATTCAGGCCGGGGAACATAGGTATGTTGCCTATGATCATACCGAATCCGATAGGGACGAGCAGAAGCGGCTCCCACTCTTTCTTGATGGCGAGAGTGATGAACACAATGCCGATGGCGATCATAATGATATGCCCCATCGTCATATTGCAGAATCCTGTGAATTGCCAGAATTGCTGGAGACTGCTGATAATCTGGTTCATTGGCTGACTACGCGATAGTTACAATAGGCTCGCCGTCTGATACGGAAGCCCCTTTTGATACGTGTACTTTGGTGACTGTTCCAGCTGTCTCGGCCTGGATTTCATTCTCCATCTTCATCGCCTCAAGAACTGCAACCTTCTGTCCTGCTGCTACTGTATCGCCTTCTTTCACGGATACTTCGATAATCACGCCAGGCATTGGAGCGCAAACAGGCTTGCCTGCGCCGGACGGTTTGGCGGCAGGTGCAGGAGCGGCTGCGGGCTGTGCAGGAGCCGCTGCCGGTACTGCCGGTGTTGCGGCCTGCACTGGAGCTGCAGGGATTACGTTGTCCATTTCCACCTGATATGAGACACCGTTCACGGTGACGTCAGCTATATTTCCTTCTGTTGAGTTGATGGCGACATTGTACTCGTTGCCATTGATTTTGAATTTATACTCTTTCATTTTTTCAAATTTTCAATTGTTGGACATATCGGAATTACTTTGGGAGCTGTCTGAACCCCCGCCCCCTGCTGTTCCATTGGCTTGGTTTCTGTTTGATGGTGATGACGAAACTCTCATTGTCGTGTACGGAGTCATCGAGATACAGATGCATAGCCGTCGCGATGGCGGCGTATGTCTCACCTCCGAGCTCCTGCGCAATCGCCATTGATATGGCTGCCGCCACTTCCGGATCAATGTTTCCGGAACCTTTGCCGGCTTTCTTTGAAACTTTCTTCGCAGGTTTGCCTCCGTTGTTTCCTCCGTTACGGTTCATCATCTTGCCGAGCAGCGCGAAAAGTTGCCAGAGCACAAGCAATGCGCAGAAAACCACGCCTATGGACACGACCGTGAGCACGAAGCCGTACGGGTCTTCTTTGGCAAGTTTCGCACTGCCTGATTCAGTGTTTCCAGACCCGTTCACAATCATCGGGGACGGATCAGCCGGCTCATCAACCACCTTGAACTCCTGCTGCCTGATATCTGCAGCGACCTTCATTACGGATTTGCCGTACGGAAGATCAGCCGGGATGGCGAGCGAGTCGATAATAGTCCGTCCGTCATTGCTGACAAGATATACTGTAGAGCCTGCCCTCAGTGTGAAACCAGTATAGAAAGTCCCGTCGCTTCCGTCACCTCCGGCGTAGAACACGGCCACCTGTCTTGGACCGAGTTTAGTCCTGGCGTCAGACTTGGTTATCGGGCTCTTTTTCAAGTTGTTCCTGTCGTCTGTGAAGAAACAGCCTGCGTAGTTTACCGTTCCCTGGGATTTGTTGTATATCTCAATCCATCCGTTTCTGCGGCCGTAGTCGTCAAGGATGCTGCTGCCGGATGCCGGCATAATCTCGGAAATGACGAGATCGCTGACATTCTGCGCGGCGGTGTTGAACGACAGTCCTGAGAGGATGGCCAGGAACATTGTCAATATTACCTTTCTCATAGCGTCAGCTGATTAGAGAGGCAGATTGTCGTGCTTTTTCGCCGGAATGTCCTGTTTCTTGCCGGCAAGTGACTCAAGCGCCCGGATAACCCTGAACCTGGTGTTGCGAGGCTCGATTATGTCGTCGATGTAGCCCATCTTGGCGGCCTGGTAAGGATTGCAGAACAGGTCGTTGTACTCGTTCTTCTTCTCTTCCGTGATTCTTGCCTTCTCCGCTGGGTCTTCCACTGCCTTGATATCTTTTCCGTAAAGAATCTGCACAGCTCCGTCAGCTCCCATAACCGCTATGTTCGCAGACGGCCAGGCATAATTGATGTCTCCACGTATCTGTTTGCAGCTCATAACGATATGGGCTCCTCCGTAGGATTTTCTCAATGTCACGGTAACCTTAGGGACGGTGGCCTCGCCGTATGCGTAGAGCAGTTTGGCTCCGTTGGCGATGATGGCTCCGTACTCCTGCTGTGTGCCGCAGAGGAAACCTGGAACGTCCACGAGGGTAACGAGAGGGATGTTGAAAGCGTCGCAGAAGCGGACGAATCTCGCTGCTTTCCTGGATGCGTTGATGTCCAGCACGCCGGCAATCACTTTAGGCTGGTTGGCCACGATGCCGACACTCCTTCCGTTCATATGGGCGAATCCCACGATGATGTTCCTTGCGTAGCTCTGGTGAACCTCGAAAAATTTTCCGTCGTCCACGATGCTGCGGATGACGTAATACATATCGTAGGCCTTGTTCGGGCTGTCAGGAATAATCTCGTTGAGGGCATCGTCCACCCTCCCGGCCGGGTCATTGGTCTCAACTCTCGGTGCCTCTTCCATATTGTTCTGCGGAATATAGCTGAGGAGTTCCTTGATGAGCCTGATTCCGTCCTCGTCGTTCTCCGCGGCGAAATGAGCGACTCCGCTCTTTGTGGCGTGCACGCTGGCACCGCCGAGTTCCTCGGATGTGACATCCTCTCCGGTCACGCTCTTGACAACCGCCGGTCCTGTGAGGAACATATAAGAAGTGTTTTTCACCATAATGGTGAAATCAGTGAGGGCAGGGGAGTAAACCGCTCCTCCTGCGCAAGGTCCGAATATGCCCGAAATCTGCGGAACAACTCCGGATGACAGAATGTTCCTTTCGAATATCTCTCCGAAACCCGCAAGAGAATTGATTCCTTCCTGGATCCTGGCTCCGCCCGAGTCGTTCAGCCCGATGCAAGGGGCTCCGTTTCTCGTGGCCATATCCATCACTTTGCAGATTTTCTGCGCCATCGTCTCAGAGAGAGAACCTCCCGAGACCGTGAAATCCTGGGCGAACACATAGACCAGTCTTCCGTCTATTGTGCCCTGTCCGGTGACGACTCCGTCGCCATCAAAATGCTGCTTGTCCATTCCGAAATTCGTGCAGCGGTGCTGGACGAACATATCGAATTCCTCGAAACTCCCTTCGTCGAGGAGCAGCGCAATGCGCTCACGTGCTGTGAGTTTGCCTTTCTGGTGCTGCGCATCGATTCTTTTCTGGCCACCTCCCATCGAGGCTTTTGCCCTGCGCTCAACCAGATTCTTGATATTATCCTGCTGGATACTCATTATATTTATATAAATTATAAAGTGATACCTAGTACACGTATAGTCCGCAAATATACAAATATTTTTTTATATCATTTCTTTCGTTAAATTCAAAAGACTTTTATAACTTTGTGCCACTTTTGTTAAATCGAATTGAAAATGGAAAAAGGACCAATTTCAAATTTTATCACACACAACTACCGCCACTTCAACTCGGCCAGCCTTGTTGACGCTGCGAAAGCATACGAGGAACTCCTTGACAAGGGCGGAAAAATGATGCTGGCAATGGCAGGTGCAATGAGTACCGCCGAACTTGGACTTTCACTCGCTGAAATGATCCGCCAGGACAAATTCTCTATTGTCTGCTGCTCCGCGAACAACCTCGAGGAAGACATTATGAATCTCGTTGCCCACAGCCATTATTACAGGGTTCCGGGCTACAGGAATCTCACCGCAGAGCAGGAGCAGGAGCTTCTGAACAACCACTACAACCGTGTAACAGACACCTGCATACCTGAGGAGGAGGCATTCCGCCGTCTTGAGGGCGCTCTCGTGGATGTCTGGAACAAGGCCAAGGCAGAAGGCAAGAGATATCTCCCTTACGAATATATCTACCAGATTCTCAGAAGCGGAGTGCTTGAGAAGTACTATGAGATAGACCCTAAAGACAGCTGGGTGCTCGCAGCCTGCGAGAAGAACATCCCTATCATCTGCCCGGCCTGGGAAGACTGCACTACCGGCAACATTTTCGCCGCACACTGCATCAAGGGCGAGTTCACACCTGACCTCGTGAAGAACGGCATCGAGACAATGCTCTTCCTCGTTGACTGGTACAAGAAGAATGCTACCGGTGCAGGAGTGGGTTTCTTCCAGATAGGAGGCGGCACAGCCGGTGATTTCCCTATCTGCGTGGTTCCTATGATGGAGCAGGATCTTGGCTGGCACGGCACACCGCTCTGGTCATATTTCTGCCAGATTTCAGACAGCACCACTTCTTACGGCTCTTATTCCGGAGCTGTTCCGAACGAGAAGATTACCTGGGGCAAGCTCGCTCCTGAGACTCCTAAGTTCATAGTGGAGTCGGATGCGACCATTGTCGCTCCTCTCATCTTCGCTTACGTGCTTGGCTGGTAAGTGTTTAAAGAAGAGTGTAAATAAATGGGATGAGCAGAATCACTTCCTGCTCATCCTTTTTTTGAATCTGCATTATGCATTGCCTGCCTATGAATACTACATACCGAATAAGAAGGTTCATAATACGCACTGTTACTTTCAGCAGGCTTCCGGATTTCCTCAAGATTTTCCTTTTCGGAGTTGACGGGAAGACAGGCTGCGCTTATGAGAGACTGCGCAGGATGAAAGATTTGCCTGAGGACGGGACGGCTGTCCATAGAAAAAGAATAGATTACGGGCTTATTGACCGCCTCGTCAGGGAGTGGATGGCCGACGATGAGAATGTACTGCGTGATTTCACCCTTGGCTCTATGTCTGAAGATATTGGAGTGAGCTCCAGAGCGCTGTCCAGATACTTCTCCCTGTATCTCGCCCAGGATTTCCGCATCTGGAAAAACAATCTGAAGATAAAGAAGGCGATGGAATTACTGCTCGGGCAGCCTGATTATGAACTGTCTGAAATCGCCTCCGCGGTTGGATTCTCGGACAAGTCGAATTTCTACAGGCAGTTCAGATTGATTGCGGGATGCACTCCGGGCGTATGGAAAGCCACCGGAGGCCATCCGGATATCGCAGGCAGCGAAATCCCCGGCTCAAATCCGGAAACTACCGGCGCTCAAGGTTGACCACCAGGTCGCTGATTGTATAAGTGCTTGAATCACTGTTATATCCTGGACTCCCGGAATATATGTTCAGCTCCATATTGTAGGGTCTGTAATTGTATCCTCCGACCAGGCCTCCAGCAAAATGAAGTATGTGTACAGTTCCCTTGATATGCTCTTTCCAGGTCACCTTGAACGTTCCGTCCGCATTGGACATCCCCTTTGCCTCTCCTATGGGTGTGGTCCTGTCAGTATCTTCGGGCATATAGGATGTCAGTACCAACTCAGCACCTCCGACCGGTTTGTGCCCTGCCACATCGACGACCACGCCGGACACCTCAAGGGTGAACGGGACGGCGACCATCTTTCCTCCGGAATCCTCCACGGTGCAGCCCGACAGAAGCAGCCCTGCCGCCAGGGCTGCCGTGAAGGTCAGATATTTCAGTACTCCTTTCATTTCAAGACTGATGAGCCGGTCTCAGCAGGTCAAGAACCACCTTTACCGGGTTGAATGTTTCAAGCGGAACTTCCACGAAGCAGGTGTTCCAGTCGCTCATTGAACCGTTCCAAAGACCAGGAAGCTCAAGGGCTTTCAGCTCACGTCCCTGGTAGCTCTTGGAACTGATGAAGCCAGCGTCCTCGTCAACGTATTTGAGAAGGTCGAACTTCTCGCCTTTGTAATTCCTCAGGCAGCATACAAGGTCAACCGGGTTGAAATGAGTGGCTTCGGAAAGCATTTCCCTTGAATGCTCATCGCCCATATTGATCTGCACGCTTTCGAGAATCTGGAGATTCGAACTGCCGTCCTTGCCGGCGATGATGAACGGTCCTCCGCCGGGCTCTCCCTGGTTGCGCACCATACCGCAGACACGCACAGGCCTGTCCAGCTTTGACCTCAGAAGAGCCACTCTCGCGGCGTTGTCACGGACTGCCGGGAGCTTGACACACAGTTCTTTGTCGAGGAATTCCTCCACTTCTCCGCAAAGCTTGCCGCATTCTTCCGAATCAGGGCAGCAGATGGCGTCAAACCTCCTGAGATAGCTGAAAATCCTGTCCCTGAGACTGAGGGCGACACCCATCAGCACTTTCTTGTTCCTGGCTGTCGTTTCAAGAAATCTCTCGTTGGAGACATTGTCGATATTCTTGATTGATACAAGCTCGTCCTTGATATTGTTGAGATTGTAGATAAGGGCCCCGTGCCCGGCCGGCCTGAAAAGAAGCTCACCGCTTTCCGTCCTGAACGGTCTGTTCTTGAGGTCAACAGCTATGGTGTCGGTGGCTTTTTCCTGATATGTGAACGAAATTGCGAACTTCACTCCGTATTTCTCTTCGTATTTCGCCTTCACTTCTTCGAGAGCGGCCTCGAACAGCGGCCTGAATTCAGGGGAAATTGTGAATATGATATTGGCGGAGCCGTCGGCATTGCGCATATAGTCCTGGGCTTCAACGAGATGCTCGGCGAAAGCAGTCCTGCATTCCCCGTCAGGATATCTGTGGAAACGTATCACACCCTTCGGTTTCGCACCATATCCAAGACCTTCTCCGGCCAGCACGGCGGCTGCCGTTTTACGCCTGTATTCAGCCGAGTCTTCAGGAGTCCCGAACATTTCGGCAGTGTAGAAAGCGAATTTCTCAATCGATGCGGCAAGTTTTCCGACAGCCGAATCAGCGCCCGGGTCTTTGCCTTCCTCGAGAGCCGAGAGCCCTGAGAAAATGTCCTTGAACATCCTTGACGCCGCACCGGATGCCGGAACGAATTTGCATTTTCCGTCAACGGTGGCGTTTTCATAATACTCAACGGCTTTCCTGGCGTCATCGTCGTCCAGTACCTTGATTCCTCTTTCAGGAGTGGCCGGGGCGATTAT
>JAQXHU010000096.1 GCA_029007435.1 Bacteroidales bacterium
CGAAATACTTTGGTGATGAGTCAAATTACACAGAGGCTTTCCCTAAAAGAATACGTGAAATTTTGAGCCATAATAAGGACGCAAAGATCTTCTGCGTTTTTGATTGGGATACAGTTTCTAAAAATAAGACCAGGCGAGAGAGACATAAAGAATTCGAGGAAGAGTTTAAAGGAGAGATTTCATGCGGGGTGGTTAGTTTATGCCCAAGTATGCCTTGTATTGAATATTGGTTCCTGCTCCATTTCGAGGATAATCATGCCCTGATGAAAACCTATGGCGCAGTCGCCGGGCATTTGTCAAAATATATAAAATCTTGCTATCCTGACCCGGCGCATTCGATGAAGAAACTTTTGAAAGAGTCAAAATATCTCTCTGATGTTTCTTGGGTACGGAACCTCTGTTCTGATGGTAAATTGGATTTGGCTATTGAGCGTGCGGAACGGAACATTTTGTCCGCCATAGAGTCAGATTCGCTGGACGAGCATTCATATTCCTTTGTGTATAAGGTATTTAAGTAATAGTAGTATTTGCAATATGGGCACTATTTTATTCTACGGAATCATTTTCCTGGTTCTGCTGGCGCTGGAACTGGTGTATTTCAGGGTTGCCGACAGGTTCAACATTATTGACAAGCCTAACGAGAGGTCTTCGCATTCCTCCATCGTCCTTCGCGGTGGAGGGATTATTTTTATGCTTGGAATGCTTGTCTGGGCAGTGGTTGTCATGTGCGGAGGCTTCGGAGAAGGGCTTCCGGTTTATCTGTGGTTCCTGCTGGCGGTATTGCTGGCGGCGGGAATCAGTTTCGTGGATGACATCAAGTCATTGCCTGATTCGGTACGCCTTGTGGTACAGTTTGTTGCGATGGGATTGCTGATATTCCAATTGTACGTTTCCGCCCGTGGAGAAGGGCTGTTCGGGGACAGTAATCTGATAGTGAATTGTGTATTTGTCATCGCTGCATTGATTGTGTGCGTCGGGGCTACCAATGTGTATAACTTCATGGATGGAATCAATGGCATCACGGCGGGGTATTCAATGGCGGTGCTGGTGCCTTTGGCATTGGTCAATGGGGGATTGGGCGGCTTTATTGCCCCGAGTTTCATTGGTGTTGCAATTATTGCCGTGCTGGTATTTGCATTCTTCAATTTCAGGCCTCGGGGCAAGGCTAAATGCTTTGCCGGAGATGTGGGCAGTGTAGGAATCGCTTTTATCCTTCTTTTTGCGATTGGGATGCTGATTGTCAGGACTGAGGACATTTCCTGGCTGATTTTCCTGCTCGTTTATGGGGTGGACGGATGTCTGACCATTTGCCATAGAATCCTGCTGCACGAGAATCTCGGTGAGGCTCATCGCAAGCACGCTTATCAGCTGATGGCCAATGAGCTGAAGATGTCGCATCCGGTGGTGAGCCTTATTTATATGGGGCTGCAGCTGGTTGTGTCGCTGGGCTTCATTTACCTCTGCCCTTTGCTTGCGTCAGCGTCAGGATTGACTCTGGTTGCCTGGCATTGGATTTATCTTGGTGTATCCCTTGTGATGCTGGCTGTGGCTTATGTGCTGTTCAAGAAGAAGTATTATCATCTTCACGAGGAGTATCTGGCATCATTGAACAAATAAGATTATGAAACTCACTTCACAACTTCTCGATGACCTGACCGCCCGAGCCAAGTCCTCTCCGCGCCTGCGTATGAATCTCGACCTGCGGACTTCCCCGGAGGATGGCAGCCAGAGGATGCTCAATGCATTGGAGCCGGGAACTGAAATTCCGATTCACCGGCATCGCAAATCGACTGAGACAGTGGTGCTTATACGTGGTGCCGTGCGGCAGAATTATTACGATGATTCGGTGAATCTGACGGAGAGTTTCATTGCAGCGGCTCCGTCATCTATGCGGTTCGCATCGGATCTGTCGGCAGGGCAGTCAGCCGGCCCATTCGCAGAACTGTCATCGGCCCTGTCGGCAGGGCAGTTAGCCGGCGATTCACGTCCTGCTGGCCCGGCAGTTGCCGACCTGGCAGCCGACCGTGATTCCCAGGCCGATTGCGTAGGCTTCAACGTCCCTACCGGCCAGTGGCACAACACCGTCTGCCTCGAGCCCGGCACCGTCTTCATCGAGTCCAAGGACGGGGCCTATGAGCCGCTCGGGGACGGGGATTTAATGGGGTGATATTTATCAGTTTATATTGTTAATTTTTATTATCTATGAAAAAGTTATTTTCCGTAATTCTGATTGCTACAGCAATCACTTTGTGCACAAACGCTTTTGCACAACGGCCTGGCTATAGAGACGAGACGGAGAAAATGCTTATGCGCTATAAATCCGGGCGGCTCTCTGTTGGGGGATGCAAACTTTCTGATCTTGAGGTGAAGAATCTCATAGGAGAACAAGTATATTATGAGACATATGTAGGAGCTCGGCGCCAGCGGAAGGTCGGTACTTGGCTGGCTTCGTTCGGAGCCGCAATCACGGTGGGAGGAACTGTACTGAAGTCTCACGGCATTTCTTGGGATGATCCTGCGTATTATTACAGCGGTTTGGCCGTTGATGCTGTGGGAATGGCTATGCTTGGCGGCGGCATTGCATACCTTTGCATCGGCCGTGGACGACTGAAATGGGCGGCATCGGATTACAATGAACGAAACGTTTATGGCCGTGACAGATCAATAAGCCTCGAGTTCGGCCCGACCTCTTCCGGAGTCGGGCTTTCGTTGAGATTTTGAAGAGAAATTGCTATTGCCTACTTTTCATTCGTATTCAATAGTATGCGTTATTCAAGCTATAAAAGGTGGCGACATTGATGCATAGGATTCCCCTGCCAGGAAATATTTTGATTATACAGGTTTAATAGTTAAGTTTGCTTGAAAATGAAGAGATATTGTCAGACGCTGACGATTCCGGACGATCCGGAGACCGTGCGTAAATATGTGGAGGCCCATTCGGCTGTATGGCCGG
>JAQXHU010000097.1 GCA_029007435.1 Bacteroidales bacterium
TAAAAACGGCGGACAAGTTCAAGAACGATATCGTTCTGTTCCCGCGAACCGACTGAAATACGGACGCAGCCAAATGTGCCTGACGAATGCGCACGATTCTGTATCAACACATTGTTAGCAAGCATCATCTCGCACAGGCCGTCCGGATTATCAACCCGGGCAAGAATGAAATTCGCATCCGACGGATAGACTTTCAGCACGCCGGGCACCAAAGCCAAAGCGGCCGCGAGCCTGTTCCTTTCCTCAACGATGATATCAACTTCTTTCCTCACATTCCTGTCAAGAAGCCTGAGAGCTTCCTCAAGCGATGCTGATGAAACATTGTACGGATGCTTCACTTTATTGAACAACGAAACAATCTCCACTGATGCAAAAGCCATCCCCAGCCTGAGTCCGGCCATTCCCCAGGCTTTTGAAAGTGTCTGCAGCACAATCACATTTGGATGCTCCGGCAATTTTTTGAGAAAGCTTTCTCTTGACGAGAAATCAATATAGGCCTCATCTATCACCAGCACGCCTTTGAACCTCCCGGCCAGCATCTCAAGCTGCCCTGCCGGAACAGAATTGCCTGCAGGATTGTTCGGTGAGCAGATGAACATCAATTTAGCACCGGAAGCCGCCATCAGCATATCATCAGGGCAAAGCTCAAAATCCTCACCCATAGGCACTTCTACATATTCAACCGCATTAATACTTGCGGAAATGCGGTACATACTGAAAGACGGAGACATTCCCACAGCCCTGTCTTTACCCGGCTCGCAGAATATCCTGAAACACAGATCAATAACCTCATCGCTACCGTTGCCGATGAAGATATTGTCCTCCGGAACCCCTTTGATCCCTGAAAGCCTTCGTTTCAGTTTGCGCTGGTACGGGTCAGGATACCGGTTGCTGCCATTGTCGAAGGGATTCTCATTGGCGTCGAGCAGAATTGTCCCTGCCATTTCATCAAGAGAGTCCCGGCAGCTCGAATAAGGTTCAAGTTCAAGGATGTTTCTCCTTGCCAATTTCATAATATCCATAACTCAATCTGTTTTGTCGCTTAATCCTTCCATTCTTATGGCAACCGCATTTGCGTGGGCATCAAGTCCTTCCGCCACAGCCATTTCGATTATCGCATCGGAGAGTGAGGCAAGCCCATTGCGGGATATCTCCTGATATGTGACATAATGCGTGAAACTGTCAACCCCGATGCCTCCGGATGCAGATGCCGTTCCGGAAGTCGGCAGCGTGTGGTTCGTTCCGGAAGCATAGTCACCTGCGCTTTCAGGGCTGTAATTGCCGATGAAAACGCTCCCTGCCGCATTTACCTTCCACGCTATGCCCCAAGGGTCAACCATACTGATTATCAAATGTTCAGGAGCATAGGCATTGGCAAACTCAACCATTTCCCCGCGGCTGTGCAACACTACGGAAATGCTTCCATTCAATGCTTCGTCAGCGGTTTCTTTCCTCGGAAGCAGGCGTAACTGGGCTCTGAGGCTGGCTTCTATTCTCTCTGCAAGTTCCTCATTGTCGACAAGAAGGCAGACCTGGGAATCGCATCCGTGCTCGGCCTGCGAGAGCAAATCTGCAGCTACGTATTCCGGAACAGATGAATTGTCAGCCATCACAAGCACTTCCGACGGGCCGGCGAACATATCTACAGCGACCCCTTCGCCGCTCACAATCCTCTTGGCTTCAGCAACATACCTGTTTCCCGGCCCGAAAATTTTGTCTGCCTTCGGGACAGTTCCCGTTCCATATGCCATAGCGCCCACCGCCTGGGCACCTCCGATTTTGAACACTCTTCCAACACCGCACATCCTTGCAGCATAAAGCACTGAAGGATGGACTTTTCCATCTTTTCCGCAAGGAGTGCACATTACTATTTCACGGCATCCCGCGATAGATGCCGGTATTGCCAGCATAAGGACTGTGGAAAACAGCGGGGCGGTGCCGCCAGGAATATACAGGCCGGCTTTATTAATGGGAACCGCCTTTCGGAAGCATTTCACCCCAGGCATTGTCTCCACCTCCAAAGTACCCGGCATCTGCTCTTTATGAAACTTCCATATATTTGACGCAGCGGTTTTTAAAGCATTTTTCAGTGAATATGGAACCAACTTGTCCGCTTCGGCAAATTCACCGGGGCTGACCTCTAATGATGACAGTTCAATGCCGTCAATCTCATAAGCGAGACTGCGCAATGACTTGTCGCCCCCGTTTTTGACCCGGCTGAGTATATTCCGCACACGGGACTGTATTTCCGGCCGGTCAGATGAAGGCCGGGCCACTATTTCGCTCCAGATGGAACGCTCGGGTTCAATATATTTTCTCATAATATGATTTTTTCCACATCAAGCACAAGAATTCCTTCGGCGCCAATCTCCTTCAGGCTCGCAATCTTGTCCCACAATTCGGATTCCTTTACTACAGAATGCATTGACGACCAGCCACTCTGGGCCAGCGGCATAATGGTGGGACTGCGCAGGGCCGGCAATATTTTCACCGCTTTGTCAATTGACGCGGACGGAAGATTCATCAGGAGATATTTGGCGTCCCTGCCGTTTATCACGGAAGTGAACCTGAAGACAAGTTCATCCAGCAATGCTTTTTTCTCTTCCGGCAATCCTTTACGGACTATCAGGACAGCCTCCGAATCAAGCACTTTCTCCACTTCTTCCAGTCCATTAGAGACAAGTGTTGCCCCTGACGAGACGATATCGAATACCGAATCCGCAAGTCCGGCCGCAGGCGCTATCTCCACAGAACCCGCTATCACCCTGACATTCGCATCAATATTATTGGACTTCAGATATCCGGACAGGATATTGGGATAAGATGTCGCTATGGTTTTTCCATTGAAATAATCCGGACCGGTATATTCCGCATTTTCCGGAACGGCAAGGGAAAGCCGGCACCGGCCGAACGAAAGCCGCATAAGCACTTCTACATCAAAGCCTTTCTCCGCCACCTCATTATAGCCGACAATGCCGGCGTCGGCAGCACCGTCCCGGACAGCTTCAGGAATGTCGTCATCTCTCAAGTAAAGAGCCTCCACCGGAAAATCCGTTGACTTGAGCAGGAATCTGCGCCTGTCCTCCCTGAACCTGATGCCCGCATCTCTCAGCAGGCCGACGCTTTCTTCATTGAGGCGTCCTTTTGTCTGAATCGCTATTCTTATCATTTTCAATTTGTTTAGTCCGCTTTTATGTAAGGCACAAAAAAACTCACCCCACAAAAGCAGGGTGAGTAAATATGGTTCTATTTATATAATACAGACCTACCGCCCTACTTCATAAGAAATAAGGTGATGATGATGCTGTATGAACTGTCCATTGCGCATAACTTTTCAAAGGTAGCAATTAATTTTTAAGTTCCAAGAGAGTTTCGGAAAATTGTTGTAAATTTGCATTCAAGACTTAACAACATTATGCAGAGAATAGACTTCAAACCTGAATTTTTTCATTGTATCAAGAATTACAGCAAGAACACATTTTCAGCGGATATGATGGCGGGAGTCATCGTGGGCATTGTAGCGCTGCCATTGGCGATTGCATTCGCAATAGCATCCGGAGTGCCGCCTGAAAAAGGCATCATCACGGCAATAATAGCAGGCTTCATCGTATCGTTCCTCGGAGGCAGCAAAGTCCAGATCGGAGGACCGACAGGAGCTTTCATTGTCATAGTTTACGGAGTGATCCAGCAATACGGATTCGGAGGACTCGCTATCGCCACCACATTGGCCGGCGTGATGCTTATCTTGTTGGGGGTCTTCAAGTTGGGGGCAGTGATAAAGTTCATTCCATATCCTGTGGTAATAGGTTTCACAAGCGGTATCGCCCTCACGATTTTCACGACCCAGATCCCGGATATGTTCGGGCTGGATCTCGGAGGAGAGAAAGTGCCCGGGGATTTCATCGGCAAATGGATTCTGTACGCTCGCCATTTCAGTTCTGTAAACTGGTGGAACCTGGGAGTCTGCATGGTCAGCATCGCCATAATATTCCTGACCCCGAAGATTTCCAGAAAAATTCCGGGCTCGCTTGTGGCCATAATCATATTGACCGGGGCGGCCTTTGCATTGAAGAGGTTTGCAGGAATCGACAGCATCGACACTATCGGAGACAGGTTCACCATCAATTCCGCCCTGCCGAAAGCGCATATTCCGGCCCTTGACTGGGAGGCGGTGAAAAACCTTTTCCCTATCGCTGTGACAATCGCGGCGTTGGGAGCCATTGAATCCCTGCTCTCGGCCACCGTTGCTGACGGTATGATCAGCGCGAGGCACAATTCGAATACCGAGCTCATAGCCCTCGGAGTGGCGAATATATTCACCCCGATGTTCGGCGGCATACCTGCGACAGGAGCAATTGCCAGGACAATGACCAATATCAACAACGGAGGGCGCACCCCTGTGGCCGGCATTGTCCACGCCATTGTCCTTCTGCTAATCCTGCTGTTCCTTATGCCGTTGGCTAGATTCATCCCTATGGCCTGCCTGGCAGGAGTACTCGTTGTCGTCTCATACAATATGAGCGGATGGAGGACGTTCAGGGCTCTTCTTTCCAATCCGAAATCGGATGTGGCCGTGCTTCTGATTACTTTCGTGCTTACCGTGGTGTTCGACCTTACGGTAGCTATCGGCGTAGGCCTTATTTTAGCGTGCGTGCTCTTCATCAGGCGCGTAATGGAGACGACAGATATCTCAGTGATAAAGAATGAGATAGATGTCAACGCCGAGACTGACTTCGAGACGACCGAGGAAAACCTGGTGATCCCGTCCGGAGTGGAGGTTTATGAGATCAACGGGCCGTATTTCTTTGGCGTGGCAACGAAGTTCGAGGAACTTATGGACGGCAGAAAGGGACGCAGCAAGACCAAAGTGAGGGTGATCCGTATGAGAAAAGTGCCGTTCATCGACTCGACCGGCATACACAATCTCACCAACCTGTGCAATATGAGCCACAAGAGCAATATCACGATTGTGCTGTCCGGAGTGAACGAGAATGTCCACAACACTCTCAAGAATTCCGGTTTTTATTCCGTCGTCGGGGAGAAGAACATCTGCCCGAACATCAATGTGGCCCTTGCCAGGGCATCAGAAATCGCTGATAACGGGGCTTAGGAGGACATAAAGTCAATTATACCCAATATTATACCGGATACGGGTCATTTATGCACATAAAAAAAAGGCCTTATAAAATAAGGACCTTTTTAAATCGTTGAGTAATGACGCCTCACGCGCAAAAACTCACACTAACCACATAATTAATAACACTAAAACTAATAACCAACGAGCTGTATGTGGGAGAACCCCATCATCAACTCGATACAAAGGTACTGCTTTTTATTATCCTGACAAATTATTTCTAACATTTTTTCATATAATTTTTAGCAATAATTATTCTTATGATTGATTCTCAATAATTTAAAACGTAATTAAAATTTTAAAAAAAATTTATACCCACTTCAAAAATCTCCTTAAAACGTTTGTAGAGGGTATGCCATAGAACCTTTATGTCGACATACTATCAAATTTAAAGGAAATACATAAATTTTAATTACAGTTTAATATAAATTTAACTTCTTCGATTCGAAAGGATAAGATTTCATTGCGAAATATTTCCGCAAGGGAAACGAAAGCATAGCAATTGTCAAGCTGAAGCATTGTCATTTCAGCGGAATTAACTAAATTTGCAGATAATTCGGGGATGTTCTGGTTTTGACAGCATTGACTCCGGATGGTAAGCACGTCGTGCGCGTGGCGCGTCAGCACGTAAATCCCGATGGCCGTAAATTTAGTTGCTAACAACAACGTTGCACTCGCTGCGTAATCAACCAGGTTGATCACCTTAATCAGGCCGCCAAGGCTGCGGCACTGACGAGTATCCCGCAGGCTTTAGGCCGGTTATGTCCTGAACACGGGGTATCATTCAAACCGGATGCACGG
>JAQXHU010000098.1 GCA_029007435.1 Bacteroidales bacterium
GAATAAAATATTGTCCGGATGGAATGGACTCGGATGGGCAACTCCTGTCCTTACTGAGGAACTTCAGCCGGATTATGTTGTGCTTACTTTGCCGGTGGGCAAGTCGAAACTCCATCAAGAAACTCCAAAATGTCCTCCAAAGTTGACTGAAGCTGACAACCCTACAAACCGGAATCAGATGTATGTTACGAAGAAGTAGTGGCTGCAAAGTTCATCCAGACAATATAATCGAATAATGGACAGATATTTTGAAACCCGACCTTCAGCAAATGTCAAATGATGTTATCAGATAAATTCGTTAAGTTTGTAATTGGGAAGGAAATCCTTTTAAGAAGCTGTTTTGAAATGTTTGCCGCAGTTATTTATATGGATTTTTCGAGACAGTTTCAATTGCTGAAGATGGCCGTGAGAAGTAAGGCAAACGTCCGGTGGCTCGTTTGCAAAGAGCAGCCGACGGCAGTCGGTCCGGACAAAGCAGAGGCTATGCGCCCGATGCGGCAGAAGAAAATAGCCGATAGTCAAGAGATATAAAAACAAAGAATTATGGCAGAAAAAACAAATCGAATAATATGGGCTGATTTACTTAGACTTATCGCTATTTTTATGGTTATCAGCATTCACTGTTCAGACCCATTCAATGTCTCTCCTGAAGCAAGATCCAATCCGGAATATAACTTATGGGGAAGTATTTATGGAGCCTTTTTACGCCCTTGTGTCCCGCTATTTGTAATGTTGACGGGGATGTTGTTATTGCCCGTCAAACAAGAAATAGGACAATTTTATCATAAGAGGATGCTCCGTGTAATCGTTCCTTTTATCATATGGTCTTTACTATATAACCTGTTCCCCTGGGTAACAGGGTTGCTGGGGCTGGACAGTTCTGTCTTGACCACTATGTTCCCTTATGCAGGAGATAATCCAAGCCAGACATTTGAAAGCAGCCTGCACAACATCCTGATGATTCCATTCAATTTCAATACATACACCGTTCCCCTGTGGTACATATATATGCTGATCGGATTGTATCTGTATATGCCTTTTTTCTCGGCTTGGATAAAGCAAGCCACAAAAAAACAGATGAGGATTTTCTTGTCCATCTGGGCTGCCACTTTGTTCCTTCCATACTGCCAGGAGTTTATCTCGAATTACATCGGGGGAACTTGCGCATGGAACGATTTCGGCATATTGTATTACTTTTCCGGCTTCAGCGGATATTTACTGTTGGGATATTACCTGAAAGACAAAACAAACCTCTCTACAAAATCCACAATAGCATTGTCCATCGTCCTTCTTGTCTTGGGGTACGCAGTCACTTATTATGGATTCCGTCAGATGACTTCGCATAATGACATAACAGAACGGCAAATGGAATTATTCTTTTTGTACTGTTCTCCAAATGTATTACTGATGACCATAGCCTGGTTCCTGATTGTGCAGAGAATAAATATAAAATCTGGAATCATCACATCCGCACTGGAAAACATCACCAAATGCGGATTGGGCATTTATATGATACATTACTTTATTGTTGGGATAGGTTATTTTGTAATTGACCGAATGGGGGTTCCCATATCTATGCGCATTCCTGTGACCGCATTATTCGTATTCGCAGTTTCCTGGGGCGTGGTTTCATTGTTCTACAAGGTATATCCTAAAACGGCTAAATGGATAATGGGGTGACTAAAGTCTCCCGACTTTCAGTCACCCCAACCTGATTAAAGGAATAAATAATATGAAGATTAACCTGCAAATAGATAGGTGTCAGGTCATTCTGCAGGAACAAATTTGATATCCGTAAGTTTCGCCCTGTTGGAATCTGATATCTTGCCGACAAAGTTCATATATGTCGATTCATTCAGAACCTGCATCTCGTGATTCCCGTCCGCACTGTAATATCCGATCTTTCCACTGACGGTGAACCCGGAAACCGAAGTGAACTTGGAGAAATTGGCTGCTATCAGTCCGATAGTGGTCCTGTTGCCTCCGATAATTGTTCCGTTGTTCCGGCCGCCGGTGATATAGACATTGGATGCATTCAGCAGAGCCACAATGGCTCCCGCCGTCGTTTCAGCCGACGTGGTGGTAAGATTTCCGTTGTTGACACAGTCCACGATACCGCTGTTCTGTCCGATAACCGAAACGATATTTCCCTCACGGCCGTTTCCGAAAGTATTGACCTGGTCAGCATTGTTCACACAGCCAGTGATGAGAGTCCCGGCGTGGGATGTGGCAAGAATGCCGCTGCAACGTCCGAGAGACACTGTCATCTTTCCATTGTTCTCGCACTTCTCAATAGTCGTGGCCGCCTCGGCCGGAGTTGTTGAAAAGCCAACGATTCCACCATATACGACAGCAGTCGCCCCGTTCGTGGTATTTCCGTCACCGCTGACAGCATCGACATTGCCTGTCATTGTGCAGGACTTGAACAAAGACTGGGCGTCACCGGTCGCATACGAGAATCCGGCCACACCGCCAAGTGCAAATCTGTCAGAAGTGATTGTCCCCTTGAATGTTATGTCAGCATTGACTTTCACATTCTCGATAGTGGAACTAATCGCTGCGCCGGCCAGCATTCCCGCGGCGCCGGCTCCCGTGGCTGAAGCCGTCATCGAGCCTTCAATATTGAGATCCTTGACAACAGCTCCGTCAAGCACACCGAAAAATCCGAAAGCGGCATCCTTTCCGAAAGTCGTGTTTATGTTGAAATTCCGGATGGTATGTCCGCCACCGTTGAATACCCCTTTGAATGACGAACCCGTATAAGAAAGAGAGTTGTTTCCAAGTGTCACTTTCTCAGGGAGCCCGACAGGAACCCATTCAGCAAATGAGGCGAGGTCGAGATCAGTCAGAAGCTCCACTTCACCATCAGCATTGAACCATCTGGAAATAGCCCTTCCATTGTTGACTGCGGATATGAAGTCCTTGAACTCGTCCATATCAGGAATGCCGCCGATGCTGGCGTCAGGATCAACCGGAGCAGTATAGCCCAGCTGGGACACAGGAATCACGACAGACGTCATTCCGCCGGAGAACTTGATCTCACCTTTTCTGGCGGCCACATCTGTATTCTCATCCTTGAAATTGGAAGCGATAGTGAATGTCACAATGGACTGCTCGCCATATCCTGTGGTGGCGTCAGGAGTTATCCAGTCAGGAGTCTGGAGAATCCAGTACGGAGCGTCGGTTGTAAGGACAACCACCTCCTGCCCCGGATTCTGGGCCGCCACATCGACGATGGACTCTCTGTCCACCTTCATATCGCACACCTTGAAATCATATTCATCGTCCTTGCAGGAATTCAGGATGACACCTCCAAGGACAAGGGCTGCAATTATTATGTTAATACTTTTCATAACCATTAATTGATGTTATTTATTTTTCCGTGATAAGCAGATAGTTGAGACAGCTGCGCTCTCCGTTTGAGTCCGAAACGCTGTTCACGATTTTTCCCGAACCTCCGTTGTACAGCCACATACAGGTCGAGCCGCCTCCGTCGAATCTGGTGCAATTCCATCCTCCGAGTTTCTTGGCTATTCTGTAAATCTCATAGCCTTTCACTCCCGTGGAATACCAGTCCTGACGCCCGTCCACAACAACTAACCACACTTTCTTCCCGTCTTTGCTGAGCACAGGGAAAGTCATAGGGTCGAACTTGGAATGCACGCTGGCCGCAGCGCCCGGAGTCTGGCTGTAATCCTCCCCGTCTTTCATCAGATAGTACGCTGACGAATTCTGGGTCAGAATCGGCTTCATTACAGGATTCGGATCATTGTTGTCAGTCTTGATCCCGATATCGCACCTGAGACTTATCTTGTCCCCTGTCTTGACCGATGAAGCTACCGCAGCCGCAGCAGTTCCGGAAAGTGAGACCGCCACTTCATTTCTTCCGGACAGATACGGAGGGTTCGACAATGGCGCCGAAGTTCCGTCATAAACAGCTTTGACCACCGCCTCCGCATATCCGCAGTTCACCTTCATCGGAGAGGAGACATACTCCGCCACCAGATACAATGCATTGGCAGCCAGGTTGTTCACAAGAGACTTTTTCTCCGGATGAGGATACCGGGCATAACGGTTCGTATAGACATTCACCGGATACTGTTTCGAGATATGGCGCAGAGTGGTGTCATTTACAGTATAATAATCATACTCTTCGCTCCCCACCTTCAACTTTCCGGAAAACGTCTTCTTGCCGCACGACATTGTCCTGTCATCGAACACAGTGAAGCCCCAGCCGTGAACGTGGTAATTGTCATTGAAGACTTTCGGATTGTTGATATAGACAGGTTCCCCGTCCTCTATATGGAAGCCTCTGGAGATTCCGTCGTTCGAATCGAAGAAACCGGTATTGATGCCTGCGATGACTTTCATTCCCTCGGACCGCTTGCGTTCGCAGAGTTCTGAAAGAGTCTCGCGGATGTTCTTTCCGTTGTTGGCGTTCTTGTTGCCGTTCGGATTCGGGACAATGTCGTCAGCATACGACGTTGTTATCTCCACCCCGGCATCATTCATATCAATCTCAAGGACGTGGATATGTCTCGGTATATTCGTGCAGGCATAATGATGATATCTGACACCTGTGCGGATATCCGCAGCGGACACCTCCTCCCAGTCATAATATGAATCCAGGGTCCAGTCAACAGAATTCACCAGGACATCGAAATTGTGCTCCGGATAAACCACAGCATTATAGAACATAGCATCCGGAGCCTTGTCAGGCGCGGCTTTGAACTGGTCATAGTCACCGACATTGCCATAGCCGGAATTCGAAGTGAATCCGTCCCTGTTCTTGTTGTACGAACAACCCCAGGCCGGCCCGCATTTCCCGTCAGATGAAGATTTTCCGAGTATTGAGCCGCGGTTTGTGCAGTTGGTCACCTTGCCTTCATTGTGCCCCGCAAGGCCTCCGGCATTGCAAGGCGCCGATATGAGCAGGTCGCCTTCATTGACGCATCCGTCACGCTTCAGGTCTCCACCCATTACAGAAGAGCCGTCCGCAAATCCGCAGATTCCACCAACTGCGATGCCTGGACCGGAAGAAGAATTTTCCGGCATAATGACATTGACCTTGCTTACAAGCATTGTCATATTGCAATTGGCGGCATAACCGACAAATGCGCCGGCGTTGACTTTTGCAGAGGAGCCCTTGAGAGTGATGGCTGTCCCTTCCAGGACAATATCCCTGACTGTGACATCTTTCGCATAGCCGACAAGGCCGGCGGCAGGGAATTTAGATATGTCCACTGTCCAGTTTATGCCGGAAACAGTGTGTCCGCCGCCGTCAATGCTGTAGGACATCGGTCTTTCCGCAGTACCGGCCGGCACCCATTCCTTTATGGATGAGGCATCGATGTCAGAAACTATCTTGACAATCCCGTTTATCATATACCGGTTCACGGACGCGCCTTCATTTACCGCCTTGGCAAACGCCACAAGATCGTCCGCAGTCGCAATTCCACGCGATACAGACTCGCCGTTGCGTCCGGACTGCGTCAACTGGACATTCACCTGGCTGCCTTTGAGCGTCTTGACAACGATTTCGGCTTTGCGCTCTTCATCAGATGTGTTCTCATCGGCCGAGATGCGCAGCTCCGTCACTGCCTGCCCGCCCTTTCCTGAAGCGTTAAGTACTTTCGCCCAGGAAGCGCTGGAGCGGGCAAGCCAGTCATCGGTCGAGCTCACATTGACAGAGACCTGGCCGCCGATAGCTTCTATCTCAACGGATTCAGGAGTCACGGACAAAGTTCCCTCGTCAGGGCCGCCCGTTTCCTTTCCGCAGGACACAACCACCAGGAAGGAGGTTAATGCCAATATTATGAAGTTCTTGAGTTTCATACGCCATCAGCCGTTATATCCGTCGTCCCAACCAGGATTCTGCGACAATGCGCCTCCGGTCAGAGACCTCTGATCTACAGGAATCGGCCAGAGATAATCTCTTGAGTCATTCCAGATGTAGTCTTCAGAGGCGTGATATGTGAGATATCCGCTTGTGCCGTCAGAGAGGGTCCATCCTGCTCCCGTTCCGATGACATTGGTCGCCGGAACGTTGGTTTTCGGAGCGGGCCCGCTTCCGTCATATACGCAGATGTCCATCTTGCCGTCCTTGTCCAGGTCATACTCACCGAATCCCGGAATGTAAATCCCCTGGAAACCGCCGGTTGACTTCGGAGTAATCCATTTTCCCTCGTTCCAGCGGAGAAGGTCCCACTGACGGAAACCCTCGCAGAACAGTTCCACAGTGCGCTCACGCCTGATTTCAAGAATCGCAGCGAGCTGCTCCCCTTTCGCATTTGGATAATACTCCTTCATAAGAGCGTCAGGATCGGCCGGTACTGCCGAGAGTCCCGGCATACCGACACGGGCCCTGATGACATTAACTGTCTTGGCGAGGTCATCAGGCGTGAGTGTGCCCAGTTCTGCCTTCGCTTCTGCATAGTTCAGAAGAACTTCCGCATAACGGATGACAGGAAGATCTGTCGTGGAGGTCGTGGCGTTCTCGTGATCGGTGCTGCTTATGAACTTTATGATGCGGTAGCCGCTCAGATTGCGGTCGAAAGTGAGAGTCTCGTGCCCCTTGCCTTCATAGGCCACATACGCAGGGCCGTGCAGAGTCTGCTCCATACGAGGGTCGCGGTTCTGGAATTCGTCATAGTAAGACAGTGTCTGCCAGCCGCTTCTGTTCTGGATAGGGGTACCGTCCGACTGAAGATAATGATTCACGAAGCGGTTGGTAGCGCTGTGGCGGCCATTCTTCATATTGAACTGGATACCGTGACGGATAAGCAGGTCCACATTATACCTCCTTGAAAGAATAGTCTCGCTGGTCTCAGCATCCTCGAGGATGAAATACTCCCGGTAAGAGGCTTTCGCAGCTTTGGAAGCAAGGCCGAGAGTATTGCCGGTATAAAGAGAGCGCTTGCCCATAACCTTCGAAGCCGCATCCGCAGCCTGCTCAAGGAACCATTTAGAAGAGATGGTCACACCGTCAAAGGTCTGCTCATCTTCCGGAACGTATTCTGTCCCAGAATGATATTTGCGGAATGTCCCCTCGAAAAGAGCCGCGCGGGACTTGAGGGCCATAGCAGCATCCTTCGTCACTTTATACACGCTGTAGGCCTCCCATTTTTCAGGAAGAAGCTCATACGCCTTGTCCAGGTCCTGGCAGACTTTCAGCATAACGTAGCCGCGGGGATCTCTCGGCCTGTTCAGAAGCGAAGCGTCAGAAGAACCGATAACCTTGTCGTAGTAAGGCATATCGCCATACTGACGCACTTTCTCGAAATAGAACATAGCCCTGAAGAAATAAGCCACGCCCTCATACATAGCGCTTGCAGATGCGTCCGTGCACTTGTTGTTCTCGAAGAAATAATTGATGCGCCTGAGAGGTTTCCAGGTATCCTCGTTCCAGGATTTCGATGAGGGAGTGCGGGTTCCTTTCTCTATTGCATTGAGAGAACTTGTGTAATGGTCATCGGCCACTTGCGCCACAATGTCCTCCGCCGTCGGAAGGATATCCGCATAGAAATTGTTCGTCCACATTTCAAGTTCAGCCTTGGACTTGAAATAAGATTCCGGCGACATATTGGTTTCCGGAGCCTTGGTCAGGAAGTCTTCGCAGGATGCCGCAAGCAGCACCGCCGCCGACAAAGTCAATATGCTAAATATTTTTTTCATTATCAGTCAACCTTTTAGAATGTAATATCGACGCCGATGGAGAATGTCCTTGAATATGGATACATACTGTCGTTCGTCGCAGTCGTGGTGGCAACCTCAGGGTCAATAGTCTTGCAGGCCTTCTTGAGAGGAGATATATAGAAAAGATTTTCTCCGGAGAAGTAGATTCTCGCGCGCTCAATGGCCTTGGCCTTGATTGGAAGTGTGTAACCCAATGTCAGATTCTTCAGACGCAGATAAGCCGCATTCTGAAGGAAATAGTCTGAGTTGACCAGATTGCTGCCTTTAACGAGATTGCCTCGTTTGCGAGGGAAGACAACGTCACTGTTGTCAGCACCTTCTTCAGAAGACCAGCACTTGCTGTTGAAATCCTTTGTGATGAAGCTCGGGCGCTCAAACGCATACGGTCCGTAGAAATACAGACAGCCGCTGCTTGGCATCCAGCTCATCTTGCCCACTCCCTGGAAGAAGAAACTGAGGTCGATGCCGAGCCAGTTGAAATCTCCCTTGATTGAATAATTGTACCGGGGAAGCTTGTTGCCGATTACCCTGCGGTCGCCAGGCTCATCAAGAGTGTTCTTACCTGAGTCTATCTTGCCATTGCCGTCCAGATCCTTGAATCTGATATCACCGGCGAGCAGATGGTTGTACGGAGCCTTGCAGGCGAACACTCCCTTGTGCACTGTGCCCTTGGAATCAATGGCAGCCTCATAAGCCGCAGCCTCTTCGTCAGTGGCGAAAAGTCCGTCGGACACGTAGCCCCAGATATCTCCGAGTCTCTTGCCGGCATAATGGTCGCTGAGGAGTTTGCTGTCATTGTCAAACTTTGTGATATGTGTCTGATAATCACCGAGTGTGGCAGTGATTCCGTAAGAGAACGGCCTGGAGGCAAGCTTGAAAGTATCACGCCATCCTAAAGACAGCTCATATCCTTTTGTACGCAGGTCAGCCGCATTTTCCTTAGGGGCTGTCTCACCATAGACATAAGGAAGAGTCTTGGCCTTTGTAAGCATATCCTTCGTATCCCTTATGTAAAAGTCCGCGGACAGATTCAGCCTGCCCTTCAGGAAGCCGAGGTCGATACCGAGATTCTTGGAAATGACCGTCTCCCAGGTGAGGCTGCTGGAAACCGGAGCGGAAGCCTGGGCATATCCGGCTTTTCCTGTACCGTCAAACGTATAGTTCAGCAACCCGGTGGAAATCGTGTCCCAGTAATAGTAATTGTTTACCTGCTGGTTTCCGAGAGTACCATAGGAAAGACGGACTTTGGCATTATTGACGGCATTCTTCAGATTCTGCCAGAACGGTTCCTCGGAAATACGCCATCCAGCGGATGCAGAAGGGAAAAAGCCCCATCTGTGGTCGGCAGGGAATCTTGACGAACCATCCACACGGCCTGAAAGTTCAACGAGGTATCTCCCTTTGAAATCATAATTGATTCGTCCGAAGAAGCCCAGAGTCCTGTATGCGGAATTGCTCTCGCTGGCCTTTATTATTTCTCCGTTCGCCATATTGATGTAAGAAAGCGACTCGCTCAGGGAGCCTTTCTGTTTATTCACCAATGTACTGCTGCGGTAATCATCGAAGTTTCCTCCGGCAGTGACGCCAAGATTGTGTCCCTTTCCGAATGAGCCGTTGTATTTGAAGAATGCATTGATGACGTGCCCGTCGTTGTAATAGCGGCTCTCCTGGTAGAAGTCATACACGGAGCCGTTTGTGAACTGCCCCTGGGGCACACTGGCATCGGCGCCCTTGTACATTCTCTTGTTGGCATTGTCGTAACAGTTCGCTGACGGAAGGCTGCGGTAAGCCTTGGTCTCGTCACGGCGGCGGTATGTGTAGTCCGCAATGAACTGCAGGCCCTTCGCTATATTGAACGTAAAGCGGTTTGTAAGAGTCAGGTAATTGTTGACCACCTTGTTGCGGTTTCGCCCGTCCATAAACACGCCGCCTCGGCCTGAGAACAGCGGAGAAGTCGCATCCGCCATATATCCGGACTGGATATTGATAGTGCCGTCCGGGTTGTAAGGCACGATATTAGGGCCGACATTTCTCATAATGTCATAGAGAATACCGTTGGACATAAGTTTCTCCGAACCGTCAATCTCCATAAATCCGCCATATGAATAGTCGGTGCGCTCAAAACTGATGTTGTTCGAGTAATTAAGCCATTTGGTCATCTTCACGTCCATCTTGGATCGGAAAGAATAACCGTTGTATTTATCTTTCGCCTTCCCGGCAAATAGACCTTCGCGGTACAGATAACGTCCTGAGGCATAATATGTAACCTTGTCCGTTCCTCCGCGCACAGTGATATTGTGCTCCGTCTCGGGACGGGTCTTGTTAAGCAGGAATCCGTACCAGTCAAAGTTTCCGAGATAAAGATATGTGTATGTGCCAGTCTCGTCAGGGACAACCCAGGGACGTGCAGGATTCTCTTTCTTGTCATATCTTCTCTCTTTCATCATCTCAAGCTGGGCGTCTGTATATGTCCACGCGCCATAACCCTTGGTATAAGTATAGAACTCGTTCGTCAGTGTGACATAGTCATAACCGGAAGTGATGTAATCTGTGGAAGTGGTGTTGTCAGAAATGCTGAAACGTCCGTTATATGTGACTATGGCCTTCCCGTCCGCTCCGTTCTTGGTGGTGATGAGCACCACTCCAGCAGAGGCTTTCGCACCGTAGATGGCGCAGGCTGACGCATCCTTGAGGACTGAAATACTTTCAATGTCATTTGGGTTCACCTGTGCGAGACTGCCCTCGATACCGTCGATGAGAATGAGTGGCGAGCCTGAATTCAATGATACGGAACCGCGGATTGAAACTTTATACTGGTCACCTGCTATGGAGCCGTTTCCGTTTGTCAGGAGAAGAGACGGGTCCGCTCCCTGGAGAGCCATAGCCGTGTTGGTCACAGGCCTGTTGTTCAGATCTTTGCCGTCAATCACCGAAACGGCTCCTGTAAGATTCACCCTTTTCTGTGTTCCGTAGCCGACGACCACGACATCGTTCAGCAGGTTCTGGATATCATCCAGGCTGATTGACAGGCTGGTCTCCGTTCCGCTCACGACCACTTCCTTGTCTGAGAATCCGATATAGGAAACTACGAGCGTGGCCGGATAGCTGATGCCTGACAGTTCGAAATTGCCGTCAACATCGGTGAAGAATCCTGTTTTAGTGCCTTTCACCATCAAGGACGCCGCAGGAAGAGGGTCCCCGGACGGGTCCAGAACTTTGCCCTTGATTGTGTGGACTCTTTCTGGAATTTCGGGGTCCGTCCGTTTCCCCGTGATGGACACACGGCTTCCGTTTATCACATAAGTGACATTCTGGCCTGCAAAAATCTGATTCAGGACATCATCGATGCTGGCTCCAGAGACATCTATTGACACCTTTCTGGACAAGTCTATCTCATCAGAATTAACGATGATAGACCAGTTTTCCATTTTGTTCAGTGCTGCAATCGCTTCTTTTACAGTGACATTGTTCAGTTTCAGGTCTATCTGCATAGCTGAAACGGAATAGCTAATCACAAGTGCAAGCAGCGATGCAAGTAAGATTTTTACTCTCATCGTTTGTAATGTGGTTAAAATGAATAATATGTGGATTTTTATCGGGATGACAGATAAATCACGCCGTCACTCGATTTGATTTTCATCTTCCTGTCCGTGTTCATTGAACTTAGAATTTGATCAAGCGTCTCATTATTAGTGAAATATGCGTAGAAATGCGTCTTCGCCAACTTTTCATCCTGCACCACTATCCGGACTCCGAAATAGCGGGACAGGTCAAGGGCGATGTCCGACATTGTGAGATTGAAGAAATGGAAAGAATGCTTTTCAGAGAATGCCCTGTAATTCGTCTGGTCAAATGACTGCATATCCACAGAGCGGGTCTTCCTGTCATACTGCACCATATAACCTGGTGCCATCTGAACAGTTCTCATTTCTCCTCCCACATTGACATCCAGGCTCACAGAGCCTTTCAGCAGAAGGACCTCCACACATTCGCTTTCACTGTACGTCTTGTAGTTGAACGTGGTGCCATAGACTTTCAGACGGGTATCCCCTGAATTGATTATAAACGGGTGCTCCGGATCAGACGTTATATTCGCATACACCTCGCCGTCAATGAAGACCTTGCGCTCGTTTCCATCGAAACGGGACGGGTAAGTGATGCGGGAACCGGCATTGAGATAGATTTCGGAACTGTCCGGAAGCACCATCCTGTGGTTTTCACCGGCCGGAACCTTGTACTCAAACCATTCCACCTCCGCAATCTGCGCAGGAACGTCTTTTCTGCCAATGAAGTACGCCACCGGAGAAGCGGCTCCGACAGCAAGCAGGCCAGCCACACAGGCAGCCATCATCCTGCTGCGCCAGAAACTCTTTTTCTCCGGCACAATACGTTTGTACAGCAACTGCTCGCCGGAAAGTTTTTCCTCTCCGTCGAACAATTCGCGCAACGTATCTGATACTCCATCTTCCCTTCCGTGAACAGAGAGCCATTTCTGCACCTCTATCTCCTCTTCCGGGCTGAGCAGACCGTCATAATAATCTTTCAGTTTCTTGTCCATACACCTTAAGAACGGACGAGTTTATCGATTTACGTAACGGTTTATATGATTTTTTCAATTAAATTTTCCTCTTATGTCTTTCATCGCAAGTTCAAGATGTTTCTCCACTGTGCGGACGGACAGCCCGAGTTTCTCCGCAATCTCATCATTTGAAAGATCATCCAGTTTGCTCATTTTCAAAACCTTGCCTCTCTGCCCAGGCATTGTCTCTACCATACGCCTGATATTCGCGGCTGATTCTTTGCGAAGAAGTTCCTCTTCCGGAACAGAAATACTGGTATCCTCCCTGACATCGCCGACTTTGTCAACATCTTTCGCCCACTTGGAATGCAGTACGTCAAGAGCCTCGTTGCGCGCGCATACAAAAAGCCAGTTCTTCAATGAAAGTTTCGGGTCAAGAGTGTTCCTGGACATATAAAGACGCATAAAGATATTCTGCGTTATGTCCTCCGCTCTCATCTGGTCCTTGATCAATTTCCGGACAAAGTTCAGCACCATAGGGGCATAGCGTTCATATATCTCCTCAAACACGCGGAGATTGCCACGTTTCAATTTTGTCAGCAGAACTTCGTCTGACTGTGATTTGAAGGACTTGAACATTCTTTCTGTCTTGAACTGCAGCCGCAAATATAAACAAAAATTCCAATTCATTTTTCAGGGATGATGCGGATTATTATTCGAAGATTCCTTAACTTTGCGGGCGGTTTACGAATTATATAACTTATAATATAGAAATACATTCAGACATGTCACTCAAATGCGGTATAGTAGGACTTCCGAATGTCGGAAAATCAACTCTCTTCAACTGTATAAGCTCTGGCAGGGCCCAGAGCGCGAACTTCCCGTTCTGCACGATTGAGCCGAACCTCGGCTCGACGAATGTGCCGGACAAGAGGCTTGAGACACTGGCGGACCTCTGCAATCCGAAGAGGGTGGTGCCGGCGACAGTGGACATTGTGGACATTGCCGGACTAGTGAAGGGTGCCAGCAAAGGCGAAGGCCTTGGAAACCAGTTTCTTGCGAACATCAGGGAGACTGATGCGATTCTCCACGTGCTGAGATGTTTCGACAATGGCAATATTGTCCACGTTGACGGGACTGTGGATCCGGTAAGGGACAAGGAAGTGGTCGATACAGAGTTGCAGATCAAGGACCTGGAGACTGTTGAGAACCGTCTCGTGAAAGTTCAGAAGCAGGCCAAGACCGGAGGCGACAAAGACGCCAAAAAGCTTATGGAACTGCTTGAGAGATACCGGGATGCGTTGCTGGCAGGCAAATCCTGCCGAACAGTTGAGCTGAGCCAGGAAGAGGAGGCGATGGCCAGGGACTTGTTCCTGCTCACCAACAAGCCGGTGATGTATGTCTGCAATGTGGATGACAAATCTGCCCTGAACGGCAATGCCTACGTGGATGCGGTCCGCGAGGCTGTCAAAGACGAAAAGGCAGAGATTCTGATTATTTCCGCCAAAACAGAGTCCGAAATTGCCGAAATGGAGAGCTACGAAGACAGACAGATGTTCCTCGACGAGATGGGCCTGGCGGAGTCCGGCTCGGCAAGACTCATCCAGGGCGCCTACAGGCTGCTTGGCCTCCAGACATTCTTCACGGCCGGAGCCGATGAATGCCGCGCATGGACCATCAACAAGGGAGACAAGGCCCCGCAAGCCGCAGGAGTGATCCATACGGATTTCGAGAAGGGCTTCATCCGCGCAGAGGTTATCAAGTACGAGGATTTCATCCAATACAAATCAGAGGCGGCAGTCCGGGCAGCCGGAAAGCTCGCCACCGAGGGCAAGGAGTACATTGTCCAGGACGGTGACATAATGCACTTCTTATTCAACGTCTGAGAACTTGGCCAACAGGGCCTTGCATCCAGTCAGGATATCACTGTAGGCTTTTTCGAAATTACCTGTGTACCAAGGGTCAGCAACGTCCCTTGAGAGACCTGCGAGCTCAAGCATCATATGTGTTTTTCCGGGAGACTCTCCTCCGGCAATACGGTCCAGCAGCCTGGCATTTGAAGAATCCATCACCACCACAAGGTCAGCGTCCCTGTATTCTTCTACAGTAATCCTGTGTGCCCTGTGCCTGCCGAAAGGGATTCCGTGGCGCTCCAAAGTCTGGGCCGCATAAGGGTACAGTCCGTTTCCCTCCTCTTCACAAGACACTGCAGCTGAAGAGATTGAGAACTCATCCTCCCTTCCGGCCCTGCGGACAAGGTCTTTCATTATATATTCAGCCATCGGGGAACGGCAGATATTCCCGTGACAGACAAAGATTATCTTCATTTCTTCCTGTCTTTGCGGGAGGATTTCTGCTTTGAAAGCCTGATGGCGGCCTTCACCTTGGCTTTGCGGGCCGACTTGTTGCCCTTGCCCGGCTCCGCCTTCTCACCTTTGCGGGAAGCACCTTCATTTTTCTCAAGGCGTTCCTCATTGCCGGTCTCAACCAGTTCATAGTCAAGCAGCTTCTGGTCCAGATTGGCAGCCTTCACACGAATTTTGACAGGGTCGCCGAGATTGTAAATAACTCCTGTGCGCTTCCCGACAATCCGGTAATGCTCCTGGTCGAACTCAAAGAAATCGGAGCGGACATCACGCAGGGCGACCATTCCCTCAATCTTGGTAGGCTCCACCTCGACATACATTCCCCATTCTGTAAGGCCGGAAATATGGCCCTCGAACTCGCCGCCCACCTTGTCCTGCATAAACTCGACAAGCTTGTACTTGACGCTGGCCCGTTCAGCCTCGGCAGCAACGATCTCACGCTCAGATGCATACTTGCACTGTTCCTCATAATACTCCTTGCTCTGGGAGTCGGCTCCGTCGAGATACATCGCCAAAAGCCTGTGCACCATAGTGTCAGGATAACGGCGGATAGGAGACGTGAAATGCGTGTAGAACTTGAATGCAAGTCCGTAGTGCCCGATATTGTCCGTGCTGTAGGACGCCTTGGCCATTGACCTGAGGGCGAGCATCTCGATAGCATTGAACTCCGGCTTGTCCTTGGCGGCGGAAAGCAGGGTGTTGAGGGCCTTGGCAAGCTGGCGGCCCTCATTGGCGCTCTCCATCTTGTATCCGAAGTTGCCGGCGAACTCACGCAGTCCCTGGATTTTCTCCCCGTTCGGCTCGTCGTGGATACGGTAAACGAAGGTCTTCGCCTTTTTCTTCGCCACACCGTCCATCTTGCCGCAAGTGCTGATGAACTCAGCCACCGACTTGTTGGCCAGCAACATAAACTCTTCTATAAGCCAGTTGGCCTCTTTAGAAATTTTCTGGTAAACCCTGACAGGACGTCCCTTCTCATCCACCTCGACCTTCATCTCCGGGCGCTCGAAGCTGATGGCTCCGGCCGCGAATCTCTTCTTGCGCAGCTTGGAAGCCAGATTGTGGAGTTCGAGAATCGCCTCTTTGAGCTGGCGCGGTATGACGCAGCCCTCATAGACGCCCTCTCCCATCGCCGCCTCATTGCGGCCTTCAGCCTTTGCGCGGCGTTCAGCAGCCTCCGGAGACGCTTCGAGAACAGGGTCCTTGACAGCAGAATGGATGCCGTCAGTTCCTCCCCGAAGTTCCATCTCCAGGGACTTTTCGCCATTGTCAATTATCTGCTGGGCTGTCTCATACGCAAACCTGTAATCCGATCTGATGACCGTCCTGCCAAACCAGTGGCTTACCACTTTGGCCAGCGGAGTCATCTCGAACACAGCGGAGAATGTGAGTTTGTCCTCATTCGGACGCAAGGAGCACAACTTGTTGGAAAGTTTCTCCGGAAGCATAGGAACAGTCCTGTCCACAAGATAGACGGAAGTTCCCCGGTTCCTGGCCTCCTTGTCAACTACGGAACCCGGTGTCACATAATAGGAGACGTCGGCAATATGCACGCCGACCTCATAATTGCCATTCGGCAAAACCTTGAATGACAATGCGTCGTCGAAGTCCTTGGCATCTTCCGGGTCAATGGTGAATGTAAGCGTGTCCCTGAAATCCCGCCTGCCTTTGAGGTCTTCCGCGGAAATCTTGTCAGATATCCCGTCGGCGGCATTCTCCACCTCAGCCTCGAACCTGTAAGGAAGGGCGTATTCGGCTAAAATGGCGTGCATCTCTGTGTCGTTCTCACCCGGTTCCCCGAGAACGTCAACTATATGTCCTCTCGGATTAGGCTCGCCGGTACTCCAGCTGTCCACCACAGCAGCCACTTTGATGCCGGAACGGGTATGCATTTCCCTTGTCTCTCCGTCCACCGTCTCATTCAATCCGCTGACAATGAATTCGCTGTTGTTTATCTTCTTGAGGAATCCAGCCTGCGGCATCCCGCCTTTGCGGCGGATATAAGGCTTGCCATCCCTGTCGGTGATGTCAATGCTGATATCGTAAGGCATCACTTTGCTCTGCATCAGCACCCAGGCCTGTCCGCCGACGATGTGGAGAACTCCAACAAACGGCCTTGATGACCTCTCAACCACCTCTACGACAACACCTTCCTGCTTTTTAGTGTCGGTTTTTGACTTGGTCACCGAAACCCTGACCTTGTCACCGTTGAGTGCGCCTTTGGTCTTTCCGGCCCTCACATAGATGTCATCATCCTGCCCCTCCACTTTGACAAACAGGAAGCCCTCGCGCGTCATCTGCACCGTGCCGATATATTCAGGATAATCTTTTCTGTGTTCTTCTTTGCGGCTCTTCTTGAAAAAACTGCCGCTTTTGCGTCTTCGTCTGTCTGCCATAATATTTCCAACATTTATTCATTCCGGGACAATCAATTCAGCCTAAATTACGCTTTTTGTCATTCGTGAAAAGCAATATTACCCGAAATGGTTCAAAAATTAGTATCTTTGTAAATGCAAATTTAAGAATATAAAGTAAAATTTCGTTTATATGGACAGAAAAGTTCTTCTAATGATTCTGGATGGCTGGGGAGAGGGCCGGCACGACCACTCCAACGTCATCTACACACAGGGTGCTCCTTTTCTCGACTCCCTCCGGGCAAAATATCCGATGAGCCATCTCCAGGCCTGCGGCGAATACGTCGGCCTGCCTGACGGACAGATGGGAAATTCAGAGGTCGGACATATGAACCTCGGCGCTGGAAGAGTTGTATATCAGGACCTTATGAAAATCAACAAAGCCTGCCGCGATCACAAGCTTCTCGACAGGGCCGAAGTCAAGGGAGTGTTTGACTATGTGAAGGAAAGCGGAAAGAAACTTCACCTTCTCGGTCTCTGCTCAAGCGGCGGAGTCCACAGCTCCCTCGACCACTATTACGAATTCCTCAATGTAGCTAAAGAATACGGGCTCGACAATGTTTTCGTACACTGCTTCATGGACGGGCGCGACACGGACCCGCACAGCGGAAAAGGATTCGTGGCTGAACTCGAAAGCCATATGGCCGGAAGCGCCGGAAAAGTGGCTTCTGTCTGCGGCCGTTTCTATGCTATGGACAGGGACAAGAGATGGGAGCGTATCAAAGAGGCTTACAACCTTCTCGTCAATGGAGAGGGCGCAAAATTCACTTCCGCAACTGAGGGAATCCAGGCCTCATACGATGCCGACGTCACTGACGAGTTCATCAAGCCAATCGCAGTCACAGACGACGGGGGCCGGCCGCTTGCCACCATTGAGCAGGGCGATGCGGTGATTTTTATGAACTTCCGCAACGACAGGGCCCGCGAGATAACATCCGTGCTCACGCAGAAAGATATGCCTGAATTCGGGATGAAAGTGATTCCGGACCTTTATTATTGCTGTATGACCCCTTACGACGCATCTTTCACGGGTCTTCACATACTTTTTGACAAGGAACTCGTGCAGGACACTCTCGGAGAAGTCGTTTCGAAAGCGGGCAAACGCCAGCTCCGAATCGCCGAGACCGAGAAATACGCCCACGTTACCTTCTTCTTCAACGGCGGGCTTGAGACCCCGTTCCCGAACGAAGACAGGATTCTCGTGAACTCCCCGAAAGTAGCCACCTACGACCTTCAGCCTGAGATGAGCGCTCCGGAGGTCACAGAAAAACTGGTCGATGCCATCAACTCCGAGAAAGAAGACCTGATAATCCTGAATTATGCTAACGGCGACATGATCGGACATACAGGCGTTTACGACGCCATCCGCACCGCTGTCAAATGCATTGACGGATGCGTCGAGAAAGTGGTCAACGCAGCTATTGCGCACGGTTACGCAGTGCTCATCACCGCCGACCACGGCAATGCGGACTATGCGGTCAATGACGACGGGACCCCTAACACGGCACATTCTCTCAACCCTGTACAGTTCATCGTGGTGAACGCAGGCGATGAGGTCAAGACCGTAAAGGACGGAGCCCTCTGCAATGTCGCCCCTACAATTCTCAAGCTGATGGGAATCCCACAGCCGGCAGCAATGGAGGCCGAACCGCTCATTTAGCGGTCCGGTTTCCATCCATATATTTTTACTATAAACTAATAAACAACTTATATGAAAGATTTCAAAAACGATCCAAGGATTGTGCTGACACTCGACGCTGGCGGCACAAATATGGTATTCGGCGCTATGCGAGGAGGCGAATATGTGGTTGAGCCAATCACCCTGCCTTCAAACTCGGACAATCTCGACCTCTGCCTCGACACAATGGTGAGAGGATTCAGCGCAGTGTCGGATATGCTGAACGACAAGCCGGCGGCCATCAGTTTCGCATTCCCGGGACCGGCGGACTATCCTAACGGAATCATCGGCGGATATCTCCCGAACTTTCCTTCATTCAGGGACGGAGTGGCTCTCGGACCATTCCTTGAGTACAAATTCGGCATCCCTGTATATATCAACAATGACGGGGACCTCTACGCTTTCGGGGAGGCTCTCGGCGGAGCCCTGCCTGCATTGAACCGCAGACTTGAGGAGGCAGGCAGCGCCAAACGTTGCCGCAATCTCATCGGCTACACCTTCGGCACAGGTTTCGGCTACGGAGCCGTGATTGACGGCCAGCTGAACAGAGGTGACAACTCCTGCGTGGAGACATTCTGCCTGGCCAACCCGAAACTTCCCGGATACATCGTCGAGGACAGCGTGGCAGTGCGCGCGGTGACAAGAGTTTACGGAGAGGCCAGCGGGAATATGAACCACGGGCTCACGCCTAAAGACATCAGCGACATCTGCCACGGAAAGCGCGAGGGCGACAGGGAAGCCGCCATCAAAGCATTCAACGACCTCGGAGAAGCCGCAGGAGACGCAATGGCCACAGCAGCGACCCTCATTGACGGCATCATCTGCATCGGCGGCGGCATTATGAACAACTACGAGTACATTATGCCGGGCATCCTGCGTTCTATGCGCGGAACCATCAGGACCTGCTCAGGTGACGTCATAGGCCGCATGCAGTCCAAAGTCTATAACCTCGACGATCCGGAGGAGTTCGCATTGTTCGCCAAAGGTGACGCCCGCGAGCTGAAAGTCTATGGCACTGAGAAGACAGTCACTTACGACCCGCAGAAACGTATCGGGGTTATGCGCTCAGCCATCGGGGCCAGCAAGGCCATCGCATTGGGAGCTTATACATTCGCGCTCAGCGAGCTGGATAAATTGACGGAGGAATAGACTATGTATCCATTGAAATTCAAGCCGATACTCAAGACAGTCGTTTGGGGCGGCGAGAAAATAGCCCCGTTCAAGGGCATCACCACGGACCAGCACAATATCGGCGAAAGCTGGGAGCTCTCCGGCGTCCGCGGAAATGAATCAGTGGTGGCCGGGGGAGAATTCGCAGACAGGACAATCACCAGCCTCATTGAAGAGTTCAAAGGAAAGCTCGTGGGCGAGAAAGTCTTTGCCGAGAACGGCAACGTGTTCCCGCTTCTCATCAAATTCATAGACGCCAGGTCAGACCTGTCAATCCAGGTGCATCCGGATGACGAACTTGCAGCCGCAAGGCACAATTCGAAAGGCAAGACGGAGATGTGGTACGTCGTACAGGCCGATGAAGGGGCTCACCTGCTGTCAGGCCTCAAGAAGGAAATCACTCCGGACGAATATGTTGAAAGAGTCGGGAACAACACCATCACAGACGTTCTGACAGACTTCAAGGTTCAGCCAGGAGACGTGTTCTTCCTTCCGGCCGGCAGAATCCACGCAATAGGGACCGGCTGCTTCATAGCAGAAATACAGCAGACTTCTGACATCACCTACAGAATCTACGACTATGGACGTTTGGGACTCGACGGTAAGCCGAGAGAGCTGCATACCGAACTCGCCAAAGACGCGATTGACTACAAGGTATATCCTGAATACAAGACAGCCTGCGAGATGAAGGACAACGAGGAGAACGAGCTCGTAAGCTGCAAGTATTTCACTACAAGCCAGTACAATCTGGACAAAGAGGTCTCGAAATGCCTCAAGGATGTAGATTCATTCCTCATTGTGATATGCATTGAGGGAAGCGGAACAATCGTGGACTCGGAAGAGAAAGAGGAGACCGTCACTGTGCACCAGGGCGAGACCGTGCTGATTCCGGCTTCATCCAAAGGGGTAAGATTCATTCCTGACGGAAAAATGAAACTGATTGCAAGCTATATTAAATAACCATTTAAATTATTGTCTATGAACCGTAAAGATTTCTTGAAAAGCCTCGGTGTAATTACAGCGGGAGCTACATTCCTCGGAGGCGAGGAGAGCGTGAAGGCTGCGGGGAAGGCTATGGGAGTGTCGGCGGAGAGCCTTATGCCTACTGATCCGGAGGTGGATTTTCCAGTGAAAGGGCTTAAA
>JAQXHU010000099.1 GCA_029007435.1 Bacteroidales bacterium
CCTCCCCGCCGAAATCAAAGCCCGTCAGCAGCAGTACGAGTATTATCGAGATCAACTTTTGACTTTCAAGAGAGCAAACTAAATGACACATCTCAACATCATATCCCAGAACCCGGAGAGCACTCTGGTATCGGAATTCAAACGTGACGACAAACGGGAGCGCAGCTACCAGAGCGAAGCCGCCCTCGAAGCGGCATTCATCCGCCAGCTTCAGGAGCAGGGTTACGAATACCTCCAGATAGCCGATGAGCAGTCCCTCATCGGGAATCTCCGCGCCCAGCTGGAACGTCTCAATGACTTCAAGTTCTCCGACAGTGAGTGGGACCTCTTCTTCAAGATGGTCCTTGCCAACCAGAATGACGGGATAGTTGAGAAGACAAACACGATTCAGAACGACTCCGTAAAAGTCCTTTCGCTGGTTGACGGCGGGCGGGACGGAGTCAGCTTCCGCAATATCAAACTCATAGACAAGGACGACATCCACCGCAACAGCCTTCAGGTCATCAATCAATATGTCGTGGAGAATGGAGTCCGCTCCAACCGTTACGATGTCACCATCCTTGTCAACGGCCTGCCACTCGTTCACGTTGAGCTCAAGAAGCGCGGGGTGGATCTCAAGGAAGCCTTCAACCAGATTAACCGCTACCAGCGTGACTCATTCTGGGCAGGCAGCGGCCTCTTCGAATATGTCCAGCTCTTTGTAATCAGCAACGGCACCTTCACCCGATATTATTCCAACACCACCCGCAACGCCCACGTAAAGAAGGCCAATGAACTCAAAGCCAGGAACTCCACAAAGAGCACAGGCAGTTTCGAGTTCACCTCATACTGGGCAGATGAGAAGAACAAGGTCATCACTGACCTCGTGGACTTCACAAGCACCTTCTTCGCCAAGCACACCCTGCTCAACGTCCTCACCAAGTTCTGCGTATTCACAGCCGAGAAGGACCTTCTGGTGATGCGTCCGTACCAGATTGCCGCAACGGAGAAAATCCTGCAGCGCATCCTGATTGCATCGTATGACAAGAAACGCCTCGGCACCACTGCGGCTGGAGGATATATATGGCACACCACCGGAAGCGGCAAGACACTCACGTCGTTCAAGACGGCGCAGCTCGCTTCGAAGATGGACGGCATAGACAAGGTCCTGTTCGTTGTGGACCGCAAAGATCTTGACTATCAGACGATGAAGGAGTATGACCGCTTCGAGAAGGGAGCGGCCAACAGCAATGCCAACACCGCCATTCTCCAGCGCCAGCTTGAGGACCCGAACTGCCGGATTATCGTCACAACCATCCAGAAACTCAGCCGATTCATAGCAAAGAACTGCAAGCACGACATCTACGATGCCCACGTTGTGCTGATTTTCGATGAGTGCCACCGTTCGCAGTTCAACCAGATGCACGACAGCATCACCCACGCTTTCAAACGCTACCATATGTTCGGCTTCACCGGAACGCCGATTTTCCCTAAGAACTCTTCAAGCAGCGGACTGCCTCATCTCAAGACCACTGAACAGGCCTTCGGAGACCGTCTGCACAGCTATACGATTGTAAACGCCATCAACGACCGGAATGTCCTCCCGTTCCGCATCGACTACATCCAGACGATGAAGGAAAAGGATGGAGTGCCGGATGACAAGGTCTGGGGCATAGACACCGATGCGGCCTTTATGTCGCCGGAAAATATCTCCAATGTTACCCGCTACATTCTGGAGCACTTCGACCAGAAGACCAAGCGCAACTCCTTCTATAAGCTCAAGGACAAGCGCGTTGCCGGCTTTAATTCCATTCTTGCAACATCTTCCATCCCTGCTGCGGTGCTGTATTACAACGAGTTCCTGCGTCAGATGGAGGCTCTGCCTTCGGACAAACGGCTCAAGATTGCCCTTATTTACAGCTACGGCCAGAACGAGGCGGACTTCGAGCAGGAGGGCTTTATGGATGAGGAGAATTCTGACGATACCTCCGGGCTGGACGCCAATTCCCGCGATGCCCTTGAGAAGGCCATTGCGAATTACAACGCGATGTTCCACACCAACTTCGGCACCTCTTCCGAGAAGTTTCAGAATTACTATAAAGACCTCTCGATGAGGATGAAACAGAAGGAAGTGGATCTGCTCATAGTGGTCAATATGTTCCTTACCGGCTTTGATGCGACTACGCTGAATACGCTCTGGGTGGACAAGAACCTGCGTATGCACGGCCTGCTGCAGGCATTCTCCCGTACCAACAGGAAGTTGAATTCAGTAAAGACCTTCGGAAACATCGTCTGCTTCAGGAACTTGGAGAATGCCACCAACGAGTCTCTGGCTCTGTTCGGTGACGAGAATGCTGGCGGGATTGTTCTCCTTCGCAAGTTTGAGGACTATTTCTATGGCTATGACGATGAGGGCAAGCACCACGCAGGCTACAGCGAGCTGGTGGAGGAGCTTCTGGGGCAGTTCCCTGTGGGTGAGCCAATTATGCTGGAGGAGGACCAGAAGAAGTTTGCCCGGCTTTTCGGCAGCCTGCTGAAGGCCATCAATATACTTCAGTGCTTCGATGACTTCAAGGGTGCGCAGCTCATCAGCGAGCGAGATATGCAGGACTACCAGAGTATGTATATCGACATCTACAACAAGTTCAGGGGCCGCGAAAAGGCTGACAAGGAGAGTATCAACGAGGATATCGTCTTTGAGATTGAACTGGTCAAGCAGGTTGAGGTCAATATCGACTACATCATCTCGCTGATTGCCAAGCACCACGAGGAGCATACCCTCAATTCGGAAATCCGTCTTTCCATTGCGAAGGCCGTCGATTCCAGCATAGAGCTGCGCAACAAGAAGGACCTTATCGAGCAGTTCATCTCATCACTTACTCCTGAGGTCTCTCAAGTGGACGTGGAGTGGCAGGAATATGTGCTCAGGCAGCGCCAGATGGAACTCGACCGCATCATAGAGGAGGAACATCTCAAGAGCGAGCCTACCCGCAAATTCATCGAGGCATCGTTCCGGGACGGCATCATCCGCGAGACCGGTACCGATGTCGCGGCAATTCTCCCTCCTATGTCCCGTTTCAGCAAGGGCCGCGCTGCCAAGAAGGAAACCGTCCTTGCCCGCCTTCGCGAGTTCTTCGAGAGGTTCCGGGATTTGATATAAGGTCTCCACATATAGCTTTTGACAACATAATAATGCACTTCAGCCCCAAACCGAGGTGCTTTTCCGTATTGGAATACCGGACTTTAATTCTAAACATTGACGAAATTCTTTTATCAGGATTGGCGATGAAGAATTATATTTGTGGAGATTTTAACCACAATTGAAAATGAAACCGCTGATTCTTTTCATCGCAGCTGCCGTCATATCGGCTTGCTTCTCTCCACATTCTCCTGAATCCACCGCAGAAGACTTCGGCGCCCTGTCCACGGGGGAAAAAACAAGCCTCATCACATTGCGCAACAGCAGCGGGGCATATATGACCCTGACCGATTTCGGGGCAAGGATTGTGAGCATCAACGTGCCTGACCGAGACGGAAAGCTGGATGACGTTGTGGCCGGCTATGGAGACATCACTTCCTTCGAAACCGGAAAGGAGCGCTTTATGGGCTGTGTCATAGGCCGTTACGGCAACAGGATTGACGGGGCGTCATTCACTCTCGACGGTCGGAAATACGATCTGGTGGCCAATGAGCATTTCGACGGCGCTCCGGTGCAGTGCCACGGCGGGTACCAGGGCTTTGACCGTTTCGTCTGGGATTATGAGCTCCTCCGGGAAGACCGGCGCTCGGGAGTCAGGTTCCACAGGCTGAGCCCAGACGGGGAAGAAGGATATCCTGGCAATTGCGACTGCTATGTAACTTATTGGTGGACGGATGACAACGTCTGCCGCATAGAGTACAGCGCCACGGCCGACAAACCTACAGTCATCAACCTCTCGAACCATACCTATTTCAATCTGAAAGGCTCAGGCGGCGGTTATGTGATGGACCATATACTCACAGTTGATGCGGACACGTCCGTACAGAACAATCTCCATTTCTGCCCGGACATCCTGTGTCCTGTCGAGGGCTCCCCGTTCGATTTCAGGGAGCCGCACCGGGTGGACTACCGGCTGGATATGCCGAACAGGCAGCTGGAAATTATGCACGGTATGTCCGCCTGCTGGAAGCTGAACGGCTGGGACGGCACTCTCCGGAAGGCCGCGGTCCTGTATGAGCGCAGGAGCGGGCGTGGCGTTGAGACCTGGACGACTGAGCCTGCCTTGCTGACCTACACCGGCCGCGGGCTGAGCGAAAAGATTGCCGGCAAATACGGGCCGCTTGAGAAATACGGTGCGATGCTGCTCGAGACCATCCATTTCCCTGATTCCCCGAACCAGCCGAGGTTCCCTTCGACAGTCCTCCGTCCTGGCGGACAATACACCTCCGTCACCGAGTGGCGCTTCTTCGCAAAGTGAACGATGCTCGATTTTTCAAAAAAAATGTTTGATTTATCCATAAAATACGTAAATTAGGGCCGAAATGAACTTAACAAATGTCAATGACGATAATCAATGATAATAATCAATCATTGGTGCTGAGAGAACAAAGAATGCTGACTATCAACCATTGATAATTTGACAGACATATCCGTTAAACGGTTAATATATTTCGGGTTCCGCTGCTGCGGGGCTTAAGTTTAACTTAATTCTTGTCTTTCAGATGAAGAAGAACCTATTATTGCTCGTGTTCATTCCGCTCTTGTTCGGGATGAACGCTTGGGCTCAGACTACAGTCAAAGGTGTGGTTGTGGATTCTTCCAACCAGCCTTTAATGGGTGCGGGCATTATTCAAGTGGGGAAAAACACCAATGGCACTGTCACAGACATTGATGGAAAATTCTCAATCAACGTGCCTTCCACTGCTTCTCTTCAGGTTTCCTGTCTCGGCTACACCACCAAGGAGGTCAATGTTGAAGGCCGCACACAGCTCACGATTGTCCTGGACGAAAACACAGAGATGCTCAGTGATGTTGTTGTCGTGGCTTTCGGACAGATGAAAAAAGAGGCTTTCACCGGTTCTGCAGGCACAATGAAGTCCGATGAACTGTCAAAAGTGCAGGTGACCAACGCCGCTTCAGCCCTTGCCGGACGCGTGGCCGGTCTCCAGATAACTAACTCCTCATCGCAGCTCGGCTCATCTCCGAGCATCACAATCCGCGGAGTCAGCTCTATCTCATCAGACACCGAGCCTCTCATCGTCGTGGACGGTATGCCTTTCGACGGCGACCTCAGCCTTATCAACACCAATGATATAGAGAGTATGACGGTTCTCAAGGACGCCGCTTCCAACGCCCTTTACGGAGCCCGCGGAGCGAACGGCGTCATAATGATAACCACCAAGAAAGCTTCCTCTTCCGATGCGGTCATAACATTGGACGCCAAATGGGGAGGCAATCACAAAGGTCTCAGGAATTACAAGACAACCAATGCCCGGGAATTCTTCGAGACATATTACAAGATGCTCTACAACACCTATTCGGCCGAGGAGGGCGCTACTGCTGAATCCGCCCATCAAAAGGCAAATGCGGGTCTGTACGACTCAGGTATCGGTCCGGGATATGTGCCTTATACCGTTCCTACAGGAGAATCCCTGATTCTTTCCAACGGAAAGATGAATCCGGCCGCCGTGGAGGGAGCATTCCACAATTTCAACGGCAACACATACTGGGTTCAGGCGGATGACTGGGAGGACATAGGCCTCAAGACAGGTTTCCGTCAGGAGTACAACCTCAGCGTCAGCAAGCGTACAGACAAGATAAACCTCTATACATCACTTGGCTATCTGGATCAGGACGGTATTCAGGACGGGTCGGAGCAGAGCCGTCTGACAGCCCGTCTCAAGGCTGACTACCAGGCCAAGAAATGGCTCAAGATCGGAGGTAACTTCAACTATACCAAGTATAATTACGCACAGACATCCGAAGGAACAATCGGCACCGGAACCATCTGGAGCATCATCAAATGCCAGGCCCCTGTCTATCCGGTTTACCTGCGTGATGCAAACGGCAACATTTTGAAAGACAGCTATGGCCGTGACATCTACGATTTCGCCAACGGACAGCTCGGAGATCTCAGCAGGGCGGGCGGAACTGGCGGCAACGCCATATTCTCGAACCTTTACCGCACATCGGAGACCACAGGTAACTCATTCATAGCCAGTGGATATGCCGATATCAAGTTCTATGATGACCTGACTCTCACCATCAACGGCAATATCTACGACTATGACCGCAGATATACCTATGCCGAGGACCCTTATACCGATCTCTACACCTCCAATTCCGACAACGGATATCTCTCCAAGTCATCTTCAAGGACATTCTCGTACAACGTCCAGCAACTCCTTAACTACCACAAAGTTGTCAACGGAGTTCACGACATCAGCGCTATGCTCGGACACGAGTATTACAATTACAAGTACGAGTACCTCGGGGCTTCCGGCTACAATTTCGGTATTGACGGGGCTACTGAGCTCGCACAGATGCTGAACAAGAACGGAGACCCTACCTCATCGTCCACAATCTACAACAATGAAGGATATTTATTCCGTGGAATGTACAGCTATGCCAACAAATATTTCGGCTCTGTTTCCTTCCGCCGCGACGCTTCTTCACGTTTCGACAAAGACTACCGCTGGGGTAACTTCTGGTCAGCCGGCGTAGCCTGGATTATCTCCAAGGAGAACTTCTTCAAGTCGAACTGGGTGGATGAACTGAAGATAAAGGCCTCTATCGGAAGCCAGGGCAATGACAATATCGGAAACTTCCTTTACGCCGATTCCTATAACATCGTGAACAACAACAACTCAGTCGCTTACCAGTGGCTGCAGAAGGGCACGAAGGACATCACATGGGAGACAAACACGAACGTCAATACCGGAGTCGAGTTCAGCTTCTTCAAGAGCCGTCTCACCGGCAGCGTGGACTATTTCTACCGCAAGACCACCGATATGCTGTTCTCTCTCAACACCCCTCCTTCAGTAGGTTACACAAGCTATTACCTGAACATGGGTGATATGCGCAACTCCGGAGTAGAGATAGTTCTCGGTGCTGACCTCATCAGGACAAAGGATGTCACCTGGAGCCTGGATCTCAACATCTCGCATATCAAGAACAAGGTGCTCGCCCTGCCTGCCGAGATCAAGACCACGGAGGTCGAGGGCCACAATGGTTATGTCAATGAAGACGCTTCCTTCGTCTCCAAGTACAAATATTTTGTGGCTGAGGGACTTTCGCTCTATACCTGGTATCTGCCTAAATATGCCGGAACAGATTCCGAGACAGGTGAGGCCCTCTATTATATGGACCAGGTTGACGAGGCTACAGGAAAGGTCACAAGAACCACCACTAAGAACAGCGCCGAGGCTACGGAATACCTCTGCGGAGACGCTCTCCCGAAGGTTCAGGGCGGTTTCTCGACATCCTTCAGATACAGGAACTTCGACTTCTCCCTCCAGGCTTCATATCAGCTTGGCGGAAAGGGATACGACTATGTATATCAGGTCCTTATGCATACGGGTGGACAGACCGGAACTACCTGGCACAAGGATATGCTGAAAGCATGGACACCGGAGAACCACAGCGATGTGCCGGCTATCCGTTATTCCAATACATATTCACAGTCTGCCCGCTCTGACAGGTTCCTGACAAGCACCAGCTACCTCAGCCTCCAGAATGTGAATGTGGGCTACACCATTCCTGCGCGCCTGACAAAGAAAGCCAATATCTCATCAATCAGAGTTTATTTCTCAGGAGAGAATCTCGGCTTCATTTCAGCGAGAAGGGGATTTGACCCTCGTTATGCAATCGGTGGATACACCAATTCCGAGCTCTATTCTCCAATCCGCACTTTGTCCGGAGGTATCACCCTGACTTTCTAACAAATTAACAGTGAATAGTTATGAAACCGAAGATGAAAATCTTTGAATATATAAGAGCGATTGCGGCGCTGGCCACTGCCTCCGCTGTCCTGTGCCTTGCTTCCTGTATGAAGGAAGTCTATCCTACGGAGTCGGTTCTGTCCACCCAGATCGGGCAGTCGGCTTCAGCTCTTGACGGAATGGTCAACTCCATATATACCAATATGGTAGGTTACAGCAACAGTGACGGAGGAGTCGAGACCGTTTCTTACGCAAGCCTCAGGCTTATGTTCGAGCATGCCACCACGATGATGAACAACCCTGGCTACAACGGATTCAACACTCTCGCCGCATGGGGCCGTGGACAGGTCTCTGCTGTCGGCTCGAACAGGGGACTTTATCCAACATACGTGTATTATGCTTACATCAAGACTGTGAATGATGTCATCGGTATGATAGATGTTGACAGCGCCACTGACGAGATGATCGCCGATCTTGGTATCTGCTACGCTTTCAGGGCCATGTATTATATGGAGCTGGTCCAGGTGATGGAGTACAAGGAGCCTCTTGACAGCAGATATACATACACGGATCCTAAGAGTGACCTGACAAATCTCGGAGTCCCTATTGTTACGGACAAGACCACCACGCAGGAGGCCGCCAACAATCCGAGGGCCACTGTGGATGAAGTATATGACCTGGTTCTTTCTGACCTTGCCAATGCTGAGAAATATCTGGACGGATATACAAGAAAGGACAAAGTGGAGCCTAACCTCGCTGTCGTTTACGGTCTCTATGCCCGTGCGTATCTGAATCTTGCATCCCGTGTTGACAGGGCCGCCAAATACAAGTCAGAGGCCGATTACTGGAAGAAGGCCGGAGAATATGCGGAAAAGGCGATTGCCCAGTCAGGCTGCACCCCGTTGACAAAAGACCAGTGGCTTGATCCGAAGACCGGATTCAATGACCGCAACTCCCAGAATTCCTGGATGCTCGCCACCCATATCGACCCGAACAACTCTGTTGCCTGCACCGACGGATCATTCGTGTTCGCGATGCTTATGGGCACTGAGACCACATTCTCCGTCTATGGATGGCGTGTCGGAAGAGGGCTTGACAGGGCGTCTTACGAGAGGCTGTCCGACAATGACTGGCGCAAGCAGTCCTGGCTCGGCCCTGAGTTCTTCTATCAGTCAACAAATCAGAAAGAGGGCGCTGCATATCTGGTCGAGAAAGATGCGGCAGGCAATCTGATAAACAACAAATGGGCTCTTGCCGGAAACAACCGCAGCACAGAGCAGAGCGAATGGAGCGATGACGCCTGCGGCTATCTTCTCTCCAGCTCGGCTTCATGGGTACGTTCCCGCATCAACCTGAGTTTGGGATTCAAGCCTTGGCCTTGGCTCTATGTCAATGTCAAATTCCGTCCTCACGAGGGCAACTACAACACCTACGAGGTCGGCGGAGCGACAGACTATCCTGTTATGCGTGTCGAGGAGATGTATTTCATCAAGGCTGAAGCTGAACTGAACACGTCGGGTCCTGCGGCCGCCAAAGCCACTCTCGAAGGCATCATCAAGACCAGGAACAGCGAGTATACCTGTGCAGCATCCAGCAAGAAAGATGTGTATGAGGAGCTTATGTTCCAGAAAGGCATCGAGTTCTGGGGAGAGGGCATCAACTACTTCGACAACAAGCGTCTTGAGGTGGGCTGCCACCGCTGGTATCCTGGCTGCAGTGTTGAAAGAGCCCAGTATGCAATAGATATGAACCGCATCCATCCGGGCTGGACACCGGGCTTCAATAACGCCGAGCTGAACGGAAACAATGCGGTGTATGATTTCAACAATCCATATACTGATTATTCAACATATACTTCAGCCCTTCGTACTAACGATGAAGTTGCCCAGTATTATGGACAGGACCTCGACATTGCCGGCCATAAATTCTTTGATACAGAAAAGTTTGAATAATGTCCAGAGTTTTATTCGGAATAACTGCGGCCGCCGTGGCGCTGATGGCGTTCACGGCCTGCTGCAACGTCCCGCAGGACGCTGACACCGAAGCGGCGTCAGCTCTTGCCGGGAGGGTTGTCGGAAAGTCCGCCCGCAGGATTGTGTTCACGAAAGCTCCCGCTGACACGGTGGACTATTTCACGCTTGAGACCAGGCGGGGAAAGATCCACATCAGCGGCAACAATGCGAACTCGATGGCGGTCGGCCTCAATCACTATCTCAGGTATTACTGCAAGGTGGAATATGGATGGCTTCTCAATGACAAAGTCGAGATGCCATCCAGACTTCCTGAAGTTCCTGAGCCGGTGAAAGCCAGCGCCAGGGTGCCGGAAAGATTCTTCCTGAACTACTGCACATACGGCTACACAATGCCGTGGTGGCAGTGGGCTGACTGGGAGCATTTCATTGACTGGATGGCGCTTAACGGAATCAATCTTCCGCTCGCCATCACTGGCCAGGAGTCCATCTGGTATCAGATATGGACTGAGATGGGCCTGACAGACGAGGAAGTGCGGAACTATTTCACCGGTCCGGCGCACCTGCCATGGCACAGGATGCAGAATATCGACAGATGGTTCGCCCCTCTTCCGAAATGCTGGCTGGACGGACAGCTGGAGCTTCAGAAGAAGATCACAGCCCGCGAGAGGGAGCTGAATATGCGCCCGGTGCTGCCGGCATTCGCAGGACACGTTCCGAGAGAGCTTGCGAGGCTCTATCCGGACGCTCCTATGACGCAGCTTGAGGCGTGGGCCGGCTATTCAGATGAATACGCCTGCACATTCCTTGACCCGATGAGCGACCTCTACACTGAGATCCAGAAGAAATTCATCGAGAAAGAAACCGAGATTTACGGTACGGACCACGTCTATGGCATCGACCTGTTCAACGAACTGATGCCCCCGAGCTGGGAGCCGGATTATCTGGGCCGTGTCAGCCGTCAGGTATATGAGTCACTGGCGGCGGCCGATCCGGATGCGAGATGGCTGCAGATGGGATGGCTCTTCTTCAACGAGAGACAGTATTGGACCAATGACAGGGTGGAGGCATATCTGACCTCGTTCCCTGTTGAGCGCCAGATACTTCTGGATTATTATTGCGAGCGTATGGAAGTGTGGAGACGCACGGAGAAATTCTTCGGAGTGCCTTACATCTGGTGCTATCTCGGCAATTTCGGAGGCAACACTTTCCTCTGCGGGGATTTCCGCGAGGTGGGTAACCGCATTGAAAAGACATACGAGGAGGGCGGTGCCAACTTCAAAGGCATCGGGGCCACGCTTGAAGGCTTTGACTGCAATCCGTATCTCTACGAATACGTTATGGAGAAGGCCTGGACCACCGGAGCCGACAAAGACCTGGACAGCTGGATCCAGTCACTGGCCGACCAGCGTTGCGGAAATGAGGATGCGAATGCCAGGGCCGCCTGGAAACTCCTCGCCGACAGCGTTTATATGGCCGGAACGACACCGGGACAGTCCAACACCGTGACCCAGAGGCCGAATATTGGCAAGGCCAGGACCTATTACAGCAACAGCAGGAAGCGTTACCGCAATGCGAACCTGAAAGAGGTTCTCGGACTTCTTCTTGAGGCGGATGGAAAAGGCGCGGCCTACGGTTTCGACCTTGCGAATATTACAAGGCAGATGCTGGCCAATTACTTCGACGAACTGAAAGTGAAATATGAGGAGGCGTTTGCCGATGGTGACCTTGAGGGAATGAAGTCCGTTTCCGGGGAGATGCTCCAGGTTATCGACGATATTGAGACTGTTATTGGTACGCAGACGTATTTCCTTACAGGCAAATGGATTGAGGATGCCCGCTCCTGGGGCGTGACTGATGAGGAGAAAACGTATTTCGAGAAGAATGCGCGCAATCTCATCACGACCTGGAGTGACGGGGATATGCTTCTGAACGACTATGCGAGCCGCCAGTGGAACGGCCTGACCGGCACGATGTACAAAGTGCGCTGGGAAAAATTCTTCGCCGCCGTTGAAAAATGCGCAGAAGAGGGAGCCGAGTGGGATGATGAGCATTACAATGCTTACAGCAAGGATGTTACATCATTTGAAAAGTCCTGGTGGGACGACTGCATCGGCAGTTTCCCGTCCACTCCGCAGGGTGACAGCAAGGAAGTGGCCCGCAATCTCTATGAAAAGTATTCTGACAAGATTTAAATCAAGACTACAATGAAAAGAATCAGTATAATATTTTATGCCGCCGCGGCTGCCGGACTTATGTTCTCGGCGGTGGCTTGTGACAATGACAGCGATTCCGCAGGCTCAAGCACGGAATTGTATTTCTTCCAGGAAACTTTTTCCTTCAATGTGACTTCCAATCCGGAAATCCAGATACCTGTGGTGCGCCTGGGCACGTCCGGTGACATTACAGTCGAGGTGACAAGCTCGGGCTCAAACATGTTCACTGTTCCGTCGAGCGTGACATTGAAAGACGGCGAGCGTATCGGTAATCTCGTTGTCACATACGACAAGAGCAAGCTGGAATACAATGTTGAATATGAGCTGAACCTCTCGATATCAGGCTATTCCTCCGTTTACGGTTATGGTAAGGCCGTGGCCACTATAGAATATCCTACTTCGTTCTACGAGTATGGCAAGGGCACGATTGATGAAGGCTGGTGGGGTGAGACCGAGAACAAGACAATGTACGCCCGCGAGTACGCTCAGGATGTCCTCCAGTGCTATCTGCCTGACTGCTGGGGTCACGACACCGGTCCGAGTTACGAAGTCCAGGATTATTATTTCTACTGGAACACCAAGACCAACAAGATATATGTGCCTCTGCAGAAGATGGGTACGGATGACTGGAGCATAGCTGACAGGGGAACTCTCGCCTGCAAGTTCGGCGGCCCTGACTACAAGGAGGGCAGCGCTGACTGGATGGCTTATGCCGACAATTGGTATAAGGAAGCTGGTCTCCAGCAGCCTTATCACGATCCGGCCAAGAATGCTTTCTATCTGTCCGACACGGCGGCTGTGAGCCCTGAGACCGGTGCTGTGGTCTATGGCACACCTGGCACTTTCGACGTTCTGCGTCTTGAATAGACTGATCGGCTGAAAAGCCTGTCTTGAATATGGCTGGCCGGGAAGACCGGGACTCCGTTTCATTACGGTTTCCGGCTTCACGGCCGGCTTCTGGTTTTGTTATATTGACAAAATTTGGCCATATTAGCGGAAACATTGATAAATTATGAAAAAATTCCTGTCAATAACGGCGGCGCTTCTCGCACTGCCATTTATCTGCGGGGCCCAGTCCTATGTTCCTGCAGAAGAGAACCTCAAGGCCCGTGCGGAATTCGCCGGAGATAAATTCGGCATTTTCCTCCACTGGGGTATTTACAGTATGTTCGGCCAGGGCGAATGGTATCTGAACAGGGAGGGCGTCCTCCATTCGGAGTATTCCAAGGCCGCTTCCGGATTCTATCCCGCCGGATTTGACGCGGCCGCCTGGGTTTCCGCCATCAAGGCCTCCGGAGCGAAATACATCTGCTTCACCACCAGGCATCACGACGGATTCTCGATGTTCCACACCGCCCAGTCCCCGTACAACATTGTCGATGCGACTCCGTTCGGAAGGGATGTCCTGAAAGAACTTGCCGATGAATGCCACAAGCAGGGTATCAGGCTGCATCTCTACTATTCCCATCTTGACTGGGGCAGGGATGACTATCCCCAGGGGCGTACAGGCCTGACCACGGGCAGGGATGCTTCCAAGGCTGACTGGGACTCATATTACAATTTTATGAACGCCCAGCTTACAGAGCTCCTGACCGGCTACGGCGAGATCGGGTCGATCTGGTTCGACGGACACTGGGACCACGATCAAGATGCCGTGCCTTTCGACTGGCGTCTTGAGGAACAATACCGCCTCATCCACAGCCTGCAGCCTGCCTGTCTCGTCGCCAACAACCATCATATCACTCCTTACGAGGGCGAGGATTTCCAGATTTTCGAAAGGGATCTTCCGGGTGAGAACAAGGCCGGCCTTTCCGGACAGGATGTCAGCGCTCTTCCGTTGGAGACCTGCGAGACGATGAACGGAATGTGGGGCTACAAGGTGGTTGACCAGAATTACAAGTCAGTTCCAGAGATTGTCCGCCTGCTTGTGGGCGCTGCCGGCAAAGGGGCGAACCTGCTGCTCAATATCGGACCCCAGCCTGACGGAAGACTTCCGCAGACTGCTCTCGACAGGCTTGCCGGAGTCGGCAAATGGATTGATAAATACGGAGATACAATATACGGGACCACGGCCGGGGATGTCCCTGAGCAGCCATGGGGCGTGACCACCCGCAAAGGGGACAGGCTTTTTGTCCACGTTTTCGATGCGAAGGTAAAAGAGGTGTTCCTGCCTCTGGACTGCAAGGTAAAGAGCGCTGTGGACTTCTCCACGGGCTCGAAGGTGCAGTTTGACAGCTGCAGGCACGGATTGCACGTTGAGGTTCCCGCTTCGGATGAAACCGACAGGGTCATCGAACTTCGGGTCGGATGATTTGCAAACGTATTTTTTTGAATAATTGCAAAAAATCCTAAATTTGCAGGTTGGATTGAAACAACTTAAATTTTATAGATAATATGCAAAACCGCATTGAAAACTACGACTTCACTGGCAAAAAAGCCATTGTGAGAGTCGATTTCAACGTCCCGATCCAGGACGGCAAAATCACTGACGACACACGTATCCGCGGAGCTCTTCCTACTCTCAAACTTATTCTTGAGAAAGGCGGATCACTGATCATTATGTCCCATATGGGTAAACCGAAAGGAAAAGTTAAACCTGAACTTTCTCTCTCCCAGATTGTTGACGCAGTGAGCGAGAAACTCGGTGTGCCGGTTCAGTTCGCCCCTGACTGCCAGAAAGCTGACGAGCAGGCTGCGGCCCTCAAGCCGGGCGAGGTTCTGCTTCTCGAGAACCTCCGCTATTATCCTGAGGAGGAAGGCAAACCGGTAGGAATCGACAAAGAGGATCCTGCATACGAGGAGGCCAAGAAAGCTATGAAGGCTTCCCAGAAAGAGTTCGCCAAGAAGCTCGCTTCTTATGCTGACTGCTGGGTTATGGACGCTTTCGGAACAGCCCACCGCAAGCACGCCTCCACCGCTGTCATCGCTGACTATTTCGCACCGGAGGACCGTATGCTCGGACTCCTTATGCAGAAGGAGGTCCAGGCTGTGAACAATGTCCTCAGCGATATCAAACGTCCTTTCATCGCAATTATGGGCGGTTCCAAGGTTTCCTCGAAGATAGGCATCATCGAGAACCTTCTCGGAAAGGTTGACAAACTTATCCTCTGCGGCGGTATGACATATACATTCGCAAAGGCTCACGGCGGAGAGATCGGCGAGTCCATCGTGGAAATGGACAAGCTCGACGTGGCTCTCGGAGTTGAGGCCAAGGCCAAAGAAAATGGCGTGGAACTCGTTATGGCTCCGGACGCTGTTGTAACAAACGGTCTTGATTTCGCTACAATGTCGCTCAAACCTGGCTCAGAGGTTAAAGTGGCTCCGGCAAAAGACATCCCTGCAGGCTTCGAGGGAGTTGACGCAGGCCCTGAGGCCCAGAAACTGTTCGCCGAGGCCATCAAGGGCTGCAAGACCATCCTCTGGAACGGCCCGGCCGGCGTATTCGAGTGCGATGAGTTCTGCGCAGGTTCAAAGGCTATCGGTGACGCCATCGCCGCAGCTACAGCCGAGGGCGCTTTCTCTCTCATCGGAGGCGGTGATTCAGTTGCCTGCTGCACCAAGTTCGGCCTTACAGACAAGGTTTCTTACATCTCCACCGGTGGCGGTGCTCTCCTTGAGGCCATCGAGGGCAAGGTTCTTCCGGGAATCGCAGCAGTCGGAGAATAATTATTTCAAATATTGAGCGGGGCTGGCTGAAGTTATGGAACTTGACGGGCAGCCCCGTTTGCTATGCCAATTCAACCGAAAACTATGTCCATCCGCCGTGTAATATTGACTGCCATCACTTTGGTGGCATTCTTCATTTCCGGGTGCGCTTATGCCCAGGCCGGTCTTTACACATATTCCGGAGGCTATTTCATAAGGAACGGCAATTCCTGGAGTGAATACAGGCCGGCCGACAAGAAAGATGTGTGGGCTACATATACCCAGGATGGGGAACAGGATAATTTTTACACCATCTCCAATTCCTCTTGCTCCGTTGCTGTCCCGAAGTCCTCCAGCTGGGGTGTTTTCATTGCGGACGGAAACGGTGGCTGGTCAAAGATTTATGACGGCAGGCAGGTGTATAACTACTTTGACACCAGCAATGCCGGAAACCGTATCTGCTGCTACGAGGGCGGCTATTTCGTCCAGGACGGAAAAGAATGGACAGAGTACCGTCCGGGCGACAGGCAAGGCATCTGGGCCAGGTATGAGCTGTACAACGAGACGGAGACATTCTGGTATATCCAGCACGGCAGCGATATTCCAGAGCGGTTGGCCATCGCCAAGGACATTTCCAATGCTCTCTGGATTCTTCGCGGAGACAATTGGGAGAAAATTTACAATCCCACTGACTTCTATGAGCCGGTAAACTCTTCCCAGGAATCTTCATCCAACGGCAATATCCCGGGGCCGGAACCAGCTCCGTTCACATCTTACGAGAAAGATGTGAAATACGATTACGAAATGGTCTTCAATGATTGCGCTGTCTTTCCGGATGACTGGGATTTCTATGATGAAAGTGACACGTATGACGAGGACGTTGAAAGAAATGTCGGGACGGTGATTGTGAGATTGAACAAAGACGGATATGTCCAGATTGTCTGTGAAGGAGACACGTACAATACCTGGTGCGAGTGGATGGTGGCGAAAGAGAATTTCTTCTCTTTCTGCGAAGAAAAGATTGACAAGGGCAGCCGTGTTACTTTTGTTCGGGATGATTATATCCTCTACGAAGAGGTCAGCGGCTTAGTTGACCTGACAGGGTTCCCGAAATTGGTTCTGTGCGACCTGGACGATGATTGTGATGTTGACAAAATATTCAGGGAGATCAATGAATGCTATGCCACAAATTACAGAGACAGGGAATGATTTTTTGCCGTTTGCCCGATTAACGTTATATTAGCAGATTATTATTGCCAAATGTAATTTTTAGAAATGCTTGATCTCCTTTTTGTGCACTGGAATGTGGACCCTGTCATCTTCCATATAGGAAGTTTCGGCCTCAGGTGGTATTCCGTATTGTTCGTGTCCGGCTTCATCCTCGGCTGGTTCATCTTCAGATGGTTTTTCAGAAGAGAGGGTGTGACGGAGGAATTGCTTGATTCCCTGTTATATACCTTACTTATCGGCACGATTGTAGGTGCCAGGCTCGGCCACTGCCTTTTCTATCAGCCGGATTATTATCTGGGCAACTGGCAGGGCTTCTGGGAGATATTTATGCCGTGGAAAGGAGGCCTCGCCAGTCACGGAGGCACCATCGCCCTCTTCATAGCGATGATCTGGTATGCGCATCATTACGGCCGGAAGAACAATTTCGATTTCGTATGGCTGCTGGACCATCTCTGCATAGCGGTGGCTTTCGCCGCCACATTCATCCGCCTGGGCAACCTTATGAACTCCGAGATTTACGGTGACGTCACAAGCCTTCCGTGGGGATTCATCTTCGACCTCAGGGGAGAGACCGAACCGAAACACCCGACGCAGCTTTACGAGGCGCTGTCCTACCTGCTGCTCGGCATAATCCTTATGTCAATGTACAAGTTCGGCCTCAAGAAGATATACCGCGGCACATTCATCGGGCTGTTCTTCATCGGATGCTTCGGCTCCCGTTTCCTCATTGAATTCATCAAAGAACCCCAGGTGGCTTTCGAGAACGATATGACCCTCAATATGGGCCAGCTGCTCAGTATTCCGTTCATCCTGCTCGGCATCGGATTCCTTGTATATGCGTTTGTCCGGAAGCAGCCGGCCTGTGTCGTGCATCCGGAGGAGGCTTCCAAGAAGAAGGAAACCACACATTACGCCAAGTCATTGTCATAGAGGATGAAACAGATAATAATGGATGGCCCTGGCATCGAGAGTTATCTCCAGGACCCGGAGATTTGCGCAAGGATCCAGAAAGTTCTGGATTTCCTTGAGAACAATGGCATAGACTACGAGATATTCCGCCATCCGCCGCTTCCCACCATCGAGATTGCCCTGGAATACTGGAAAAGCCTTTCAGCCGTCCACTGCAAGAATCTTTTTATGCGCAACCACAAGGGAAACCGGCATTATCTCATCTCGTTCGAATGCCATAAAAACCTTGAGATTCATACGCTTGAGCATATGCTCCGGCAGGGCAAGCTGTCTTTCGCGTCGGAAGAGAGAATGGTCCGCTGCCTTGGTCTGCATCCCGGCTCCGTGTCACCTTTCGGTCTTATAAACGATATGGGACTTGCCGTGACGTCCCCGGACTCCACTGATTCCCTGCCCGTTTTTGAACAAATCCGTCAGGATGTCAGTCAGAAAGAGCTGTTCCCGAACGGTCATAGGGTCAAATTCTTCATTGACAGCGATATCCGCAACGCTGACAGAGTCAGTTTCCATCCCTGCGACAATACTGCAAGTGTCATAGTGTCATATTCCGGCTTTATCAAATTCCTCAATTTGTGGGGTGGAGAGTACGAATGGATTGACATTTTCGCCTGATTCTTCGTCATACTAATTGTTTTAAGGGTAAAATAGACCATAACAGGAATATTTATGGTCATTTTTACTTATTGGGTGGTGTGCTTTTTGTATTTTTCGCACCCCGTGTGCCGATTTAAGATGTGAGTCTTGAAAATCGGGCACTTGCTTCGATAATTTTTAGGTAGTTTAAATTGATAAGTATGAGAAAAAAATTCCCGGGATTGCTGCTGGTTGCAGGCTCGGTATTGATGTCAGTATGCGCGATGGCGCAGGAAGTTGACACGACTAAGACCGCGACGGTCATCACATTGGAAGACGCCCTCAAGATTGCATTGAGCGAAAATGCGTCTGTTCGTGTCGCAGATAAGGAAATAGAAAGAACTGGTTATGCGAGAAAAGGCACTTACGCCTCTCTTTTCCCACAGATCGATCTCACAGGTTCATTCCAGAGAACCATCAAGAAACAGGTGATGTATATGGATATGGATATGAGCGAATTTATGGGCGGCGGCGAAGAGGCCGGTGACGGTACATCTGATGGAACAGGCTCTGGAGAGGAGACTGGAAGCCAGGCTGGAGGATTCGGCAACGGCGGCGGAATCGAAGTGGGCCGCTGGAACTCCTATTCAGGAGGTGTTGTGGCTGCGATGCCTATCATCAACGCCCAGCTCTGGAAGAGCATCAAGATTTCCGGAATGGAAGTTGAGCTCGCTGTAGAGAAGGCACGTTCCTCCAGGCTCGATATGGTAACCCAGGTGAAGCAGGCGTATTACGCCGTCCTTCTTGCCAAGGAGGCTCTGAATGTTTATAAAGAGGTGTATGACAATGCCTTAAGAAACTTCGAGCAGACCCGTATGCGCTACAATGCCCAGAAGGCTTCCGAGCTGGATTACACAAGGGCAAAGTCCACAGTGGCCAGCGCCATTCCTAATGTTTACAATGCTGAAAGTTCAGTGATTCTCGCCCTGTGGCAGCTCAAGGCTGTGATGGGCGTCGAACTCGATCAGGAAATTGACGTGGCAGGTACCATCGGGGATTATGCCGCCGATATGACCTATGACCCGTCACTGAACGAGTCGTTATCTCTTGAATACAATACCACAATGCGCCAGCTCGCCATTCAGGCAGAGGAACTTGCGCAGAACATCAAGCTCCAGAAATTCGCCTACATCCCGACTCTCGCCGTGAACTTCGCGTTTATGGAGACTGCGATGACAAATGACTTCAAGTTCAGCAATTACAGATGGACCCCGTATTCATATGTCGGCCTCAGCCTGAACATTCCTATCTTCTCCGGCGGAAAACGCTGGAACGACCTCCGTCAGGCCAAGGTGCAGGCTTCCCAGCTGAATATCCAGATGGCCGATACCGAGCGCCAGCTGAAAATAGGCATCCGTCAGTATCTCAATACGATGGAGACCCAGATAAAGAGTTTCTCCGCAGCTGAGGAGGCTGTCCGGACAGCTCAGAAAGCCTACAGCATCGCGGAAAAATCCTACGATGTGGGCCGCAGCACCATCACTGACCTCAACGACGCCCAGCTGGCTCTCACCCAGGCACGCCTCGGAGTGTCACAGACAGTGTATGAATTCGTTGTCGCAAAGTCCAATCTTGAGAAGATTATGGGATATGACTTCATCGACGACGCCGGAAATGTGGATCTTGAAAACCGATAATAACAGAAAGAAGAAACAATATGAAAGCAGTTAAATTTATTATTTTCGCAGGATCGCTTGCAATGATTGCAGGCTGCGGAAACGGCAACTCTTCAAACACTACGGCTGAACAGCCTGTTCAGGAAAAGATTGCCAACGTGAGCGTGATGGAGGTGAGCTCCAAGGACGTTCCTCAGGAGGATGTATATACCTCGACAGTAGAAGCTTATGCGACCAATAATATCGCTCCGCAGAGCCCTTCAAGGATCCAGAAGATTTATGTGGAGGTAGGTGATTTCGTAAGGGCCGGCCAGATTGTGGCCAAAATGGACGAAGTGTCATTGAACCAGACAAAACTCTCGATGACCAATGACTCACTTGAGTATTCCCGTCTTAAAGGACTTTATGAGGAGGGCGGAGTGTCCAAGTCTGACCTTGATGCAATGGAACTCAAGTACAACGTGACCCGCAGCCAGTACGAGAACATTCTTGAGAACACGATTCTCCGTTCTCCTATCTCCGGTGTGATTTCCGCAAGAAACTATGACAAAGGTGATATGTACACCGGCAACCCAATATATGTAGTGGAGCAGATTACTCCTGTCAAACTTCTCGTGGGTATCTCCGAGGCTGACTACACCAAGGTGAAGAAAAATGACTCAGTGGACATCACCGTTGATGCCATCCCTGGCAGGACATTCTCAGGACGTATCAGCAGAATCTATCCTACCATCGACCCTTCCACCCACACCTTCACTTCAGAGGTCCAGGTGGCCAATGCGGACCATGCGCTCAGGCCGGGTATGTATGCCCGCGTGAAAGTTCTCTTCGGCCTGAACCACAGCGTTACAGTGCCTGACAACTGCATCGTGAAGCAGCAGGGCTCAGCAATCCGTTCGGTATATGTCCTTCAGGAGGACGGCACAGTGAGAGAGCGTGTTGTTACTCTCGGACGTCATTTTGATGATGAGTATGAGATTCTCACCGGCCTCAATGAGGGTGAGAAGATCGTCGTGAAGGGACAGGCAAGCCTCAAGGACGGCGACAAAGTAAATGTACAGTAATATCAAGCGCAATCAATTATGAGTATATATAGATCAGCGGTGAACAATCCGGTGACGACCACGTTGCTGTTCGTGGCATTCGCCATCTTCGGAGTGTTCTCGTTCATAAACACCTCTATCGCGCAGTTCCCGGACTTTGATGCCAATGTCATAATGGTGATGTCGGCATATCCGGGCGCAAGTGCTGCCGATATTGAGACAAACCTCACCAAGGTCCTGGAGAACGGACTCAACGGTGTGAGCGACCTGAAGGATATCACTTCGAGGTCAAAGGAAAACATATCGATGCTTATTCTGGAATTCAATTACGGAGTGGACATCGACGTTGCGACGAATGATGTGAGGGACAAGCTGGACCTCCTCAATTCCTCGCTTCCGGACCAGGCTTCGACGCCTGTGATTTTCAAGTTCAGTATGGATGACCTGCCGATTTACATTATGTCGGCTACTGCTGACCACAGCCTTCCGGGACTGAACAAGATTCTGGACGACAAGCTTTCAACGCCTCTCGCCAGGGTCAAGGGTGTAGGCTCCGTGAACGTATCGGGAGCTCCTACCCGTGAGATTCAGGTATATTGCGACCCTCACAAGCTGCAGGCTTACGGATTGTCAATATCCCAGGTCTCATCCATCATCGCCTATGAGAACAGGAATGTTCCGAGCGGTAACATCGATATAGGTTCGGAGACTTATTCCCTCCGTATCCAGAAAGAGTTCAAGGATCCTTCCGAGCTCCTTGACATTGTCCTCGGATACAGGGACGGCAATGCCATCTATCTCCGTGATGTCGCAACGATAGTTGATGATATGGCGGAAAAGGAGCAGGAGGCCGTCACCAACGGAATCCGTGCCGCGCAGATTTCCATCCAGAAGCAGACCGGAGCAAATTCCGTGAATGTGATCAGGTCCGTAAAGAAGGAACTTGTCAAGATTCAGGAGACGCTTCCTCCTGACGTCAAGCTTACTAATGTGATGGACAGCTCCGACAACATCATCAACACCATCAACTCCCTGAAGGAGACCATCCTGATCACCTTCCTCGTCGTGATGCTTGTCGTGTATGTCTTCCTCGGAAGATGGAGGGCAACGTTCATCGTCATCATCTCGATTCCTATTTCCCTGTTGGCGTCCCTGATTTATCTGTATGCTACAGGCAATACATTGAATATCATCTCAATGTCAGCGCTTTCCATCGCGATTGGTATGGTCGTGGACGACGCTATCGTGGCATTGGAGAACATTACCACGCATATTGAAAGAGGTGAGAATCCTAAAGAGGCGGCCGTCCACGGAACCGGTGAGGTGGGTATCTCCATCATCGCTTCCACGTTGACAATGCTCTGCGTGTTTATGCCTCTGACTATGGTGACCGGTATGGCCGGAATTATGTTCCGTCAGCTCGGCTTCATCGTCAGCTTCATTATGATTGTGTCCACCACAGCTGCGCTCACCCTGGTGCCGATGATGTGCTCAAGAATGCTCAAGGCCAATCCGAAGAAAGGCAAGCTGCACAATCTTATCTTCACCCCTATTGACAAGGGCCTGAATGCCATTTCAGACGGATATGCCAAGGTCATCAACTGGGCCGTGCGTCACAGGAAGACGGTGGTGTTCAGTGCTATGGGTATTCTTGTGGCTTTTGTGGTGATTCTCGGACCTAAGCTCAAGAGCGAATACTTCCCTAAGACCGACCAGGGTCTTGTGACCGTCTCCCTTGAACTCAATGCAGGTACGGCGCAGGAAGTCACAGGAGCAGTCGCTGCCAGCCTGTATCAGGATTTCGTGCGTGACATCCCTGAGATGACCGTCTGCAGCTACACGTTCGGACAGGCAGACTCTGACAACGCCATCGCAAGTATGCGTACCAACGGTTCCAACATCATTTCAATGTATGTGAACCTCGGAAGTATGGAGGACAGGGATCGTTCTACCGGTGAAATCGCGGAGATTGTCCGTCAGAACATAAACAAATATCCTGAAATTCACAAGGCTACCGTATCCGAGGGTATGGGAGGCGCCGGAAGTGCCCCTTCTGTCGAGATCGAGGTCTATGGCTACAGTTTCGAAACCACTGACGCCGTTGCAAAGGAAATCCAGGAGAAGCTTCTCGTAGATCCTGCGTTTACCGAGGTAACTCTCAGCCGTGACCAGTACACCCCTGAGTACCAGGTTGATTTTGACAGGTCCAAGCTTGCGGCCAACGGTCTGAACTCAACTGCCGCAGCTGCAGCAGTGAGCGCTGCAATGAGCGGTTCGGTGAACTCCTACTACCGTGAGGACGGTGATGAGTACGACATCAGGGTGAGATATGCCCGCAATTACAGGACAAGTGTATCCGACATTGAGAACATCATCATCTACTCCGGAAGCGGCTCTCCAATCAGGGTGAAGGACCTCGGCAATGTAGTTGAAACAGAGGTTCCTCCTACCATCGAGCGCAAGAACAGGCAGAGGGTGATTACAGTGAAGGGTATCATTTCCGATGGCCACGCTATGTCCGACGGTGTTGCTGCGGCTAATGAAATTATCAACAATATGGACATTCCTTCAGAGCTTTCTGTGAAAGTCGCCGGAGACTTTGAGGACCAGATGGAGATGTTCACGAGTCTCGGTGTCCTTATGCTCCTTATCATCATCCTTGTGTATATGGTGATGGCATCCCAGTTCGAGTCATTTATGAGCCCGTTTGTGATTATGTTCTCCGTGCCGTTCGCATTCGTAGGAGTGATTCTTGGGCTTTGGATTACGGATACTGCAATCAGTGTCATAGCCCTCATCGGTATTTTGATTCTTATCGGTATCGTGGTGAAGAACGGTATTGTGCTGATAGACTATACCATCCTTCTCCGTGAAAGGGGAATGAGCATCCTCGATGCTTCAGTCGAGGCCGCAAGGAGCCGTCTGCGTCCTATCCTTATGACCACGCTTACCACTGTCCTCGGTATGATTCCGATGGCTGTCGGTTCAGGTGAAGGCTCGGAAATGTGGGTTTCTCTCGGTATTACTGTTGCCTGGGGACTTTCAATCTCCACTCTCGTGACACTCGTGCTGATTCCTACCATCTACTGCGTGTTTGCTACAAGACAGGAGAAACGAAAAGCCAAAAAGGCAGCAAAACTTGCTGCGGCAAAATAATAATGAATTCAGTTATGAAAGCGATATTTATATCATACAATCAGGCCTACAACGAGGAAATTGTTGATGTTTTGGATGCTCACGGACAGAGAGGATTTACACGCTGGCTGGACATCGACGGACGCGGTTCTATAGACGGAATTCCGCATTACGGAAACCACGCTTGGCCGGAGCAGAATCACGGCATCCTGGTTTTCGTCGATGATGACAAGGTGTCCGGCATTATAGCCGACCTCAAAGCCAAGGACGCTGCCACTCCGAAACTCGGACTCAGAGCGTTCACCTGGGATGCCGCACAGGCATTCTGAAGCTGAAATATCTGGCAGTACGCTGCCTTTATACAAATAGAACTGATTGGTGCGTTTTTTTGGAAAGACGCACCAATTGTTTATATTTGTAGAATGGTATTTAAAATTATATTGTTATGGCAAAAGTAGTGACTAACGAGAATTTCTCTGATATTATTTCCGGCCCTATGCCGGTAGTTGTTGATTTCTGGGCTACCTGGTGCGGACCTTGCCGTGCCCTTTCTCCGGTTGTTGACGAGATTGCAGCTGAATATGAAGGCAAGGCCGATGTGGCCAAATGCAATGTGGACGACTGTGATGGCATAGCCGCCCAGTACGGCATCCGCAGCATACCTACTCTCTTGTTCTTCAAGGGCGGACAGATGGTTGACAGGCTTGTAGGCGCGGCTCCGAAAGCCACCATCACGGCTAAAATCGACGCTCTCCTTTAGCGTATCCGGCAGAATGAGAAAGTTAATTGCTTTCGTCATTGCGGCAGCCGCTGCGATGACAGTGTCAGCCGGTAATGTTTCAGCCGCTGACAGGGGGCACGCCAGGGCAGGAGTGATGGCGGGATTCACATCCTCATCGTCCAATGTAAAGCGCTGGGATGCCAGCTCTATCGGCAGATTCCATTTAGGGTTTACGGCCCAGATTCCGATTGTCGGAGGTTTCGCCTTGCAGCCGTCCCTGCTGTATCAGGCGAAAGGTTCAAAGCTTAATGGAGATGTGGCGGAGGAACAGGCGTCCGCCCTCAATGCGAAGGTGAATTATCTTGAGATTCCCGTGCAGATTCAGTGGGGACCTGACCTTGTGGCCTTCAGGCCGTATGTGTTCGCAGAACCGTTTGTCGGATATGGACTGAGGGCAAAAGCGAGAAGCGTTGATGGCGGAGGAACATATACGACCAGTTCTTTTGAAACTTCAGGATTGTCAAGATGGGAATACGGGCTCGGTCTTGGAGCGGGCATTGATGTATGGAAACTTCAGGTTTCAGTGAAATATTATTGGAACTTCGGCTCGCTTTTCAATGAAAGCGGCAAGTTGAACGATGTCGGAACGCAGATAAAGGATGCGTTCAAGGACGGCAGGAACTTCAAGGGAGTGACAATATCATTGGCTTATATGTTCTGAAATGTCCGGAGAGAAGAAACTTGCGATATTTTGCTCGGCGAGCTATGATATTGACCCTGAATATAATACAGCAGCGGCAGAATTCACGCGCCGAGCCTGTGCAAAGGGATATGTGATAGTGTCCGGAGGCACTGTAAAGGGCACGATGGGCGTGGTGGCTGACGCTGTCAGGGACTGCGGAGGTACGCATATAGGCATATTGCCGAGGTTTATGGAGGAGTTCACTTATCCTGCGCTGTCCTCACTTGTATGGACTGACACGATGTCCGAACGGAAAGAGAGGATGCGTGAGGGAACGTCCGCCGTTGTCGCCCTCCCCGGTGGAATCGGGACTTTGGACGAACTGGTGGAGACCCTGACTTTGGCAAAATTGGGAAAATACGACGGCCGGATATTCGCCCTGAATATTGGAGGATTCTATGACAAGTTCATAGAACTGCTTGATTATTATGTTTCTACAGGTATGCTTGACCAGAACTCGAGAAACCTGATTTCATTCCCGACAACGGTCGGTGAACTTGATGAATTGATTTGATATGGATTATTGCGGCATAAAAGAGTATCTTAAAGGGGAGCTGGAACGGGTGAACGCAGTCATCCGTGAATCTCTTGCCTCTGATATTGAACTCCTTAACAAGACAAACCAGTCTTTGCTGGACCATTCCGGGAAACAGTTGCGGCCTGTGTTGGCGCTTCTTGTCGCGAAGGCTTGTTCCGGAGGATTCGTCACTGAAGACACGATTCATTATGCCGCTGCTGCCGAGCTTCTGCACAATGCCACTCTTCTTCACGACGATGTGGCGGATGGCAGTCTCCAAAGGCGTGGCTGTCCGACAGTTATGTCGCTTCTTGGGGGGCGGGCCTCTGTGCTGCTCGGCGATTTCTGGCTGGTCAAGGCGATGCACAACATTCTCCAGAGTGACAATTCTTCAGCGCAGGTCATCCGGCTGTTCTCCAAGACACTGTCCGATCTTGCTGAAGGAGAGATGCTCCAGCTTCAGAAAGCTGCATCCTGTGACACTAAAGAGCCTGATTATTACAGAATCATATTCAGCAAGACAGCTTCTTTGTTCGAGGCTGCCGCGGTTTCGGCGGCCATCTCGGTAGGTGCTTCCGCGGAGAAAAAGAAAGCGGTGAAAAATTACGCAAGAAGTCTCGGAATAGCATTCCAGATTAAAGATGACATACTTGATTATGACGGAGATGAATCCATAGGGAAACCGGTGGGACTGGACTTGATGGAGAGGAAGATGACCCTTCCTCTGCTCGGAGCCTTGTCAAAGGTGGACAAAGCGACGGCCGATACTGTCAGGCATAAGGTGTCGATGATTGAGGAAATCCCTGATGCACAGAATGATATAGCCACTTTTGTGCGTCAGTTCGAGGGCGTGGACTATGCCCGTGCGAGGCTTGGGGAATATGTTGACAACGCCAAGATTTTCCTCCGGGCACTTGGTCAGGGACCGTGCGTAGATATGCTCGGGGCAATTGCTGATTTTGTTGCGGAGAGGAAATCGTGAGATTCGGGGACATCATAGGAAACGAAGAAGTCAAGAGGGCTCTTGTCAGGATGGCTGACAGCGGCCGGATTCCGCATGCTATGATGTTTCACGAGAATGAGGGCTGCGGAGCGCTTCCGCTTGCAGTGGCTTTCCTGCAGTATCTGAATTGCCGGACGCGGGAGGATGGGGATTCCTGCGGAGTCTGCCCGGTGTGCAACCAGATATCCAAGATGATATATCCGGATATCCACTTCGTCTTTCCCGTGGCCGGAGAGAAAGTGACGTCTGACAGTTTCCTGACGGAATGGAGGTCTCTTTTCGTTTCCAATCCGTATTTTATGGAGAATGAGCTTTATGAGGCCCTCGGCATTGAGAAGAAGTCTTCCAATATTTCCGTGGCGGAGGCCAAGAATGTTCTCAATGCGCTGTCATTATCCTCATTTTCAGAAGGTTACAGGGCTGTGATAATCTGGCTGCCGGAGAAGATGCAGGCCGAGGCATCCAATCGCCTGCTCAAAATTGTGGAGGAGCCTTCGGAGAAGACATTGTTCATTTTCATTACACATTCTCCTGAACGGGTGCTGAAAACCATAATGTCGCGTTGCCAGCTCATCAGGGTGATGCCTGCCTCCAAAGAGGAAATCGCGGCCGCGCTTCCGAGGTGGACCGGAGTTGACGGAGAAGCTGCCGGCTATGCTGCGGAATTTGCATCGGGCAGCTTGGGCGCGGCGATTCGCAGCCTTGCCGAGAAGGACAGTGATGTGGAGATGATGGATATGTTCACCTCACTGATGGACGGTCTCCTGTCCCGTGACTTTTTGGCGGTTCTTGAAACTGCAGAGACATTGTCATCGCTTGATTCGCGTGAGAAACAGAAAGCTTTTTGTAAATTTGCAGGCAATTGTGTCAGAAAGATATATATGCTGCGTGCGGGGATGGACAAGATTGCCGGGGTGAGGCCTGACGAGCTTCAGTTCTACAAGGATGCGGCCGCCCGTTGCGGTGAGGAATTCTGCCATAAGGCAGTGGCGGCTCTCAGCGGCGCCTGCAATATGATTATAAGAAATGTCAATCAGAAAATAGTATTTACCAATCTGGTGGACCGTCTGTTCGTCAGTGTCAGGTAAAGAATTAATATATACGTTTTTATGGATAACAACGAGAACATTCAGTTTGACTGCAGCCGGGGGTGCACTGTAACGAGGAATGCGGATGACGAACTGAATTGCACATACAGAAGGGGTTGCTGCAAGCTGGAGGATTACAACTGGCTGCAGGGAGTCACCCAGAGACAGTTCGCGGACTATTTTGAAGTCCGCTTCAAAAACACACGCAAAGGATTCTATATCAATTCTTCAGGGCAGAGTGTCAAGATGGGGGATCTTGTGATTGTGGAAGCGCAGAGCGGCCACGACCTCGGCATTGTCACGCTTGAAGGTCCGCTTGTGGGCCGTCAGATGCGTTGCCGCGGGATTGACCCTGAAACTGCTGAATTCAAGAAAATCTACCGCAAAGCCAAGCCGCTCGACATTGAGAAATGGCAGGAGGCCATAGCCAGGGAGCAGGAGACGATGATCCGTGCGCGGCAGATAGCCGTGGAACTCGGCCTGGATATGAAAATCGGGGACGTGGAGTTCCAGGGAGACGGTACCAAGGCGATATTCTATTATATAGCAGACGGCAGGGTGGATTTCCGCCAGCTCATCAAAGTGTTCGCCGAGGAGTTCCGCATCCGCATAGAGATGAAGCAGATAGGTGCGCGCCAGGAGGCCGGCCTGATCGGCGGTCTCGGAGTCTGTGGACGCGAGCTCTGCTGCGCCAACTATATCACCAACTTCAAGTCAATAACGACTGCCGCCGCCCGCTGCCAGGACCTATCGCTCAATCCGCAGAAACTTGCAGGCCAGTGCGGCAAGCTGAAATGCTGCCTCAATTATGAGGTGGCGACATATCTGGATGCCCAGTCCAAGATTCCTAAGGTGACGGAACCGCTTGATTTCCAGGATGGTCTGGCATATCTTGTGAAGACTGACATCCTGCGCGGAGTTATGTATTTTTCATACGAGAAAGGCTCCTTGGCCAATACCTATCCGCTTGATGCGGCAGAAGTGAGGGAGATAATCCGGATGAACAGAAATGGCCAGAAACCTGAGTCGCTCAGGACTGAGCCGGAGCCGGAAATCCCAGAGTTCGTGACAGCTGTGGGTGATGACAGCATTACCCGTTTCGATACTCCGAAACGCCAGAAACGCCGCTCCGGAAAACAGCGCCAGTCCCAGGACAGAAAGCGTGACGGAGACCGTCCGAAGGGAGACAGGAGGCGTGACGGACAGCGCCAGAAACAGAATCAGTCGAAAGGCAATGAATAGGGCTCTTTCAGCACTGGCTTTCGCGCTTGTGTTATCTGTTATATCCTGCTCGGGACCAGCTTCCAGCGAATGTTTCGTGAAGAATGCGGACTGTGACGCCTATGGCCGTTACATATTCGATTTGGATATGTCGGATTCCCTGCATACCTTTTCAATTGACCTGTATTCGGCTTTCACGTGCAGGGACGAGGTGTTCGCCGGCTTTACAGGAGTGCCGGTGAACGTGCTATGGGAATCACCGGAAGGTTCTGTGTATGAAGAAAATGTGATTCTGCCGGCTTCAGGTGTAAGCAATGTGACACATTTCGGCAAGTCCTTTTCCGCTTCTTATCGGAAAGGCGTCAGGCCGGTTGTTAATGGAGAATGGAAACTGTATCTGTCCGTACCGCGGGATTCCGTTCGGAAATACGGTATGACCGGGATGGGCATCAAAATATCGAAAGAGTGATATGGGACACGGCAAGTTAAAGAAATTCAGCGAGAACGAGACTTTTACCTGTCTGCTGCAGCCGGATTCTTCCGAGATTCTTGTCCGGGAAGAAGATGCTCCGGCGGGCTTCTCGCATTGTCCGCTCAGGCTCAAGGAGCATCAGGTAAAAGGACATTGGAACGAACTTATGTTCCACGGACGGACCTGCCCGGTGGTTTTGGAGCTCGGATGCGGCAAGGGTGAATATACTGTTGACCTGGCGGTCCGAAATCAGGACGTGAATTATATCGGGGTGGATATAAAGGGCGCAAGAATGTGGAAGGGCGCCAAGTATGCCACTGAGAACAATATGGACAATGTGGCTTTTCTGCGGACGAGGATAGAGTTCATAGAGGCTTTTTTCGCTCCGGGCGAAGTGTCGGAAATATGGCTGACGTTCTCTGACCCGCAGATGAAGAGCGAGAACAGCAGGCTCACCAGTCCGATGTTCCTCGGGCGGTACCGCCGTTTCCTGAAACAGGGCGGTGTGGTGCATCTCAAGACTGACAGTACTTTCCTGTATGAATATACGAAGGCTGTCTGCTCGGCCAACGGTCTTAAGGTTCTTGCAAGTACTTCAGACCTGTATTCGCTTGCTGACGAGGCCGGCAGAAAGTCATTGCATTCATCCGAATATTCATCAGTCTGCGGAGACTCCGCTGTGGACGCACTGTTCGAAGTGCAGACTTTCTACGAGAAGAATTTCCTGCGCCAGGGATTCAATATCAATTATATAGCATTCACGCTCGACAAGGATGGAGACTATGTTTATCCGGAGTTTGACGCTGCTTTCTGGAGGGCTGCCGAGGCGCCGCGTTTCCTTCCGGGACATCAATTCTGATTGACTATGCCAGAGAAGAATCCATACGGTAGCGGTTTCATTGCGGATCTGCCGGAACCTGAGCAGATTGATGTCAGTGCGATTCTAGACTCATACGAGTCCGGTGACATTGACCTGATTTGCGTGCTGGGACCTACTGCCTCCGGCAAGACGAGGTATGCGGTCCGGCTGGCAAGGGAATTGAACAGGATTCGTTCCGGGCGTGCTGCCGGCTGGGTTTCCGATGGGATGTCCGCTGGCTGTACCGGGGCGGAGATACTGTCCGGCGACTCCCGTCAGGTCTATCGGGGTATGGATATCGGAACTGGCAAGGATCTGTCTGAATATGAGGAAATTCCGTATCATCTGATTGATATTGTGGATGCCGGGGCGAAGTTTGATCTGTATCAATATCAGAAGGCGTTCGAGGCTTCGTACAAGGATGTTGTCGAAAGAGGCGGGATACCGGTTCTCTGCGGCGGGTCCGGACTGTATCTCGAAGCCGCCACCTGCGGTTATGAACTGCCGGATGTGCCACAGAATCAGGAACTCAGGGCCGAACTTGAGAATAAGTCAATGGAGGAGTTGACGGCAATGCTGGCCTCATTGAAGCCTCTCCACAACACCACCGACCTGGATACTAAGAAGCGTGCCATCCGCGCCATTGAAATAGCTCTGTACCAGCAGTCACATCCGGTCACGAGGACCAGTTTCCTGCCCAAAAAGACGTATTATATCGGCACTCTTGTCAGCAGGGAGGAACGGAACAGGAGAATTGACGCAAGACTGGATGCGAGGATTGACGAGGGGCTGGTGGACGAGGTCAGGAGGCTGATTGACGGGGGCGTTCCGCCTGAGGATCTGATGTATTACGGTCTTGAGTATAAATTCGTCACCCAGCACGTGCTGGGTATATTGAGCCTTGAGGAGATGAAGTTGCTGCTGTCCAATGCAATACACCAGTTCGCCAAACGCCAGATGACCTGGTTCCGCGGTATGGAGCGCAAAGGAATCCGGATTCACTGGACAGAGTGTTGATATTTTTATATAAATTTGCAGTCCAATATCAGTATTATGCCGAAAGCGAAGAGCAGAGTTCAGGTGAACAACAAGAGAGCGTCGTTCGATTACGAGTTCCTTGAGACATATCAGGCAGGTATTGTCCTGGTCGGGACGGAAATCAAGTCTATCCGTGCCGGAAGGGCTTCTATGTCAGATACTTTCTGCTATTTCGACGGCGGGCAGCTCTATGTGCGCGGAATCAATATAGCGTTGTATACCTGGGGCTCCTGGGGCCAGCACGCACCGACGCGAGACCGTAAACTTCTGCTGCAGAAGCGTGAATTGAGACATCTCCAGCAGAAAGTCAAGGAAAAAGGTCTCACTATTGTCGGAGTCAGGCTTTACATCACCGACAATGGCTATGCGAAACTTACCATAGCTCTTGCGAAGGGCAAGAAGGCTTACGACAAACGCCAGTCCATCAAGGAAAAGGACCTCCGCAGGGAAATAGCGCGCGGGGAGTGATTAACCGCAATTCGAACGTTGGCTCGTTATGAGGCTGACCCAAAAGCCCTATTAATTCTGCAAGAAAACTTTCTCAACCAGCGCCTCGATTTTTGCATTGACCAGTTCAGGCTGCTCCATCTGGATGAAATGCCCGCAGGTGGTCAGTTCCGTGTAGTCCAGAGATGTGTACAAGGCCGTCATCTTTTCCCTGTTGTCGGGGTCAAGTCCGCTGTTCTGGGTGCAGATCACAGCTGTCGGGACGTCTATCCGGCTTCCGTCCCACCATTTTCTGTCAATGAGATTCCTCATTGTGCTTGAGGCGACGTGTTCCGGAGTTCCGGGCATCACGCTCATCGCATATCCGGTCACTTCTTCTGGAGTTTCCGGACCGGCGAGCGACTGTACAAATCCCTCTATTACATTGCGGCATTCCGGGCCCTCGAAACTGGAGGCGAATTCCTGGACTGCGGCCTCATAAGCGGGGTCTGCAGGCTCTGTGTAGAAGCAGTAAACCCCGTCAATGTCGCACAGCGCGCCTTTCCTTGAACCTGAAAGCAGTACCTGCCTGCATACCGGTGTGCCGAGACTGTGGCCCACAAGGACAATGTCTCCTGCCCCTGTCCTGTCCAAAACGGCTGTCACTGCGTCCGCAAAATATTGCAATGTGTACTCCACGTGCGGTTTCCCGCTC
>JAQXHU010000100.1 GCA_029007435.1 Bacteroidales bacterium
CATTCGTAAGATCACAGATTGGTATTTCTCACAAAGGGCACTCCCCTATTGGTGCATCCTTGTGATGGACTGTTTGATTGTTCTCTTCTCGGGATATGCAGGCAACTATGTTGACAAGGGAGGAGACTTTTTTGCACAGCATTTCTGGCCGATGACTTATGGCCTGCTGTTTGGATTATTGCCTTACATCGTCTTTTTCAAGGTGTTCCACACCTATTCAGGCATCATCCGCTATTCTTCTTTCATCGACCTCCAGAAGGTGATTAGCGCCTCCTTCTGCGGAAGCGCCTGTATCTATCTCATCGGCAAACTGGCCTTCCTCGTCTGTGGAGACCGTTGCGTTTTGTATTTCCCAAGCATCAACGGCACATTGGTGCTGTTTTCCCTCTCAACTCTGATTATGTGGCTGGAGCGCATCGTTGTAAAACGCCTTTTTGACAATTTCAACATTGAAAATGCGATACCAGTAGCCATTTACGGCACCAAAGCCGGAGGAATAAGCCTTGCCAAGAGCATTTCCACAGTGAAAAACAAGAAATACTTCCTTCAGGCATTCATTTCCGACGGGGTGGAGATGAAAGACTGTTTCCTGATGGGAGTCAAAGTGTATCTGAACGGAAAAGGCATCGGAGAAGTACTCAAGAAGCATAAAATCCAGGCAGTGCTCGTGTCCCCCCTGAAAGTTGACAAACTTAGGGAGAACAGCGCGATGATTGACGAGATAATCGGTGCCGGAATCAAGATAATGATGGTGTACGGTTCAGAGGAATGGGACGGCAAAAGTCCGTTATCACATTCCCAACTGCATCCGGTAGAGATTGACGACCTGCTGCCGAGAGAGAAAATCGAAGTTGATATGGACGCCATCGGGGCACTTCTGAAAGGCAGGAGGATTCTCATTACCGGGGCCGCCGGATCCATTGGCAGCGAAATGGTCCGCCAGGTGGCCGTTTACCATCCTGCCGAAATGATACTCATCGACCAGGCAGAGACCCCTATGCACGACATCAGGATGATGATGGCCAATGAGTTCCCTGACATCTCGACAAAGACAATTGTCACCAGCATCACCAACAAGGAGCATATGGAGAGGCTCTTCTCCGCGCACAGACCTGAATATGTATTCCACGCCGCCGCCTACAAGCACGTGCCGATGATGGAGGACAACCCTGCCATAGCCGTCCAGAACAACATCTACGGAACACGTGTAATAGCCGATCTCGCAGTGAAATACGGAACGAGGAAATTCGTGATGATTTCCACAGACAAGGCCGTGAACCCTACCAACGTGATGGGCTGCTCCAAGCGAATCTGCGAGATTTACTGCCAGAGCCTGAACCAGGCAATCCAGGAGGGCAAGGTGAAGGGAGTCACACAGTTTGTCACAACCCGTTTCGGCAATGTGCTCGGCTCGAACGGAAGCGTCATTCCTATTTTCAAAGAGCAGATACGCAACGGAGGCCCGGTCACGGTGACCCATCCTGACATCATCAGGTACTTTATGCTGATACCGGAGGCCTGCAAGCTTGTCCTCGAAGCCGGAACAATGGGAAAGGGCGGCGAGATATTCGTCTTCGATATGGGCAACCCGGTGAAGATTGTGGACCTTGCGAAACGTATGATAGCTCTGTCAGGAGCAAAGAATGTGGAGATAAAATTCACCGGTCTGAGAGACGGAGAGAAACTCTACGAGGAAGTGCTGAACGACAAGGAGGGCACAATCCCTACATCCAATCCGAAAATTATGGTCGCCAAAGTGCGCGAATACGACTACGAGACCGCCTGCAGTAACGAGGAGAGACTGATGGAAGTCTCAAACGGATTCGACGATATGGAGATTGTCAAGGTAATGAAAGAAATCGTACCTGAGTTCAAGAGCCGGGTCAGCAAATACGAGGCGCTTGACAAATAAAAGGCAGAACTGAAAAAATCAAGATTATGAAAGAATTGAAAGACATTAAGATAGCGGTAGCCGGAACAGGCTATGTCGGATTGTCCATCGCGACGCTTCTCTCGCAGAGGCACAAGGTAACTGCAGTGGACGTGATTCCGGAAAAGGTCGAAAAACTGAACAAGCGCATTTCCCCGATACAGGACGATTACATTGAGGAATACCTGCGGACAAAGAACCTGGACCTGACCGCCACGCTTGAAGGAGAATCCGCATACAGGAACGCTGACTTCATTGTCATAGCGGCTCCTACCAACTACGACAGCAAGAAAAATTTCTTCGACACATCCCACGTTGAAGAAGTCATTGAGCTCGCGCTGAAGGTCAACCCGGAGGCCGTAATGGTGATAAAATCCACTGTGCCTGTAGGTTACACGGCATCCGCCAGGGAAAAATTCTCCTACAGGGAGCGTCTCTCGGACGGAACGATGAAGGTGGTCACCCCGAAGATAATCTTCGCCCCGGAATTTCTCCGCGAGTCCAAGGCATTGTACGACAATCTCTACCCGAGCAGGATCATTGTCGGATTCGAGCAGGGGGATGCAATATTGGAAGAAGCCGCAAGGAATTTCGCGGCACTCATCAAGGAAGGCTCGCTCAAAGAGGACGTCCAGGTGCTTATGATGGGCTCAACCGAGGCCGAGGCGGTCAAGCTTTTCGCCAACACATACCTTGCCCTGAGAGTAAGCTATTTCAATGAACTGGATACATACGCCGAAATGAAAGGGCTTGATACAAAGTCAATTATAGACGGAGTCTGCCTTGATCCGAGAATCGGTACGGATTACAACAATCCGTCATTCGGATACGGCGGATATTGCCTCCCGAAAGACACGAAACAACTTCTGGCGAATTACAACGACGTGCCGGAGAACCTTATCCAGGCCATCGTTGACTCGAACCGCACAAGGAAGGATTTCATCGCTGACCAGGTGCTGACGAGAGCCGGATATTACAACAGCAACAGCCAGTACGACAGCGCACAGGAGAAGAAATGCATCATTGGCGTTTACAGGCTGACAATGAAGTCGAACAGCGACAATTTCAGGCAGTCCGCCATCCAGGGCATTATGAAGAGAATCAAGGCGAAAGGTGCGGAAGTGATTATCTACGAGCCTACTCTCGAAGACGGAACTTCGTTCTTCGGCAGCTTGATTGTCAATGACTTGGAGAAGTTCAAGGCTTCGAGCCAGGGCATCATCGCCAACCGTTACGACTCCTGCCTTGACGATGTGAAGGAGAAGGTGTACACCAGGGACATTTTCAGAAGAGACTGATATTATATATATTTGCGGTCAGGCTGGAGCTGAATCAGCCTGGTATGTAATTGAAAAACTAACCAATGTCTGCAAGACAGACGAACTTGAAATATTGAACCAAGTATGAAAAGAGCATTGATCACCGGAGTGACCGGCCAGGACGGATCGTATCTGGCCGAGTTTCTGTTGGAAAAGGGTTATGACGTACACGGAACTATCAGAAGGTCATCCGTGGATTACAGGGAAAGAATCGCGCATCTCGAGGGCCGTCCGAATTTCCATCTGCATTATGCGGATATGGGCGACTCGATGAGTCTTATACAGGTTGTGAACAAAGTACGCCCGGACGAGGTGTACAATCTTGCGGCGCAGAGCCACGTGCAGGTCAGCTTCGACTCTCCGGAATTCACTGCTGACATCGATGCTACCGGGGTGCTGAGAGTGCTTGAAGCCGTGCGCCAATGCGGATTGGCAGAGACCTGCCGCATATATCAGGCATCCACCTCCGAGTTATACGGAAAAGTGGAGGAAGTCCCTCAGAATGAGAACACTCCGTTCCATCCATACAGTCCTTACGCTGTGGCGAAACTGTACGGTTTCTGGATTGTGAAGGAATACCGCGAGGCCTACAATATGTTCTGCTGCTCGGGCATCCTGTTCAACCACGAGAGCGAGCGTCGCGGCGAGACTTTCGTGACACGCAAGATAACATTGGCGGCAGCCCGCATTGCCCAGGGCAAGCAGGATTGCCTGTATCTCGGAAATCTCAGTTCCTTGCGTGACTGGGGCTATGCGAAGGATTACGTGGAGTGTATGTGGCTGATTCTCCAGAACGACAAGCCGGAGGATTTCGTGATTGCGACAGGAGTGCAGCACAGCGTAAGGGAGTTCGCCTACTACGCATTCAAGCACGCAGGCATCGAGCTGAAATTCGAGGGTGAAGGCCTTGACGAGAAAGGCATCTGCGTGGCCGTGAGCGGCAATGCTCCGGAATCCCTTGTGGGCAAGACACTTGTGGCCGTTTCCGAGGACTTCTACAGGCCGACCGACGTAGTCAATCTCTGGGGTGACCCTACCAAGGCGAGGGCCAAGTTAGGCTGGAATCCGAACAAGACTTCGTTCGAGGAACTTGTAAGGCTGATGGTGGAATCGGATATGGCGAAGGTCGCAGCCGAGGGCGCTGCTGCGAAAGTGCGGACGAACCTCGCTGAGTATCTGGAGAAAGGAATTGTCAAATAATTGACAGATTTTTGTCATTTCGACCAGGCGAAGTGCGTGGAGAGATCTAAACACGAACATAATATGTTAGACAAAACATCAAAAATATACATCGCCGGCCACCGAGGCCTCGTGGGCTCCGCCATCTGGAACAATCTCCTCCAGCGCGGCTACACGAATCTCATAGGCCGGACACATAAGGAACTCGACCTGACCGACCAGGTCGCAGTGCGGAAGTTCTTCGACGAGGAACGCCCTGACGCAGTGGTGCTTGCAGCCGCATTCGTGGGCGGGATAATGGCAAACTCATTGTACCGCGCGGACTTCATAATGCAGAATATGAAGATGCAGTGCAATGTCATCAGCGAAGCCTATGCCCACGGAGTGAAGAAACTCCTCTTCCTCGGTTCGACCTGCATCTATCCGAAGAACGCTCCCCAGCCGATGAAGGAGGATTGTCTCCTGACATCCCCTCTCGAATACACCAATGAGGAATACGCCATTGCCAAGATAGCCGGACTGAAAATGTGCGAGAGCTACAATCTCCAGTACGGAACCAATTATATAGCCGTGATGCCGACGAACCTCTATGGCCCGAACGACAATTTCCACCTGGAGAACAGCCACGTGATGCCGGCAATGATGCGCAAGGTATATCTCGCCAAGCTGATTCACGACAGGGACTGGGATGCCATCCGCAAAGACCTGTCCATCAGGCCGGTATCGGTATCCGTAGAAGTAGCGGAGAAGCTCGGATGCAAGGCCGGAGGGCAGGAAGGCTGCGGGTGCGTACCGGTGGCCGCAGCAGAAGACAATCGCAATGCGGTTCAGGGCAGCGCGTCTGCAAAGAGCGTTGGCCGTTTCGTAGTGGACGGCACCTCATCCGAACAGGACATCCTGGCGGTGCTTTCGCATTACGGCATATACGACAACAAGGTTGTCCTCTGGGGCACCGGCACTCCCCTGCGGGAATTCCTCTGGAGCGAGGACATGGCCGACGCATCCGTCCACGTATTGCTGAACGTTGACTTCAAGGACATCATCGGCATTGAGAAATACAGTTCCGTATTTTATGGCGCTTCAGCCGACGGCGCAGTGGACCGCAACAACAGCGAAGGCCGCGGCGGTGCAATCCCGTCCTTGGGTGAAATCCGCAACTGCCACATCAATGTCGGCACCGGCAAGGAGCTCACCATCCGCGAGCTTTCCGGACTGGTCGTCAAGGCCGTCGGATTCTCCGGCATCGTGGAGTTCGACTCCTCCAAGCCTGACGGCACAATGCGCAAACTCATAGATGTCAGCAAGTTGCACTCCCTCGGCTGGACCCACAAAGTCGAAATCGAGGACGGTGTCCAGAAGCTGTTCGACTGGTACCGGGATAGTATCCAGTAGCGGAGGA
>JAQXHU010000101.1 GCA_029007435.1 Bacteroidales bacterium
AGCATCTGCATCGGAATGGATACAGTCACCTGGCAGAAAATCCTGGCCGCTGTCACTGTTTTCACCGGAGTGATAATAGTGAATTTCAGCAAAAGCAGGAACTGATATTATTATTTCGTGCCGAAAATCCTGTCGCCGGCATCGCCGAGTCCGGGGACAATATATGCGTCCTTGTTCAGGCACTCATCCACTGAAGCCACATATATATCCACGTCAGGATGCTCCCTCTGCACACGCGCGATACCTTCCGGAGCGGCCACCAGGCACATCAGGCGGATGTTGGTGCATCCGCGTTCCTTTAGCATTGAAAGAGCGTCGCAGGAGCTTCCTCCTGTCGCAAGCATCGGATCTGTGACAATCACCAGGCGCTGGCTGATGTCCTCAGGAAGCTTGCAATAGTAAACGACCGGATTGTGAGTCTCCTCGTCACGGTATAGACCGATATGGCCCACTTTCGCAACCGGAACGAGAGTCTGGAGACCTTCCACCATTCCAAGTCCCGCGCGCAGGATCGGAACAATGGCCATTTTCCGCCCGGACACTTTCTTCGCGGTCATCTTGCAGATGGGAGTCTCAATCTCTACATCATCCAAAGGCAGATCGCGGGTGATTTCGTAACCCATAAGAAGGGAGATTTCTCTGAGCAGGATCCGGAAATCTTTGGAACCTGTTTCCTTTTTCCTCATAATGGTCAGCTTGTGCTGAATCATCGGGTGGTCTATAAGGTGTAATTGGCTCATAAAGTTTGAAAATTTCTGTAAAGGTAGAAAGTGTTTTGATTTTTTCCTAATTTTGTAGAAATATCCAACCACAATCACAAAATGCTGCGAATCTATTGCAAGAATACAGGCACCTTCAAGGAATTCCAGGAAGGAACCACATTGCTCGAAATGGTGGACGAGTTCGACTTCGAAAAACCGTACCAGATTATTTCGGCGAAAGTCAACAACGTTTCCGAAGGGCTGAAATTCAGAATCTTCAACAACAGGGATGTTGAATTCCTTGATTACCGTTCATACAGCGGGCGCAATGTGTATTGCAGGTCGCTCTGCTTCCTTCTCTACAAGGCAGCAAGAGACTTGTTCCCGGATTGCAAGATAGTGATGCGCAGGCCGATATCAAAAGGCTATTATTGCCGTATTGACAAAGGGACAGGCACTCCCCTCTCGTCATCCGACATTGAGGCGATCCGCACGAGAATGAGGGAGATAGTGGAAGAGGACATACCGTTCAGAAGACACGATGTGCAGATTTCAGAAGCAATCGGGCTGTTCAGGAAATTGGGTATGACCGACAAGGTCAAGCTTCTCGAGACCTGCGGCGAGGTCTATATCAGATACTACACCCTCGGGGACACGGCGGATTATTACTATGACGTGCTTGCCCCAAGCGCCGGTTACCTGAAAGTATGGGAGATAAGCACATTTCATAAAGGACTGCTGCTCAGGGTCCCGGACAGGCATCATCCGCTCGAGCTCGCCCCGTTCAAGGAACAGCCGAAGACATTCGAAGTGTTCGAGGAGACATTGAAATGGAACAGGATAATGGGTCTGGACAATGTGGGCGACGTGAACAAGGCCTGCGGAGGCGGAAAGGCCAGCGACCTCATCCAGATTGCGGAAGCCCTCCAGGAAAAGAAGATTGTGCAGATAGCCGAAGAGATCGAGAGACGCAGCAAGGATGAGAATCCGGTCCGGATTGTGCTCATCACGGGTCCGACAAGCAGCGGAAAGAGCACATTCTGCCGCCGGCTGAGTGTCCAGCTGATGGCCTGCGGCCTGAAGCCGATATCTTTCTCGACTGATGACTATTTCGTGAACCGGCTCGACACGCCGAGGCTGCCTGACGGCTCATTCGACTTCGACAATTTCGAGACTGTGGACCATAAAAGGCTGCAGGAAGATGTGTTGAGGATGGTGGCGGGTGAAGAAGTGGAAGTCCCTGAATACAATTTCGTTACAGGAATCAGGGAATACAACGGCCGCAAGCTCAGGCTCGAACCGGGAACTATCCTGCTGATTGAGGGGATCCACGCTCTCAATCCGGCCCTGCTCGACAGGATTCCTGATTCAGTCAAGTTCAGAATCTTCATCAACACCATCACGAGCATCTCGCTGGACGACCACAACTGCATTCCTACCAGCGACAACCGCCTGCTCCGTCGAATAGTCAGGGATTACAACAAGGGAGCGTTCTCCGCGAGGGAGACTATTTCCAACTGGCCAAATGTCCGCAGGGCGGAGGTCAAATGGATTTATCCGTTCCAGGAGGAGGCCGACGTACTGTTCAACTCCGCTTATCTCATCGAGTTCGCCGTGCTCCGCAACCACGCCGAGAGCATCCTGCGTACCGTTCCGAAAAACTGCCCGGAATACAGCGAGGCCCACAGGCTGCTGCAATTCCTGCATTACTTCATTCCAGTGTCAGACAAGGAGATACCGCCGACATCATTTATGCGATACTTCATCGGATGACAGCCTGGCTTCTCCGCCACCGGGCCTGGCTCTCTTTGCCGTTTCCTATCCTGACACCGATTCCCGCCATACCGAAAGTGGTGTGGGGCGAGCAGTTCACCTCCGCTATCGCGTAAACCCTGCGGCCTCCGGCTTTGATTCCAACCGGAGCAATGTATAAATAAGGGACAGGGAACACGAAAGACACTCCGATACCGAGGCCTGAATACATCTCGACATTTGTCCGTAGGAGCCATTTATATCTGAAATCCGCCGAAACTGCCGGGACGGCGGAATAATTCCTCTCGACTCTCTCAGGTCCGGAGCCATAGTCATATACCTTATTGCCTTTTACCTCTTCAGTGTAGGGATAATAGCTTCTGTCATATACAGTCATAGTCGCTGAAGCCATCAGGGATAACTCCCATCTCTTTCTATACGAAAATGTCCAGCCGAGAGCCAGGACAGGCTGGTAAAACTCCTTTACCGAAGATCCAGGATCAACCTCATCATCCGATGGAAAATCTAATCCGGCAGCCAGTGAAGTGTAACCAGTGGTCAGCTCAAGAGCGTGACGTGAGGACTGCTGGGCTGAAAGCACGTGGCCGGCTGTCAGCCAAATAATGGCAGCGACGAGAATTCTGTTCATAACTGGATGTCGTTCTTGGTTTTATGCATTCTATAAATAATCCTATGCTTCATAGGTCAGGTCAAAACCCTACAATTAGATGCAGAAAAACCAGTGAATGTTGCATCGGATTGGATTACACCTCACATCCGTGAGACCTTGAAAGTGATGCTGTGAATCAATTTCCTGTTTGTGTATTTTCAATATGACTCTTATTTATTAATTTTGATTTTAGAAACAAACCACATCTGATGACAGGCATAAAACACATCTTCAGGCTACTTGGATTTTTGATTGCCGTCAC
>JAQXHU010000102.1 GCA_029007435.1 Bacteroidales bacterium
CTTCTTCGCCGACGCGAAGTTCGACCAGATAGCCAAGGACACCGAGAACTGGTTCCAGAACGTCGTCTTCATCGTGACCAGCCTCTGCGGCCTGTATATCGAGGCCGAGCACCAGACCAGCAACGGCCGCATTGACCTGCTCCTGAAGACGGACAAATATATCTACATTATGGAACTCAAGTTTGACGGTTCAGCCGAAGAGGCCCTCAGGCAGATTGACGAAAAGGGCTACACTCTGCCTTGGCAGTCTGACGGCCGCACCGTCATCAAAGTCGGGGCAAACTTCAGCTCATCACTCAGACGGCTGGAGAAGTGGATAGTGTGCTGACAAAATCTAATGCTAACGCCCAGATTGGCTTGCCAGATTATTCATGCACTGCGAAACGCTGCCCGGCGAGTTTTTCCCATTTAGTGCCGGGGCGGCCGTAATTTGCATATGGATAAATGGATATGCCGCCTCTTGGGGTGAAAAGTCCTGTCACCTCAATATATTTGGGGTCCATAAGCCTGATCAAGTCCTTCATAATTTTGTTCACGCAGTCCTCGTGGAAATCCCCGTGGTTGCGGAAACTGAAAAGATAAAGTTTCAGGCTCTTGCTCTCCACCATCCGGCGGTCAGGGACATAGCTGATCCGTATCTCAGCGAAATCCGGCTGCCCCGTGATAGGACACAGGCTTGTGAATTCAGGACAGTTGAAGCGTACCCAATAATCATTATCAGGATGTTTGTTCTCGAATGTCTCCAGCACTTCAGGAGCATAATCCATCTTGTAATCGGTTTTGTTTCCAAGGGAATGGAGGCCCTCAAGTTCTCTTCCTTCTGACATAATCAATAAAGTTAAAGCCTGCCGGCAGTGTGCTGTGATCCGGCAGGACAGAATTGTAAAGAATCTTATAAATCAGTAATTCTAAATGGATTATATGATATATTATTATCAAATTCATCCACGCCCTCATATTTCTTCACTGATTTCACTACAGTTGCTGTGAGAGGTAGAATCACAATCTCGTAACAAACTTTGAAGGTTACCTGGGCGAAGACCATCCAGGCAAGCGCGCGGAAAGGAGTCCCCCAGAAAACGATAGGCATAAATATCAGCGAATCAAGAAGTTCGCCTGCTACTGAAGAAACAATGGCTCTGACAGAGAATGCTTTTCCTTTGGAGGCAATCTTCATTTTGCTGATCACAAAAGAGTTCAAGGTGGAGCCGGCGAGGAAAGCCAAAAGCGAGGCGAAAGCGACACGCGGTGCCATATTGAACACGTAGTTGAAATGCTCTGCCCCGTCCCAGAACGCCGCACCTGGCAGCAGAGCCACGAGCTGGCCGGCTATGGCAACGAAAAAGTTCATTGCGAATGCGGTCCAGATTACAAGACGGGCTTTCCGGTATCCCCATACTTCAGTGAAGCAGTCGTTCAGTATGTATGAAAGCGGAAAGATGACCACAGCACCGGGAAGGGTGATGTTTCCCAATGCGAATACTTTGGTGGCAAAAAGATTGGACGTGATGAGACATACCGTGAAAAGTATGGCCATCAGCAGAAATGTTACTGATACTTTTTTGTTCATTTTCTTGTTTTTTAAGTGGTTAACAAGCACACTGTTAATTTCCCCCCGGCCCCCATTACGGGGGTGTGGCGCCATGCTCAATCCCTCCGACCCCCTTTCCAAGGGGGCGATCAGCGCTCCGTGCGCTCCATCGCCGCTGGCCTCCGCTACACTGTTCTTCGCGCGGCGTCTGATGACGCCTTCGCCTTTCCGTATTTGCATTTTTATCGTATGCCGGTGCAAATACCCGGCCCGACGCGGCGGCTGATGCCGCCTGTTCAATCCCCCCGGCCCCCTTTTCAAGGGGGCGATCAGCGCTACGTGCGCACCATCGCTCTTGCCTGCGCTTCGCTGTTCTTCGCGCGGCGGCTGATGCCGCCTGGGAGAATCACTCCCCTGCCTCTTTCAATCGCTCGGCATTCTCCGCAATCTGCAGCTGGTCAATGCACTCCTGGATATCACCGTCCATAAACACCGGAAGATTGTACATAGACCAGTTGATACGGTGGTCAGTAACTCGGGACTGAGGGTAATTATATGTCCTGATCTTGGCGGAACGGTCACCCGTCGAAACCATAGTCTTGCGTTTGGCAGCAATGCCGTCAAGATACTTCTGATGCTCCATATTGTAAAGCCTCGTACGGAGTTCCTCCAGAGCCCTGTCAAGATTCTTCAACTGAGACCTCTCCTCCTGACACTGGACCACGATTCCTGAAGGAATATGAGTAAGACGCACAGCCGAATACGTAGTGTTCACACCCTGGCCGCCAGGACCTGACGAGCAGAAAGTATCCTTGCGTATATCATTCATATCCAGATCGACATCAAACTCATCCGCCTCCGGGAACACAGCCACGGAAGCCGCCGAAGTCTGGATCCTGCCCTGGGTCTCTGTCTGTGGAACACGCTGCACACGATGAACACCTGACTCATATTTCATAGTTCCGTAAACCCCGTCGGTACTGGAAGAGAGCTTGAATACAATCTGCTTGTATCCGCCGGAAGTGCCCGGTGCCTGGTCACTGACCTCAAGCTTCCAGCCACGGCTTTCAGCATACTTGGAATACATCCTGAAAAGGTCGCCGGCAAAAATGGCCGCCTCGTCCCCTCCGGTGCCTCCTCTGATCTCGACCATCGCATTCTTGCTGTCATCCGGGTCGGAAGGAATAAGCAACAACTTGATATTCTGTTCCATATCAGGAATCTTCGGTTCAATCTCCGCAATGACATCCCTGGCCATCTCCCTTAAATCCTCATCCTTCTCATTCGCCATAATGTCCTTGGCTGAAGCAAGTTCCTCCACCATCTTCTTATACTCGAGACCTGCCTGGATAATCGGCTCAAGCTCTTTATAATCCTTGTTCAGCTGCACAAACTTCTTCATATCCGACATCACAGCCGGATCCGCAAGCTGGGCCTGGAGAGCCTGGTATTTATCCTGAAGGCCAAGCACCTTCTCAAGCAATGTATTATTATCTGCCATAAAAATCAATATCTAAAGTTCGCAATTGCGAATAATTATCATTATCAGGCGCCCATCGCCAGCACGCCAGCATCCCGGTCACACAAGACTCTTGACATAGCAGCGGCGTCTCATATAGAGTTCATGGTCGTATTTTCCCCACACATTCACAGCCCCGTTAGTTTCTATCTGAGGATTCGATATCGCCCAAACCGTTCCGCATTTCTTGTATTTGTCCGCCATAGAGCAATGGAAAATCGCGCTCACACCCTTGTTCTGCCACTGGGGAACCGCTCCGTTGAGCATAAGATCCACAGTCTCATAATTGTGCATTGCCTTCAGAAGATGGAACCAGCCGAACGGAAACAACTTGCCCTTCGCCTTCTGCAAAGCCTTGGACATAAACGGAAAAGCAATACCGAACGCCACCAGTTTATTGTCCTCATCAAGCACGATACTGCTCACCTTGTCGTTGATGAACGGCATGCACACCTTGGCCTCATGCTCTATCTCCTTGTCCGTGAACGGAATGAAATTGTATACGGTAGAGACGAAACTCTCATTGTACACCTTGAAGAAATATTTCACCAAAGCCTTGTCTTTTTTGAGTTTGTTGAGACAACCCTCATGGAGATTATACCTCTCTTTCAGCATCCCCGCAATCCTCGTCATCTTGTCAGGACACCCCTGATTCGATATCATCTTGTACTGAAGCCAGTCACATTCCTTCTCATAGCCGAGAGAAGTGACAAAGTCATTGTAGTACGGATAGTTGTACAGGCAATTGAACGGCGGAACATTCTCGAACCCTTCGACCAGCATTCCCTGCTTGCCCAACGTATTGTAATACAACGGTCCATGGACTTCTGTCATACCATTCTCCTTAGCCCAGGCCTCCGCCGTTCCGAGAAGCAGCTTCGCCACCTCGATGTCATTCACAGTATCAAACCATCCGAACCGCGCCCTCTTCTTGGAATACAGCTCGTTATAGCGAGGATTTATCATTCCGCAAATCCTGCCTACAACCTTCTTCCCATCCATCGCAAGCCACAATTTGTGAATGCAATAATCAAGCGCCGGGTCTTTGGTAAGACTCTCCACCTGGTCAATATGGAGAGGCGGTACATACTGCGGACAATTCCGGTATAGGTCATCCGGGAATTTGATGAACTGACGGAGTTCCCTACGGGTCTTGACTTCGACAATTCTATAACAAGGTTTATAATCAGGCATACTTTATGTATTTCACATAGTACATCGTCAAACCCGCATTAAGGGTTAACAACTAACATCCTGCAAAAATAAGAAAATATTCACATTGTAGCAAATGCAATATTTTTTGACAATAACTCAGTTTTCACTATATTCGCAAAATAATCCAAAAAGGCTAATTCAGAAGCCAAAAAGGAGAATTGCTCATATAAATGCAGACAGCAAAATGAAAAAGACAATCTTAATGCTCGCGGCAATGATAATCTCAGCCGCATC
>JAQXHU010000103.1 GCA_029007435.1 Bacteroidales bacterium
CCTCTTGTGTCCTCTCTTGTGGAGGGAGACTACCTCCTTTTCACTGTGCCGGTCAAGAACTTCGAAGCCGGAACAGCAGTGGATTTCAACGCCACTATATCAGGCGATGCCGGAGCTCCAAAGTATTATGTAGTGGAATACTATGACGGCGGAGAATGGAAAGCCGCCGATTCCGAACTGCGTACGGCTCCGGAAGATGCTTCTGTGAAATATTCTTACAAATGTTCGGGACTGTCATCCGGCAGTTCATACCAGCACACCACAGTGATGCGCACTGTACGTTTCGAGAATGCTGTCGAGGACGGCGAGGTCAAGATAAGATGCCGTGCGGTCGGGTCTATGACCTGCGGAGGAGCGGCCCAGAACCCGTCCGCGTCTGACGGCGCTACCGGCATCCTGACATTCGGGTTCACAGGCGCTTATATGCAGAATCTCGGCACTTCCAAACCGGTTGACACCAAGAGAGTGCTATGCATAGGCAACTCGTTCTCATATTACCACAATCCGGTCTTCTATCTCCGTGAGATAGCCTGGAGCCAGGGCCATCATCTTGAAACGCGGGCGCATCTCAAGGGCTCGCAGACATTCGGGCAACATCTCACTTTGGATATGACCCTGGACGCCATATCGGAAGGCGGATACGATTTCGCCTTCATCCAGGACCAGAGCCAGGCAGCGGCGAGATTCAGCCAGGACAACGTTACTTATTCTTATGTCAAGACCGACTGCCTGTCACTGAGGGACAAGGTATTGGCTGAGTCTCCGTCCTGCAAGGTCGTCTTGGAGAACACCTGGTCTTATCCTGGAAATTCTTTCGGCGGATTTACGGATTATGAAACATTTTATTCGTATCTTTCGGACGGAAACAAGACAATCGCCACCGATGCGGGACTCTGGGTATCTCCTATAGGACAGGCATTCCGGACTGTGTATAACGGGACTTCGGGTATAAATCTCTATTATACAGACAATAAGCATCAGTCGGATTACGGGGCTTATCTGAAAGCCTGCGTGAACTATCTGGTTATGTTCGGAACTGCTTTCACCGGTGATGTGCCGGATTGCGGACTCCCGGCCGACAAGGCTGCCTATCTGCGCTCCGTAGCGGAGGAGACTGTTCTTGGCCACGAAGGGGATTATTTGATAGTAAGACAATAATGAAGAAAGCACTGATTATTGCTGTGATGTCTCTTATGTGCGGACCGGCCTTCGGATGGGGCCGGGCCGGACACGAGACGATTGCCAAGATTGCCGAGAACAATCTTTCGCGACGGGCCAAATCCAAGATTGAGCATTATCTTGGAGGCCATTCCATTGTGTATTACGCCAAATGGATGGATGATTACCGGAACACTCCGGAATACGCCTTCACGAGTCCGTGGCACGTTGCTCCGGTGGACGCCTCTCTGCATTATCCGGAAAACGCTCCGGGAAGGAACGGGGATGCGGTCTTCGGGCTTGAGCAGGCAGTGGCCAGTTTGAGGAACTACAAGTCGCTCTCCGATTCGGCAGTGGCGGTGAATATCAAGTATGTGCTTCATCTAGTGGGAGATATGCATTGCCCGGCTCATATAAAATATGCCTCGCACAATATGAAATACGATGTGCTTTTCGAGGATGTGAGCCATAAACCGCATAAATTCTATGTCCATCACGTCTGGGACAATGAAATCATCAATGTGTCCCGCATCTGGTCGGTGAGTGAATGGGCTGCGGAACTTGACAGGTGTACCCGGACGGAGAAGAAGGCCATTTCGGCCGGCACTCCGAGGGACTGGCTGCACGACAACGCTGTCCGTTGCGAGGTGCAGTTTGACTGGGCGCGTCCGGATGAGAGGCTGGGCCAGGATTTCCTTAATCTTGCCGTGCCGCTGGTGGAGACACAGATTCTGTATGCCGGCTACAGGCTCGCCGCGCTTCTTGAAGAATTATTCTGACAGGAATATTTAATCTTAATAATGATGTACAATATCAAAAAATGTTTTGCGATGGCTGCCGGTGTGGCGGCTTTCGCTGTGTCGATGGGACTGGCCGCTTCCTGCTGCGGCAATGAGGAGTGCGCCAACAGGGCCGAGCAGATCGTGGCCGAGATTCACAATCCGGCATCGAAGAATGTGGTGGTGATTTCCCACCGCGGAGACTGGAGGAATTTTCCTGAGAATTCAATCCCGGCAATTGAGTCCGTAATACGGATGGGCGTTGACGTTATGGAACTTGACCTCAAGATGACCAAGGACAGCGTTCTTGTCCTTTGTCACGACAGGACTATTGACCGCACGACCAACGGAAAAGGGAAAGTAAGCGATTTCACTCTCGACTCTCTCCGTACATTCCGCCTCAAGAGAGCTCACGGCGTGACAACAGACACGTTGAGGATGCCGACTCTCCGCGAGGCTCTGGAATGCTGCAAGGACAGGATTGTGGTGAACGTTGACCAGGGCTATGAGTTTTATGACCAGGTACTTGCAATTACCGAGGAACTTGGCGTGACTGGCCAGATTCTCATCAAAGGCAAGCGTCCTCTCGCTGAGGTGGCTGCAAAAATGGCCGAGCATCAGAACAATATGATGTATATGCCTATCGTGGATATCCAGAAACCTGCCGGCAAGGCCCTGTTCTCGCAGTATATGGAATCCGGGGAAATGCCGCTCGCATTTGAG
>JAQXHU010000104.1 GCA_029007435.1 Bacteroidales bacterium
GTGATGCCGTTCATATAGGCGAATGTATTGTAATTCGTGTAGAACGGTTCCATCACAATAACTTCGTCACCTTCGTCGCAGGTAATCTGGAGAGAAAGATTCACACCCTCGCTTCCAGCCACAGTGACAATGAGCTCAGGAACTTCAATGTCAATGCCTATCTTCTTGTAATATTTCTCCACAAGACCTTTCCGAAGCTCGATAAGCCCGGCGGAATTGGAATAGGAAACGTGGTCAAGAGTGTTTTGACGCACTGCTTCAAGAGCGCACTCAGGGGATTTGATGTCAGGCTGGCCGACATTCAGGTGATAGACTTTGACACCTTCGGCTTTGGCCGCATCCGCAAAAGGAACGAGCTTTCTGATGGCTGAAGCAGGCATCAACTCGGACTTGTGAGAAATATTTGCCATTATTATTCGTTTTAATTAAAATTTACTCAATAAAGCTTTTACAAAGATAGTGATTTTTTTTACCTTTGCAGACGTACTTAACAAAATCACATAAAATTATGTCAACTTTTAGACAAAGAGCTTTGGACGAAGCAGCCGCTCACACGACTGAGCGCTTTTTCGTCGAGAAGAGGCCTGTGTCGGCCTACTTTGGGGAAAACGTATTCGACCTCGCAAAAATGAGGAAGTATATGTCCCAGTCTGCCTATGAAGCCGTTCAGTCAGCCGTCAGATTCGGCAAAACAATTGACAGATCGGTAGCCAATGAGATCGCTTCGGCTATGAAAACCTGGGCGATCGAGAGGGGTGCGACCCATTACACCCATCTGTTCCAGCCTCTTACAGGTACAACAGCCGAAAAGCACGAGGCTTTTGTGACCGTGAAAGACGGACAGGTGTTCGAACGTTTCAGCGGCAGCGCGCTTGTCCAGCAGGAGCCGGACGCGTCAAGTTTCCCTAATGGAGGTCTCCGCAACACATTCGAGGCCAGAGGTTACTCGGCATGGGACCCGAACTCTCCTGTGTTCATTCTTGACGAGACTCTCTGCATCCCTTCGGTGTTCGTGTCATATACAGGCGAGGCTCTTGATATGAAAGTTCCGAACCTGAGGTCAATACAGGCGCTCAGCGCCGCCGCGACATCAGTCGCAGGCCTTTTTGACCCTTCAGTTTCTTCTGTATCAGTCAATGTAGGACTTGAGCAGGAATATTTCCTTGTGGATGAATCACTTTACAATGCGCGTCCGGACCTCAAGCTTTGTGACAGGACTGTGATTGGCCATACATCAGCCAAAGACCAACAGCTCTCGGACCACTATTTCGGAGCCATTCCTTCGAGGGTGGAGGCGTTTATGAAAGATTTCGAGACTGAGGCCTACAAGCTTGGCATCCAGCTTCAGACAAGGCACAACGAGGTAGCTCCCAACCAGTTCGAGTGCGCCCCTGTATTCTGCGAGGCCACCAAGGCCATTGACCAGAATATGCTGCTTATGATTCTTATGCCTAAAGTGGCTGAGAAACATCATCTCAAGGTCATTTTCCACGAGAAACCGTTCGACGGCATCAACGGAAGCGGCAAGCATTGCAACTGGTCAATGCAGACAAACACCGGGGTCAATCTCCTCTCACCGGGCAAGACTCCTACCAAGAATCTCCAGTTCCTTGCATTCTACTCATCGGTAGTACGTGCCGTTTACCGCCACAACCACTTGCTGATGACCTCAGTATGCACCCTGAACAATTCATACAGGCTCGGCGGCCACGAGGCTCCGCCTGCAGTGATGTCAATATTCTCAGGCTCCACTGTATCTAAGATTTTTGAAGGAATTCTCAATATGAAGGACACTCTGGATTCAGAAGCCGGAAAAGCTTCCATCCAGATGGTCAGCTCTATTCCTGAGATTCTCCAGGACAATACAGACCGCAACAGGACATCTCCTTTCGCATTCACCGGCAACCGTTTCGAGTTCCGCGCAGTTGGTTCTTCAGCCAATGCCGCAGGCGCCACATACGTGCTCAATTCTATTGTGGCCGAGAGCCTTAACGACTTCAAGGCAGAGGTTGACGCGCTTGAGGCAGCCGGCGAAAGCAGACAGGGCGCCGTGCTTTCAACTGTAAGGAAATTCATCTCGGAGTCAAAGAACGTGATGTTCGAAGGCAACGGTTACAGCAAGGAGTGGGAAGAAGAGTCCGCCCGCAGAGGCTTGAAAGCAGTAAGAAATGTTCCTGAGTCCTACAAGGTATATACTGAGAAAGAAACTGTTGATATGTTCAATAAACTCGGAGTGCTCTCTCCTGTTGAGTCGGAGGCGCGCTACGAGGTCCTGAACGAGACTTATGTCAAGAAACTTCAGATCGAGGCGAGAATCATTGGCGACGTATGTCTCAACCACGTGATTCCTGCCGCTGTAGGATATCAGAACATCCTTGTCAAGAGCATCCAGGGCTGCAAGGACGTGTTCGGAGATGAGTTCCGCTCGCTTTGCAAGGCTGATATGGACACCTACAAGAAGATTTCAAATTTTGTTAACAATATTTCCGCCGATGTCGAGGCTCTTGTCGAGGCAAGAAAGAAGGCCAACAAGGTCGAGGATATGGCGGAGAGGGCATATCTGTACTCAACAGAGGTGAAAGCCGAGATGGACAAAGTGCGCTACAGCGCCGATCATCTCGAAATGCTCGTTGATGACGAGCTCTGGCCTCTGCCTAAATACAGGGAGCTCTTGTTCTTCTAATATCAAAGACGTGAGGAATAGACTCTTAGCTTTACTGATAATAATGTCACCGACCTTCGCGGCATCCTGTGTGAACCGTGGGGCCGGTGACCCTTTGTCTATCAGATTCGTTCAGGACCTGCTCGCTGACACAACATCCGCGGATTATGCAAGGATAAGGAAGGCTGGCGCCGACGGAATAAACGGCAGTGTTACAATATTCGGCCCTGCGGAGGAATCTTTTTTCCTCGCCGAAAAATTCATAACCTGCGATGACTTTGACAATGTCACAGGTTCAAGGAATCCGGACGGACTCCCTGATTTCGCAGGCGAGACGATTTCTGTAACGAGTGATGTCGCCAACTCTCCTTATTCCGGTTATATCGGATATTCGAACGAGGAATTTCTGAAAGAAAACGCTGTCAGGGGTTTCCTGGACGCTGTTGACACGTTGTGCAGGGCGAACCAGTATGACAAAGAGACTGTTATCAGAAAACCTGGCTCCAAAGTGCTTGTATTGTCATCATCATACCTGTCCGCATACGGATATTACGACATCAGGACGGTATCAGAAGCATCCGGTCATAGGATCAAAGTCATTTCTCCAGTGCATTCTATGTTTGATTCAGCGGCAGAAAGACACGGAGAAAATGCCAGTTTGGCTGTCTGGACAACTCCGGAAGTGCTTGGAGCAGGAGTTTATGCCTCAGCTTCCTCACTTATTGCAGAGAAATATCCTTCAATTGATTATGAAGTTTTATGCCCTGACAAATCAGACAGTCTGGAAGAGAGAATCATTTCAATTCTGCGGCTGTACAGGGCTTCGGGAAAAAATGAAAAGCTGGATGCGGTGCTGGTGGATGAGATGCCGCTTTCCGCCACTCTGCTCAATCAGACGATGAAGAGACTTGAAGAGGTCAGCGACAGCCTGCTCGCATACAAGCCAATCCTGTCAGAAAATTTCGAATTCATCGATGCTGCCGGGGCAGTCACGGGAGAATGCATCAAATATCTCCGCACATCGAATCAGTTCACCCACAGGGTCGCATATCCGGATGCAGTGTTCTATTGCACAATACCTCTTCCGGGAATGTCGACGGATGATTACAACGAGGACGGGACCTTCAAGGATAGCTTTAAATACAACAGGGCTCCATCCTCTGAAACAGACACTTACATTTTAGCCAAAATGGAATCCCGCTCTGTACGGGACAGTATTCTTCATACAATGAGGCGTATAAGCCCAAAAACATTCGAGCTTTATGTATCAAAGTAGTATAACACCTGAAGAGATAGATAAGCTCGGGCTTGCGGCATTCGAGGGAAAGATTTACGTCATTGACCGTCCAGGACCGGAACTGAACCATGCGGTCCAGTATTTGAAACGCCAGAAAATAATCGGTTTTGACACTGAATCGAGGCCGTCCTTTTCTCCGGGGCAGCCAAGCTATGGCGTTTCGCTTCTTCAGCTCTCCGGCCCTAATGAGGCTTTCCTGTTCAGAATCAAACTCTTGGGAATGGACGACAGGTTATGCTCCATTCTTGCCGACAGCAAGATTGCGAAAGTGGGAGCAGCTGTGAACGATGATATAAGAGGGTTGCAGAGGCATAAAGATTTCCAGCCGGAGAATTTCATTGACCTTCAGAGAATTGTATGGGAATACGGCATCAAGGACAAAAGTGTGAAGAAGATGTCGGCCATCATCCTCGGTGTACGTATCTCCAAAACGCAGCAGCTTTCCAACTGGGAGGCCGACACGCTTTCCGAGTCACAGCAGAAATATGCCGCAACTGACGCCTGGATATGCAGAAAAATGTACAACAAGCTGATGAAGAGCGAGAAGAATCCTCTCAGCTATGAGGAGATGCATCCTGTACAGACTGTCAAACCAGTACAGGGACCGGCTCCGGAAGAGAATCAGGTCAAGAAAGAAAGCGGCCGGAAAAGGAGAAGGCGCAGAAATTATAAAAAGAAATATTATAAACGCAAACGTTCTAAAAACCAGTCCGATGTCAAAGATAATACTGAAAAAAGGTAGAGAGGAATCCCTGAAAAGATTCCATCCGTGGGTGTTTTCCGGAGCTGTTGCCCAGATAATCGGCCAGCCTGCGGAAGGAGATGTGGTGAATGTGTACGGCTCGGACGGAAAATTCCTTGCCACCGGCCACTACCAGATTGGCTCAATTGCTGTACGAGTCTTGAGTTTCGATATGGAAACTCTTGGTGAAGATTTCTGGAAAGTGATGATTGCCAGGGCTTTGCAGGTAAGAGTGGCTGTCGGTCTCGCAGGCGGTCAGAAATCTCCAAGCGGCAGGACAACCAATTGCTATAGGCTTGTTCACGGGGAAGGTGACAACCTGCCAGGACTGATAATTGATTATTACGACGGAGTCTGCGTTATGCAGGCACATTCGGCCGGTATGTTCAGGGCACGCAAACAGATTGCTGACGCGCTTCTTTCCGTATATGGAGATGAGCTGAAGGCTGTTTATGACAAGAGTTCGGGAACAGCCCCGTTCAAAGCCGGGCTTGATCTTGTTGACGGATATCTTTACAAAAGGGATGACCTTGTCGGGGACGAGCTTGTCGTGCTTGAGAATGGTCATAAATTCATTGTCAACTGGAATGAAGGCCAGAAGACCGGATTTTTCCTTGACCAGAGAGAGAACAGGGCGCTTGTTGAGAAGTATTCCAATGGGCGTAATGTATTGAATTTGTTCTGTTATACAGGAGGATTCTCAATCTATGCTTTAGGCGCAGGGGCCAATCACGTGGACTCGGTTGACAGCTCAGCCAAGGCAATGTCGCTTGTGACAAGAAACATTGCGGAGGGTGGTTTCGCTGACAGCCTGCATACAGAGTATTGTCAGGATGCGCTTGATTTCCTGAGAGACGCGCCCGCCGACAAATATGATCTTATGATTGTTGACCCGCCTGCCTTCGCGAAACACAGGGGAGCGCTGAACAATGCCCTGCGCGCTTACCAGAGGCTTAATGCCGCAGCAATATCCAAAGTGGCCCCAGGCGGCCTGGTGTTCACTTTCAGCTGTTCGCAGGTTGTTGACAAAGAGGCATTTGCATTGGCTGTATTCTCCGGGGCGGCGCAGACTGGCAGAAAAGTCAGGATTTTGGACAGGCTGAACCAGCCGGCAGACCACGCAGTGAATATCTACCATCCGGAAGGGGAGTACCTTAAAGGACTTCTTCTCTACGTAGAATAGAGCTCCACACTATTTCAAGAAATTTTCAAGTTCCTGATACACAAGGTGTATCGGGAGTCCCATAATTGTGAAGAACGAGCCGTCAATCTTAGTGATGCCTATATAGCCTATCCATTCCTGTATGCCGTACGCGCCTGCCTTGTCATAAGGTCTGTAATTGTCGACATAATAGGCTATCTCATTGTCAGTAAGCACTTTGAAATGTACAAGAGCCTTGTCTGAAACAGTTGCCGAACGCTCCTTGTCACGCAATGTTATCGCAGTGACCACTGAATGGCTTTTTCCTGAAAGAAAGCGGAGCATGGATATTGCCTCTTCGCGGCCGTGCGGCTTGCCTAAAGCTTTTCCGTCGCATATCACCATAGTGTCGGAAGTGAGCAGAATTTCATCATTCTCAAGCGGACGGTGGAATCCGTTTGACTTTCCTTCAGACATCAAGGCAGGTATCTGTTCTGCCGGTGTATCAGGGGCATATTGCTCGACAAACGATGTGTCCGCATCTACTGTGAATTGAATATCAGCACCTTGAAGCAGTTCACGCCGTCTCGGGGAAGCGCTTGCGAGAATCAGTTTTTTCGACTTCAGCTCCATATCAGAATCTGGCTTTGTAACCTTTCACATCGAATACCCACTTGCCCTGTGATTTCAGGACTTTCTCGACAACATCCCTTACGCAACCCCGTCCTCCCGGGAACGGGGAGACATAGTCAGCGGCCTCTTTTGCTTCCGGCACGGCATCGGAAGGACAGACTCCTATGCCGCAGGCCTTCATAACCTCAATGTCAGGAATGTCATCACCGACATAAAGAACTTCTGAAGGCTCGACACCGTGCCTTTGACAGAAGTCCAAGAAATCCTCCATCTTGTCCCTTGAGCCGAGATAAACATCTTCAGGTTCAATTCCGCAGCTTCTGAACCTGGCAGTGATGGAGCCGGAACGTCCGCCAGTGATTATGCCGGTATGGAAACCGTTAAGCGAAGCCATTCTTACTGCGAAACCGTCTTTGGCATCGAATGTCCTGTACAGCTCACCGGACAGGTCGCAGAGAATTCCGCCGTCAGTGAAAACTCCGTCCACATCGAAAGCCAGTCCCCGGATCCTGTCGAATCCGGGACTTGTTTGTGCATTGCTCAACTCCATATGATTCAGGACTTTGTGCCGTTATTAAACGGTGCGAAGTCACCGAGGTTGAAAGTGTTTTCTTTCTGTGGTCCAAGTCTTGAACCCATATCTATTGGCCCGAAATTGGACTCATATTTCTTGATATTGTCCATCAGTGCGGAAAGGAGTCTTTTCGCATGTTCCGGAGTCATAATTATACGGTTGGAGATTTCCGGCTTGGGCATTCCCGGAAGTATGTTGGCGAAATCAATGATGAATTCGCTGTGGGAATGTGTGATAATGGCAAGGTTTGAATATGAGCCCTTTGCCACTTCAGGTTTAAGCTCAAGACTGAGCTGCTGCTGGTTGTTGTTCTCGTTTTCCATATCTTTATGTTTAACTGTCCATATTGCAAATATAGCCAAAAAATGACTATATTTGTAGAATTATGCATTGAAAAACTTATAAACAGTTTAATTATTTATGGAACTATCGGCTAAGTACGATCCATCGCAGGTAGAGGACAAATGGTACGCCTGGTGGCTTGAACACAAGTTGTTTCATTCGGAACCGGATGAAAGAGAACCTTATACTATTGTGATTCCGCCGCCTAACGTGACAGGAATCCTGCATATGGGGCACGTTCTCAACAATACACTGAACGATGTTCTCATTCGCAAAGCCCGTATGGACGGCAAGAACGCCTGCTGGATACCTGGCACGGACCACGCTTCAATCGCTACGGAAAACAAAGTTGTGGCCAGACTTAAAGCTCAGGGAATCAATAAAGAAGATATCACAAGGGAGGAGTTTCTCAAGTACGCCTGGGAGTGGAAAGAGGAGCACGGAGGCATCATTCTCAAGCAGCTGCGTAAACTCGGCGCTTCCTGTGACTGGGACAGGACCAAGTTCACTATGGATCCTGACCTGACCGAGGCGGTAATCAACACATTCGTCTATTTCTACAAGAAGGGGTGGATTTACAGAGGCGTGAGAATGGTGAACTGGGACCCAGAGGCCCACACGGCAGTCAGCGATGACGAGGTGAACCACAAGGACACGAAGAGCCATTTCTATCATCTCCGTTATTATATATCCGACGGCAACGGCAACCGCACGGACAAATATATCATTGTAGCCACGACCAGGCCTGAGACAATTATGGCCGATGCCGCTGTCAGCATCAATCCGGACGACGAGAGATATCACTGGCTGAAAGGCAAGAAGGTACTTATCCCGTTGATTAACAAAGAAATACCAATCATCGAGGACTCTTACGTCGAGATCGGTTTCGGGACAGGCTGCCTCAAAGTGACTCCTGCCCACGACATAAACGACTACGAGATAGGACTCCGCCACAATCTTCCAGTGACTGAAATCATCGATGACCACGGAAAACTGAATGAGAAAGCGCAGATTCTCGTAGGAGAAGACAGATTCGTCGCAAGGAAGAAAATTGAGAAGATGCTCCAGGAGGCTGGGTGCCTTGAAAAAGTGGAAGAATACATCTCTCCGATCGGTTATTCGGAAAGGACCAACGCTGTCATCGAGCCAAAGCTGTCAACCCAGTGGTTCCTCAGGATGGACAAACTGGCTGAACAGGCTCTTGAGTCAGTTGAAAACGGTAACGTAAAACTGATTCCGGAAAAATACAGGAATACTTACAGACACTGGATGGAGACCGTGAAAGACTGGTGCATAAGCCGACAGCTCTGGTGGGGACAGCGTATTCCTGCATACTATCTCCCTGACGGACAGTTTGTTGTGGAAGCCACACCTGAGGCTGCTCTTGAGGCCGCCAAGAAGATCGACCCGTCCATCGATGCATCTCAGCTCAGGCAGGACGAGGATGTGCTTGACACCTGGTTCTCGTCTTGGCTCTGGCCTATTTCCGTGTTCGATGCCGGAAAGCCGGGACATCCGGAGAAAAAGGCAAACAAAGATCTTTCCTATTATTATCCGACGAACGACCTCGTATCCGGTCCGGATATCCTGTTCTTCTGGATTGCAAGGATGATAATGGCCGGCAACGAGTTCATGGGCAAGGAGCCGTTCAGCAACGTATATCTCACCGGTATCGTAAGGGACAAGCTCGGAAGAAAGATGTCCAAGACTTTAGGCAATTCTCCTGACCCTCTGGACCTTATCGCAAAATACGGCGCCGATGCAGTGCGCATTGGAATGCTGCTCTGCGCCTCAGCCGGAAACGATATCTTCTATGACGAGTCCCAGGTGGAGCAGGGAAGGAATTTCTGCGGCAAGATATGGAACTCATACAGGCTTGTAAAAGGCTGGACCATTGACAGTTCGCTCGCTCAACCTGAAGCATCCGCTACAGCGGTTGAATGGTTCACGTCAAAACTGAACCAGACCATCACAACTGTCGAGGATCATTATTCAAAATTCAGGATATCCGATGCCCTGATGAGCATTTACAAACTCTTCTGGGATGACTATTGCTCCTGGTATCTTGAGCTTGTCAAACCAGCTTATGGACAAGCTGTTGACTCTATTACATATAATGCGACTTTAGGTTTCTTCGAGTCTCTTCTGAAGATGATACACCCAGTTATGCCTTTCATTACCGAAGAACTTTGGCACAATATGGCAGAGCGGGGAGAGGAAGAGAGCATAATGTACCAGAGAACACCGGAGGCCGGAGAAATCGACAGCGCTCTTGTCAGCGATTTCGAACTTGCCCAGGAAGCCGTCAACGGTATCCGAAGCATCAGGCAGCAGAAGAATCTTTCACCTAAAGAGGCTCTTGAGGTGAAGTTCAAAGGAGGCTTCCCTGCAAGGATGTTATGCGTTGTTGAGAAACTTGCCAATGCGTCTCCGGCAGAAATAGTTGCTGAATTCGGAAATACAGCTGAGGGTGTATCCCAGATGATCAGGACTGTCGAGATGTATGTGCCTCTCACGGGAAAAGTCAATGTAGCTGAAGAGATTGCAAAACTTGAAGCTGAGCTTGAATACCAGAAGAAGTTCCTGGAAAGCGTTCGCCGCAAACTGTCCAACGAGAGTTTTGTGGCCCACGCGCCGGAGAAAGTAGTAGCGGTGGAGCGCCGCAAAGAAGCTGACTCGCTGTCAAGAATCGAAAGCTATGAGGCTCAGCTGAAAGCACTTAAAGGAATTTGATTTATGATTTATTTCGAAACCAGTTTTCCTGTACGGTATTACGAGACTGACCAGATGGGAATTGTGCACCACTCTAATTACATAAGGTATTTCGAGTGTTCCCGCACAGCTATGCTGAAAGAAATAGGATATCCTGTGGATCAAATTGAAGCTGACGGAGTTGTAATGCCTGTCGTATCTGTATCCTGCAGATACAAGCATTCCGCCAGACTTGGAGATACTGTTAAATGCGTCAGCATCATCGAAAAATTGCCTCTTGCAAAAATGACGATAGTCCAGAAAGTCTATAACCAGGACGATGTGCTTTGCGCGGACGGTTCTGTGATAATCGGTTTCCTTGACAAGGCTACGGGGCGCCCTGTGCCTTGTCCTCAAAAGTTCCTGGAGATATTGCAGGCCAATATATAACATTGGGAGATTACATAGTATTAACAATTTAAACACTGAGAATTATGATGGTTTTACCTCTTGGGATTGTAGGCCCGTGGGAAGTGGTCATTATCGCGCTTGTGATACTTCTTCTTTTCGGAGGAAAGAAAATTCCTGAACTTATGCGCGGTCTGGGAAAAGGTGTGAAAAGCTTCAAAGACGGCATCAAGGATGTCGAAAAAGAGCTTGACGACGTGGATTCCGAAATAAAAAAATAAATAGAGCGTGAGTTCAGAAACTGAAGAGATGAGCTTCTGGGACCATCTCGATGTGCTGAGAGGGACATTGTTCCGGTCGGCGCTCGCGATAGTATCGGTAAGCGTGGTGATGCTATGCTTCAAGAGAGTGCTCTTTGATGACATCATCCTTGCTCCAAGCCGCCAGGATTTCTTCATATACAGGTGGTTCGGGGAGGAATTCTCGATGGAACTCATCAATACGGAAATATCCGCACAGTTTTTTGTTCACCTTAAGGTGTCCTTTATATGCGGATTCGTATTATCGTTTCCTTATGTGATTTACGAAGTGTGGAAATTCATAGCTCCCGCATTGTATGAGAACGAGAAAATATCCGTAAGCAAGGCGTTTCTGTCATCAGCTGTGCTCTTCTATCTTGGAGTGGCAACTGGATTCTGCCTGATTTTCCCCATCACGCTTTCCTTTTTCCAGGGCTATACGGTGAGTGATTCTATTGCCAATACAATCACTCTGAATTCTTATATATCGATGTTTTCATCGATGGTGATTCTGTTCGGGATTGTGTTCGAGTTCCCTGTGCTTATTGCCATATTGTCCAATATGGGGCTCATAACGAGGGATACATTGAAACAATACCGCAAACACGCCGCAATAGGCATACTCGTTGTAGCGGCCATCATTACCCCGGCGGATCCGTTCTCTATGATGATAGCGGCAGCTCCACTGTATATCCTATACGAGCTTAGCGTGCTCGTTTGCGTGAAAAACTGAAGTAAGATGATCTCAATCAATGGCATATCTGTAGTTTACGGCAGTTACATACTGCTCGACAACATTAATTTTCATATTAGTGAGAATGACAAAATCGGCCTCGTCGGCAAAAACGGGGCCGGCAAGTCCACTATTATGAAAATGATATGCGATATGCAGAGCCCGACTTCAGGCCACATTGACAAGCCGAACCATATAGACATAGGCTATCTGCCCCAGATAATGGAGCACCACAAGGGCCGGACTGTGATAGAGGAAACGATGACCGCGTTCTCCGCGATGACAGCCCTTGAGAACGAGCTGGAATGTATTGGCAATGAACTTGCAAGCAGGGAAGACTACGAGTCCGCTGAATATATGTCATTGATTACCAGAATGAATGAAATCAATGACAGACTCGCTGTTGAACACTCGGAGCCACCCCGCGTGCAGGCCGAGAAGACATTGCTCGGTCTCGGGTTCCGGGACTCTGATTTCGACAGGTTGACCGAGACATTCAGCCAGGGTTGGAATATGCGTATAGAGCTGGCCAAAATCCTGCTCTCGCGTCCGGATGTCCTGTTGCTCGACGAGCCGACCAATCATCTTGATATTGAGTCAATTGAATGGCTTGAGGAATATTTGAAGAACTACAGGGGCTCCATACTATTGGTTTCGCACGACAGGCGGTTTCTCGACACGGTTACGAACCGTACAATCGAAATAATGGCAGGTCATATACACGATTACAAAGTGCCTTACAGTCAATATCTTGAGCTGCGAAAAGAGCGTATCGGCCAGCAGATGGCCGCTTACGAAAACCAGCAGAAGATGATTGAGAAGACCGAGGACTTCATCAACCGTTTCCGTTACAAGCCTACCAAGTCGAACCAGGTCCAGTCCAGGATCAAGGCTCTTGAGAAACTTGAGCGCATCGAGATTGACGAGACCGACAATGCAGTGATGACCGTCAAGTTTCCGGCGGCTCCACGTTCTGGAGACATTGTATTCAAAGGATCAGGCATAACCGTTGGCTATCCGCAGAAAGTGGTGTTCAGGAATGCTGACATCGAGATCCGGAGAGGGGAGAAAGTGGCGCTCGTCGGAAGGAACGGGGAGGGAAAGACCACTCTTATGCGTGTGATAATGAGTGAGTTGGAGCCTATTTCCGGAGAAGCGAAGATTGGCCATAATGTAAATATAGGATATTTTGCCCAGAATCAGGAAGATATTCTTGACAAGAATCTTACCGTAATGGAGACCCTTGAGAGTGTGGCGTCAGGAGACATAAGGACCAAACTGAGAGACATACTTGCTGCATTCCTATTTAAAGGCGACGACATTGACAAGAAGGTTTCCGTGCTGAGCGGAGGGGAGAGAGCGAGGCTGGGAATGGCGAAACTGATGCTCCAGCCTTACAACCTTTTAGCGCTCGACGAACCTACCAACCATATGGATATCAGGTCTAAAGACATCCTGAAACAGGCGCTGAAGAATTTTGACGGAACATTGGTGATTGTCTCACACGACAGAGATTTTCTCGACGGGTTGGTGGACAAGTTGTATGAATTCAGAGACGGGAAGGTGAAAGAACACCTTGGCAGCATCGGGGATTTCCTCGAGGAACGCAAAATCGAGAACCTGCAGGAACTCGAAAGGCGGTTCAAGTACGCTCCTGTGGCTGCACAAGCTGCCGCCAAGACTGAATCAGAAAGCAAAAAAGAATATCATATTAAAAAAGCCATATCTAAAGAAGAACGAAAGATAAGGAACCGTATATCATTCTTGGAAAATGAGATATCCAAGCTTGAAGAGGATATGAAAAAGATAGAGTCAACGCTTGCCAACCCCGGACAGGAGGACGATATAATGGAATTGACAAGGCAATATCTTGAAGACAAGAGAGACCTCGATGCCAAGACTGACGAATGGGCCTCGCTGTCAGAAAGAATGGAATAAATTTTCAATTGTTATGAAGCGTATTATTAAGTTTTCAGCTGCATTGGGCATCTGGATGGTGTCCAGTTCGGCCTTGACAGCTGGAGATATCACGAAGAACTTGAATATCAGCTCGTTCAGTGGTATTGAATCGTCAGCAAGTTGCGAGATTGTACTTGAGGATTCATCAGAATTCACTGCAAAGGTAACCTGCGACGAGAAATTTCAGGATTACGTGGAGGTTTATGCCAAAAACAATCTCCTTCACATTGAAATGAACACGGCGTCAATGCCTGCCGACCTGAAAAAGATATGGAAGACTAAAGACACGAGAGAGCCTCAGTTCAAAGTCGTTCTCGGAATTCCATATGCAACAAGCATTGAACTCGGAGGAGACTCAAGGCTTACTTCAAATATCAAGAAACTCAGCTGCAAATTCTTCTCATTGAGCCTGTCCGGACGCGCAAAGGCGACAGGACTCAATCTTGATGCCCAGAAAGTGTCTGTCAGCGCTTCAGGAAACAGCGTGTCTGGAATCAGCTCGGCCGGAGACAGTCTCTTTGTGAACACTTCAGGGACAGCTGTTGTAAATATCAGGACCTCTTCTATGAACTCGGCTATTACCGCATCCAGGAACAGCTCTGTAACATTGTCAGGGTCAAGCCAATGGCTTGGGCTCAGTTGCGGAGGGGCCTGCGCAGTGAACAGCCTGGAACTTGAGTCTTCAATGACAAATGTAAAGTTGGAAGGCGGCGCCACAGCCTCCATACAGTCTACCGGAAAAGTCAGCGTGGATCTGAAAGGCTCCCGGCTGTTTTTCAAGGGCCCGGGAGTTTTCGAGATATTGAAAGTCACCAACTCCAGCATCGAGCCAGCAGATGAGTGAGAATATGTTTGTCCTTGATTCACATTGCGATACACCATCCCAGATTGTCAGGCTGAGGAATCTTTCAGTTGACAATCCTTATGCCCACGTTGATTTCCCTAAAATGGAAAAAGGGCATATAGACGCGTCCTTTTTTGCATTGTACACTCCAGGCGCAATGGAGCCGGACTCAGCGACGAGGTATGCTATGGAGATGCTGTCTGGCGTTTATGACACCCTGGAGGAGGCATCAGGCATCGCCGCATTGGCAAGAACGCCTGAAGAGGCAAGGAACAACAAACGCAATGGCTTGATTTCCATATTCATAGGTATGGAGAACGGCTTGCCCATCCAAGACAGCCTCTCTCTTCTGCGCCAGTTCCACAGGATGGGAGTCAGCTATATGACACTTACTCATAATACAGACAATCAGATATGCGACTCTGCGGCTGAGGCTGAAAGATGGCACGGCCTGAGTCCTTTCGGCAGGAAAGTTGTCGATGAGATGAACAGGTTGGGTATGATCATAGACCTTGCCCACGCATCGGACGAGACATTTTATGACTGTATTCGCTGCTCAAAAGCACCGGTTGTCTCCACTCATTCGTGCTGCAGGGCACTTGCCGGACATCGCCGGAATATGAGCGATGAAATGCTTAAAGCATTGGCAATCAATGGGGGAGTGATACAAATAAATTTTTATCCCCTGTTTCTTTCGAATGATTTCGGACGGATTCTTGATGAGTCCGGGCTCGAACCGCTTGCAGATGCTGCAGAAGCCGAGTTCATTTCCGATCCTTCAAATCCGGAAAAGTATATGAAGTGGGTGGAGATGCAGATAAAGCTTGGGAGTCTTCAAAGACCTTCATACAAAAGGGTTGTTGATCACATTGACCACGCCGTTTCAGTCGCAGGTATTGACCACGTCGGAATAGGTTCAGATTTTGACGGAATTAATGTCACACCGGAAGGACTTGAAGACATATCGAAGATGGGTGTTGTTTTTGACGAGATGAGAAGCAGAGGTTATTCAGAAGAAGAAATAGCCAAAGTTGCCGGTGGAAATTTTCTTAGAGTGATGTCAGAAATCCAGTCTGCAGCATCAATTTCATAATATTTTGACAATGTCCTAAATATCGCCTGCCTTTTATACGCAATATTCGGCAAGTACACAAATCTGAATACGTAATTTACTGATATAGAATTCGATAAAAATATTTAAGCCTGCATACTACCAGTAATGCAGGCTTTTGCTATTCAAATTTTCGAGTCAAAATAACTATTATCTAATAATCTACTAATAATCAATTATTTGTATCTCCATAAATCTCACTTATTTTATACAAAAGTAATGTAACAAAAATGTTATAGTTCTTAACAATAATGTTTCTCTAATTGATTATTAAATATTTAAGTCATTTTTGACAAGAGTTAACAGAAAATGAAGAGACGAAGCGGCAAAACGTTCGATATTTCGCTTCCTGTCATTATGATAATTGAATTTTTTAGTGAAGACGCAGCCTTTGGAATCACAAACTCCGACCCAGACGGTACCTTCAGGATTGACTCCGTCTCCACCGCCAGGTCCGGCGAGACCAGTGGTCGCCACCGAATAGTCACTTCCTGTGACCCTCCTGACGCCGGCAGCCATAGCTGCAGCCACTTCAGAGCTGACAACTCCATATTTATCGATTGTTTCCGCAGGAACGCCGAGCACTTTTTCCTTGACAGAGACGGCATAGGAGGTAACAGAGCCGAGATAGTATGATGACGAGCCTGGTACGGTGGTGATCAAGTGCGAGATTTCGCCTCCTGTGCAGGATTCAGCAGCGCTCAATGTCTTTCCAGACGCTTTGAGAAGTTTCCCGAGAGCGTTTTCAAGAGTGTCATCCTCATCAGAGTACACATATTCGCCAATAATTGATTTCAACGCGGTCAATTGCTCATCTATGCGGCGCTCCTGCGTACTTCGGTCGCCACCGTAAATGGATAGACGAAGACGCACGCCAGTCAGGGTTGATGGCAGGTACGCAAGATGGATGTCAGAGGGGAGAGCACTCTCCCAATCTTCAATTTTCTTGGCCAAGGCGGATTCAGCAAGACCGTAAGTCATTATGTTTCTGTGATATATATTCTCAAGTCCGAAATGTGAACGGATATCCTCAAGAACATCAGGAAGAGCGTTCAGTGTCTCGAAAGGCACTCCGGGCATAGAGTAAAGCACAGCAGGATGTCCGTACTTTGACTCATCGAACCGGAAAACCATCACCGGAGCCGTCCCGAGACGGTTCGGAATCACATCGCAAGTGTCCGGGACACTGGCCTGCAACGCATTCGCAGGAAGCACATCGAGACCTCTGGAGTGAAGAATCGATCTCATTATACGATCCTGTTCCTCATTGATAATGAACCCCTTGGCGCCGGAAAGCTCAGCGAGGGCCGCCTTGGTGATATCATCCTTCGTAGGTCCGAGACCTCCCGTAGTCAGCACAATGTCGTATTTGGACAGAAGAGAGTTCAAAGTGGATATGATGGCATCGTGATCATCCCCTACGGACCTCATCTCACAGACACGTATTCCCAAGGTATTCAATGATTTTGCAATCTCAGAAGAGTTTGTGTCCACAATCTGGCCGATGAGAATCTCGTCCCCGATTGTGCAAATTGAAGCTGTTGTCATTTACAATTTGATGTTTTATTGACTTAACTGGTTCTTGTCCAGTTCTTTAAGAATTCTCTCGACGAATCCGGGCCCTTCATATATAAAGCCGCTGTATATCTCTACAAGGGAAGCTCCTGCGTCAAGCATTTCCTGGGCCTGACCAGGTGCCATAATGCCCCCGGCACCGATTACAGGAAGCCTTCCTGCTGTTTTTTGGGTGATATAGCGGACCATTTCCAGGTTTTTCTGATATAGAGGCGCCCCGGACATTCCGCCCTTGCCGATCTCGTCTATCCTTTCCTGCGGTATTGAAAGCCCGTCGCGGCTTCTTGTGGTGTTGCCTGCAACTATTCCGTCAACACCTGACACCATGCAGTAATCAAGAAGCTCATCTATCTGAGCGTGAGCGAGATCCGGTGACAGTTTGAGCAATATCGGCTTATACACATCAAAGCCTGTCCTCATATTCAGAAGGTTGTCCATAATATCCGACAGGCTGGAAACATCCTGAAGACTTGTAAGGCCCTCCACATTTGGACAGGATATATTGATGACGAACATATCCACATAGTCGTAAAGAATGGAGAATGCTGACGCGTAATCTTCAGCAACCTGCTCCCCGTGGGAGGTTGAATTAGGGGCAATATTGCCCGCTATAATAACCTGAGGACGGTTTCCATTTAGATTTCTGACTGCGTTAGATACGCCTTTGTTATTGATTCCCATTCGGTTGATGATCGCACGGTCTTCTATCACACGGAAAAGCCTCGGCTTTGGATTTCCGTCCTGCGGCCGGGCTGTTAGAGAACCTATTTCGACAAATCCGAAGCCGAAATCAGAAAGTTCATTGTAGCATTCTCCGTTTTTGTCAAGACCGCCTGCCAATCCAACCGGATTTGGGAATCTGATACCAAAAACCTCTCTTTCCAGCAAGGGATGGCTCCTTTTGTAACAGAGTCGTAAAATATTGCGGCACAATGGAATACGCCCGGCCAGTTTAAGCATTTTAAATGTCAGCTGGTGCGCGGTCTCCGCATTGAATCTGAAAAGAAGCGGCCTGATTAGATGTCTGTACATAATAATGTAATGTTAATCGACCGCAAATATAGTCACTTTTTACTTTATTTCAATAAAAGTATTATCATCGTAAAACACCACTATTTTCGATATTTTTCGCTGATTATCAATAATTTGCAACGGAGAAGAGGGGAGCCCGGAACCTCTTGTGGGCGGTTCGGAAAGCATCCGGAGGCCCATTTGACCGGAAATCCCGCGCTCCTGGGCAGTTGCTGTTTGAGAAACCGGAGGGGCGGCCGACGGAACCGATGAAAACAGATCCGCCTCGACTTCAGGCTCCTTTTCCTGAACTGCAGTTCTCTCAACACACTGTTTTACTGACTCTTGAGAACTGCTCTTAAGCATCTCTCCCTTTCCGGTGAGAAGCCATTCTATATTCAGTTCGGGGTAGCACTGCATCATATTGGTGATAAATTCCCAGCCCGGCTTGTTACGTCCGGCAAGTATATGGGACACACTTGCACGCGCGACATTGATCTTGTCAGCGAACTGGGACTGCGTGATGTTCTTCGCCTTTAAAAATAAGTCCAATCTTGCATTCATATTTCTAAATCGAATTTTTACAAATGTAGCAAGAATCTTTTCAAAAACCAAACATTTTTGTAAATTACAAAAGTAAACAGTAATCAAGAAATCGTGCGGTGGTGATTATTTATCTAATGTATTTATTTAGTCACGTAATGTAACTAATTGAAATATCAGCTAATATGTATATATCAATGCTATCAATATTAAGCATTGTGCCGAAACAGGACACAATTTACCGTATTTATATGTATTCAAGCTGTAGAAAACTATACATAATCAATTGATTTTATGCTAATAACGTATATCCTTAATCTCGCTATAAATTTTTCTTATTTTACATTTCAATAATTTCAATAATCTTAACAAATTTCTTTGTAAACTTTTGTAATTTTAACAATATTAACAAGGAATTTACATCTCTAAAGGCGAAGAGGTTTATATTTGTAAACTTGGAAATGCGCTCCCTATTGATTAATTTTGTATATGATTTAAAAATCGGAATATGATACCGGATATAAGAATAGAAGATTACAACTATGCACTTCCCGATGAACGTATTGCTAAATATCCTTTGGCAGAAAGAGATTCATCAAAATTATTGATATACAAATCTGGCAGCATTGACGAGAGAGTATTCAGGGACATTCCGGACTACTTGCCCCAGAATTCGCTGATGATATTCAATGACACAAAAGTTGTCCCTGCCAGGCTGCATTTCCGCCGTGATACCGGTGCGAGAATCGAAATTTTCTGCCTGCAACCGCATTTGCCTGCAGAATATAACATCTCATTCGCTTCAACCGGAGGATGCAGCTGGAAATGTGTCATAGGCAATGCAAAGAAATGGAAAAACGACACTCTGTCTCTGGTAAATCCACAGAACAGTCCTGAAATAGAACAGCTTGGCCTGACGGCTGAGCTTGAGTCCAGAGACGGCGAGACCGGCATTGTCCGTTTCAACTGGAAAGCGGAAGGACTTCCTTTCTCAAGAGTTCTCGAAATCTGCGGCACAATTCCTATCCCGCCATATTTAAACAGGGAGAGCGAAAGCATCGATTCAGAGCGATATCAGACGATGTATGCGAGAATCAGGGGATCAGTCGCCGCTCCGACGGCAGGACTGCATTTCACTGAAAAAGTTATGTCCGGTATCAAGGCGCGCGGCATTGATACCGAAACAGTCTGCCTTCACGTTGGAGCCGGAACCTTCCTGCCTGTAAAGGAATCCGAGGTAGCCAGACATCCTATGCACAGGGAGCCATTCACGGTTTCTCTCGACTTGTTGAAAAAGCTCCGTCATTCCGGACGTACAGTCACTGCTGTGGGTACAACATCTGTCAGGACGCTGGAATCTCTATATTATATAGGTATATCCTGCATTGAAAAGGGACATCCGGAGGATGTGGAGCAATGGGCACCTTACACCCGTGATTACAGCGCTACTACCGGGGAATCTCTTGACGCGCTCATCAATTATCTGGAAGACAATAATCTTAGTGAACTCAAGGCAGGAACCAGAATCATCATTGTGCCCGGATTCCGTTTCCGTATCGTGAATGCTCTTGTCACAAATTTCCATCAACCGGAAAGCACCCTGATTCTTCTTGTGTCTGCCTTCATAGGAGGAGACTGGAAGACTATATATGATTATGCTCTGTCGAATGACTTCAGGTTTCTCAGCTACGGGGACAGCTCCCTGCTGTTCCGATACGACAAATAGAACATCGGCGGGGATTTTTAAGAGCTAATTATTGTACATTAGAGCCTTTTTTATTAGATTTGCGAAACAAACATTGTATTGTTATGAACGAAGAATGGAATGAATTCGACAGCATCTGTCCATATACTGATGAAGAGGCTGTGGTTGCATTAGGCAAATTGGCAGATCATCCCGCTGTCCTGGAGGTATCTAAAGCGGTTTTTCCAAAAGAGGAACCCGACTTTCTCCGCAAAGTCCTGAAAAATATAAAGAGCATTGACGAATTCCAGACACTAGTCATGTCAAAGGCGATTGCCTGGGTTCTTGACCATACCGCACACAATTTTTCATACGACGGCATCTCCAATTTCAAGAAAATCAACGGCCGTTTCCTTGCCCTGTCAAACCACAGGGACATTATTCTCGACCCCGCTATCACCCAGGTCGTCCTGTATCAGAACGGAATGCAGACTACTGAGATAGCCGTCGGCAGCAATCTTCTGTCAAATCCGTATGTAGAGTATCTTATCCGCTCAAACAGGATGATCAAAGTTATCCGCGGAATCAATGCCAGGAGTCTCTACCTGTCATCCCAGTTGCTTTCAAAATACATCAGGACCTGCATCACTTCCGGCAAAAGTTCCATCTGGATTGCCCAGAGGGAAGGAAGAACGAAAAACGGCTTCGACACTACTGAGCAGGGGCTTCTCAAGATGCTCGATATGAGCGGCACGAAAGATTTCACATCCAATTTCGAAGAGTTGAATATTGTACCTCTCAGCATTTCATACGAATACGAGCCTTGCGACATTATGAAAGCGCGCGAGCAGCTTATCTCAAGGACGCAGAAATATGTCAAAGGACCGAAAGAGGATCTGATAAGCATTATGACCGGCATCCAACAGCAGAAAGGAAATATTCATCTGAATATCGGGGAACCGTTGAACCACGACGAGATTATGGAAGCTTCCTGCTGTGCGAAAAATGACAGATACCAGGCTATCCGGCACGCTGTGGACATCCGTGTGATTGAAGGATACAAGCTATGGAAGACCAACTACATAGGTTACGATATGGCCAACCACAGCTATAAATACAGTGACAGATATTCACCTGCTGATGTAGAAGCTTTCACTGAATATGTTGAGCATCAGCTCGACCGTGTGGAGAAGTCATTAAACAGATCAGACCTTCGCGAAATACTTCTAAGGATTTATGGAAATCCTGTCACTGCCAAGGAGAAACTCCAAGAAGAAAAAGCTAAAAGAAATTAATTCCTGATATGGACATCAAGCTGAGGGAACGGGAAATTAATCCCGTTCTTCGGCAGTTCCGTATAGATGGCCTCATTAATTGAATACTTCACGTCCCAATAGTCCTGAGTTTTCACCCAGGCTTTCATTGTATATTCAACAGAACTGTCTTTCAATGTGTTGAGAGCTACAAAAGGGTCAGCCGCACCTTCAGTGGATGCATCTAAGATCCTCGGGTCTGATTTCAGTATCGACATCATAACCTCTTTAGCTTTCACATTGTCTGTAGAATACTCCACAGACACAAGCCATTCGAGACGGTTTACGGGATGCTCGAAATAATTGTTGATATTGCCGTTGGAAAGTGA
>JAQXHU010000105.1 GCA_029007435.1 Bacteroidales bacterium
GAGCCTGGCGAGACCCGCCATATCTGGATGAAGGCCGGCCAGGCTGTCATCTCTCCGGAATGGAGCATCCACGCAGCCTGCGCAACCAAGAACTACACGTTCATCTGGGCGATGTGCGGTGAGAATCTCGACTACGACGATATGGACAAATGCGCCACCAGTGACCTGAAATAGCGCACCTTTCAAGAGGGGGGAAGGGCTTTTCATAAACTATGAAAACGATTCCTTAAACTATGATATTGGATTCAGAAAGGCATTCCCCCTTTGAAAACTTAATCGGACTCAAACTATATCATTCACATTTTTCAGTAACACAAAACTATGAAAATCAAGATTCTTATTGCAGCCTTAATTTCAGCCGCAATGCTGTTCAACTGCGACCTCGCCGATGCGGCAAAGCGCAAGGGCGGAAAGAAACAGGATGACAGAGCCTACTGGGTTTCCCAGCTCGTGAGGATTGTAAATCCGGTATTCGAGAATCTCAGCCAGAACACCCTGAGGCAGAATATGCCGGTCGAGACCCCGGACGGTCTCAACACCGGCAACAGCAGAAAAAATGTGACTCATCTGGAGGCTCTCGGCAGAGCGTTCTGCGGAATCGCCCCATGGCTCAATCTCGGGCCTGACAGCACGCCTGAAGGACAGGAAAGGGCAAGGATGATTGACCTTGTGGTGAAATCAATCCAGAATGCCGTGAATCCTGAATCTCCTGACTATATGAGATTTGACGGACCTGGCGGGCAGCCTCTCGTGGATGCGGCCTTCTTCGCCCACGGACTTCTCAGGTCCAAGGATGTCATCTGGCCGGCTCTTGACAAGACCACCCAGGAGCGCATAGTGAAAGAATTCAAGGCATCCAGGAAAATCAAGGCGAGCATGAGCAACTGGCTGATGTTCTCAGCCATCATCGAGGCCGCCCTGCTGGAGTTCACCGGAGAATATGACCCGGCACCTGTCGACAAGGCGTTCACCATGCACAAACAGTGGTACAAAGGCGACGGATGGTACGGTGACGGAGCCAATTTCCATCTCGACTACTACAACAGCTACGTCATACAGCCAATGCTCCTGGACGTGAGCGCCGTGATGAAGGCCCACAACCAGAAATGGGGAGACTTCTACGAAGTGGAGCTAACGAGAATCGTGCGTTACGCAGACCAGCAGGAAAGGCTTATCTCTCCGGAAGGAACATATCCGGTGCTCGGAAGATCAAGCGGCTACCGTTTCGGCTGCTTCCAGGTTCTCTCACAGGTGAGCCTGATAGAGAAACTGCCTGAGCACATCAGTCCGGCCCAGGTGCGCTGCGCATTGACGGCCGTGATGAAAAGGCAGCTCGTGCCTGAGACATTCGACAAGGACGGATGGCTCACATTGGGCCTCTGCGGACACCAGCCAAGCATAGCTGACAGATATGTGTCCACCGGCAGCTGCTATCTCTGCACCTTCATTTTCCTGCCTCTCGGCCTTCCTGCTGACAATCCGTTCTGGACATCCCCGGCGGAGCAGTGGTCTTCACAGAAAGCCTGGAGCGGCCAGCCTGTTGTAGCTGACCATTCTATCAGATAACATTATTTTTCAAAATGATATGACACCTTCAGCGGGGTCTCTCCGTCTGTATGGAAGTTGCGGACTACCAGATTGAGATCGAAAAAGCGTCCGTTTTTCTGCAATGACTTGTCACGGACCGATACAGACAGAGTCAGTTCCTCCCCGGAATTGATGCGGAGAAGTCTCGGATAGACGAAATTCTCACTTCCCTCCCCTTTCGCAAGTTCAAGAGGAACGGAGGAATTGTTCCGGACTTTGAAAGAGACCCTGTTGTCGGTACAGTTCACATCGGAAATCTCGAATATGGCCCTGAACAGCGGCTCAGTCAATTCCTCCGGGCCGTAGATGCAGTCATCGGAGAAGACGCAGGAACGGTGGTTCATCAGAGCTTCTTTCACGCCCTCGGCCGTGCGCTCCCTGGCGAACACCAAAGTCATTGGCCTGTATTCTTTGTTCTCATAATCAACAAGCTGGAACATAGGCTTGTGGCAGTCCGTACCGGCGGTGGCAGTCAAGTTCTTCTCCACCGTCCACCGGTGAGCCTCAAGGTCATATCCGATGAAACTGTTCACAATCTCGATTCCGTCCATAAGGCCTGCCTTATATACTTTTGTATGAATCGGCAGCCATACCGTCTTGTTCGGGGCCTGGACTTCCCAGTCGGGATGATTCCACTGGATATAGGCATTCTGCGAGCGGGCCTCCTGCAGTCCGGCCATTATTGCGGCCTCTTCCTGCTTGACAGTGTCTCCGCCCTTTTCCTTCACCTCAGCGGCGGCTTTCTCCGCAGCTTCACAGATACGCCCGCCATCCTCGATGAACAGGGCATTGAAATGCCCAGGGAAAATGGCAAGACCCCTTGTGAGCTCAGCTCCGTGAATGACTATGATTCCGTATTTTTTCGCAGCGTCAGAGGCAATCTTATAGGAAGTGTTCCTGTCCACCTTTTCAGGGTTCAGGATGCCGTTCCTGAGCTGGCGCTGGAGAGGAGTGTCGCAATGGTCAGTGATTGCGATGAAATCCAGGCCGTCATAATCAGCCTCATCCACCCTTGTAGCCGGCCAGACTGTACCGTCCGAGAACATCGTGTGGACGTGGCAGTCGCCTAAAAGCACCTGATATTCACCTACTGATGGAAATTTAGCCCTGTGAGGCACTGTTGCCGAAGCCTGCACAGCGCAGACCATTGCGGCCAGAGTCAATAAACGAAGTTTCATTATAGAATTAAGTTAATGTCAAATCATGCGTATTGCAAAGATATCATTTTTTCAGGAAAAATCAGTAATTTTGAAAAGTCTAATATTGGTAATTTAAGTTTAGCAGAACTATGAAAGTGATTCTTGTCAACGGGAGCGCCAGGCCGAAAGGGTGCACATATACAGGACTGAAGGAAGTAGCGCAGGCATTGGAGGCGGAAGGAATCGAAACCGAGATATTCCAGGTGGGAGCTAAGCCCCTGGCCGGCTGCTACGGATGCGGCAAATGCGCTGAGACGAAGCGGTGCTTCCTGGACGACACCGTGAACGAATTCCTGGACAAAGCGGAAAATGCGGACGGATTCGTATTCGGGACACCGGTCCACTTCGCAGGA
>JAQXHU010000106.1 GCA_029007435.1 Bacteroidales bacterium
AAGACCAACAACTGTAACGGCGTTAGGCTTCCTGCATTCGCTATCGATGGCAAGGATGACCTCCGTCTCTCATTCGACTGGGGCAAGAACGTTGAGGATGACGTTGAACTCGAGGTGGAGATTGAGGGCGACGGTACTATTGATGGTGCTTCCAAGTCCGGAGTTCTCACACCAGACGGTGACTTCACCTGGAAGAACGAGACTATCGTCATCAACGGTGCCACAGCCGGAACCCGTATCTGCATCAGGCCTACTACCTACACTGGTGCTGTAGCTTCTGACGGCAAACTCTACCGCTGGTTCCTTGACAATGTCGAGGTAGTATCCCTGGCCGGAATGAAGGAGGCCAACATTGAGGTCGCAGGCACTGAGAACGGTGTCGTCACCTTCGAGGGTCTTGAACCAACTGATGTGAACCTTACCATTACCTCTGATTCCGACTTCTCTGTAAATACTACTGCAAGCTGGCTGCATCTCGATGTCACCGAAGGCCTTGCAGGCGAGCCTACCGCCGTGGTGGTTTCCTGCGACCCGAGTGATCTCGACGTGATGAGAAAGGACGAAATCACCATCAAATCCGGTCTCTCCGAGAAGAAGGTGATGGTTATCCAGTCTGCTGCAGGGCAGATTCTCGAACCTTTTATCTCAATTGCTGGAGGAAATAGTACTACAGTTGATGGTCTTGATGGACAAATCTTTGTCAGAGTTCAGTCCAATGTGCCGTATGAGTGGTCTTCTGATGTTGAGTGGCTTACTCTTGCGCCTGCTACTAAGGCGGCAGTGACTTTAGATGAATTTGTATTCAATAAAGTTGCTAACAAAGATGCTTCACCAAGAGTTGGTAATCTTAAGTTTTACAATAAGGAGTATAATATTCAGGCAGTTCTTACAATTACTCAGTTGCCGGAATATGCAACTCTGCCTGTTAAATGGACTATCAGGTCATCATCTAACTTTGGTTCAACCTGGCCTGTTCCTCTTAAGACAAAATCAGTTGAAGGAGAAAGCGGCTATGTTAATTCTACCGTTGGATTTGGAACTATCTGGTATAACAATGCTGCCGGAGTTGCTGCTGATAATTCTGCTTCTGGAGCTTGCAAGCTTGATGTCAGTGATCTCAGTCCTCGTGTGCAGGGCGCCTGGAAAGGCGATTACTGCCAATTCAAAGTACCTGGAAAAGTTGATGCAGGCAAAAAGGTAAGGATTTCATTTGAGACCCGTGTCTCGAAGACTAATCCTAAATACTGGCTGCTTCAGTATTATGACGGAACAGAGTGGAAGGATGCCTGTGAAACGATGACTGCGGAAGTTGAAGGCGAGGGCGCTGTCAAGTATTCACATCAGATGGCTTCGGATGGCTCTACCAATATCAAGGTCGACGCTACTGTTACTTATGCCAATACGACTGACAATGTCATTTTCCGCTTTGTATGCCAGACAACTATGAGGGCAGATGGAACTGGATGTCTTGCAGCGCCTAATACTGGCACTTGGAGGCTTTCAGTGACAAACAAAGCTGATGACGACCTGTGGCAACCAACAATTCAGTTTGTTGAATAATATATTTCATTCCATTATTCCGGGGAGGGAGATGATTGATTTCATCTTCCTCCTTTTCGTTTTGGCCTGCCTGCCTTCCCGGCTTGCTTTGTGCCTCCTGCGCACTACAAAAAATGCAAAAAAAGAGGATGACCCTTTTTAGTCATCCTCTTTCTGCGGTGCGGAAGGGGCTCGAACCCTCGACCTCCGGCGTGACAGGCCGGCGTTCTAACCAAGCTGAACTACCGCACCAGCTGCTTTATGTTTGCGTTATTTCTCAAACGCGGATGCAAAGATAGGCATAATTTTTTATTCTGCAAATTTTTTTTCCGGATTTTTTCGAATTATTTTCCGAAAAAAATGCAACAAAAAACCGGGCTGGAAATTCCGGCCCGGTAAAAATGACTCGATATTAAAATCAATTATTTGATTTCTATTATCTTATGCGCTTCGTCCACGTGAGCTTTCACAATCTTCGGAATGTTCACCTTGAGAACTCCGTTTTCAACCTGCGCGTTGATCTTCTCCCTGTCAGCATCGTCCGGCAGAAGCATTGTCTGCTGGTACTTGCTGTATGAGAACTCGCGGCGCAGATAATGACCACGTTTTTTCTCCTCGTTGTTCTCAACCTTTTTCTCCATATTGATCACAAGGTCGCCGTTCTCGTCAAGCGTCACCTTGAAGTCCTCTTTGGTCATTCCAGGAGCGGCAAGCTCAAGCTCGTAGCCCTGCTCGTTTTCTAATACGTTGATTGCAGGAGCTGTTGCGTTAGACCTTTCCATCCACTCATTGTCAAAGAAATCGTTGAAAATGCTTGGCAGCCAGTTCTGACTGTTCATTCTTCTTGAAGGTACCATAATATAATCTCCTATTTTAGTTGTTTTACTTTTAGTTCCGGACTGCAGCTATATGTCTGCTGTCCGTTTCCGTTTCATCGGAACGACTGGATAATTATCAACGTCTGTTCCAATGCTTAAAAATGTTCTAAAAGTTGACAAACTGTCAATTTTATTGACAAAATGACATATTTATATGTCAAAATGTCGTTCAAATTCTTCTCGCTTTCTGTTGTTTTGCTTATGAGCCGCGAAATGCCTATATTTGTATTTGCGCTATTTCGAAGCGCGGCGGATACAGGTCGGATTTAACAGCTTATATATTATGCCTGAGGAAGGAGCGATTCTCATAAAGGGGGCGAAAGTCAATAATCTCAAAAATATCACGATTGAGATTCCGAGAAACAGATTTACCGTGATCACCGGTATTTCCGGTTCCGGCAAGTCTTCGCTTGCGTTCGACACATTGTTTGCCGAGGGGCAGAGGCGGTTCGCGGAGAGCCTCTCGTCATACGCCAGGCAGTTCCTTGGCAGGATGACAAAGCCCGATGTGGAATCCATCAGCGGAATTCCTCCTGCAATTGCGATTGAGCAGAAAGTCAATACCAGGAATCCCCGTTCCACAGTGGCTACCACCACGGAGATTTACGATTATCTCAGGATAATTTTCGCTCGAATCGGAAAGACATATTCTCCTGTAAGCGGTGTTGAGGTGAAGTGCCACAGCGCCAATGACGTGATGACATTCATTCTCGGACTTGATGTGCCGAGCGCTGTATATCTGCTGGCGGATCTCAATTGGGACAGCCGGCCTGACAAAGTGGAAAAACTGCTCGCCCTCAAGGAAGAGGGTTACTCCAGGCTGTTTTCAGAGACATCAGGAGTCATAAGAATTGACGACATTATGCGGGATTGCGCCGAGGGGGATTTCCCGTCCGGACTTCTGCTGATGGTGGACAGGGTCAAAATTCCGGCTGGAGGGAAGACTGGCGATTATCCGGGTTGGGGAGATATGCAGGCCAGACTGCTTTCCTCCATTGCCACCTGCTTCGCTTCAGGAAACGGCTCAATGTATGTATATAGAGAATACGGTGAAGACAAGTCTTTGGAAATGAGACAGTTTGTCAACCGCTTCGAGGCTGATGGACTTACTTTCAGACAGCCGGACGAGTATATGTTCAGTTTCAACAGTCCGCTTGGAGCCTGTCCTGTCTGCGGAGGTCTCGGAAAGATAATCGGCATCAGCGAGGATCTGGTCGTTCCGGACAAGACAATGAGCCTGTATGACGGGGCGATAGCCTGCTGGAGGGGAGAGAAGATGGCCTGGTTCAAGGACCGGCTTGTCAGTGTGGCCGGCAAATACGGCATTCCTGTTTTCGAGCCGTACTGCAATCTCTCAGAAGAAGTGAAGAACAAGCTTTGGGATGGATGCCATTCTGAAAATGAGGAAGATTCGTTGATCGGAATCAATGAGTTCTTCAAATGGGTGGAGTCCAACAGGTACAAGATTCAGTACAAGTATCTGTTGAGCCGCTTCTCCGGAAAAACTGTCTGCCATGCCTGCAAAGGCAGCCGCCTGAGAAAGGATGCACTGTATGTCAGGGTTGGCGGAAAGACAATATTCGAGCTTCTGTCGATGACTGCTGCCACACTTCTGGATTTCTTCAACAATCTGGAACTCACGGATTATGAAAATGCGATAGTTCACAAGGCGGTGGACGAGATTACTTCACGCCTGCAGTATATTTCGGATGTGGGGCTGTCATATCTGACTCTTGACAGGGCCTCCAGCACTCTGTCCGGAGGAGAAAGCCAGAGGATAAACCTGGTGACCGCTCTTGGAAGTTCCCTGGTCGGCTCGATGTATATTCTTGACGAGCCGAGCATTGGACTGCATCCTCGTGATACAGAGAGGCTTATCGGAGTGTTGAAGCGTCTGCGTGACATAGGCAACACGGTGGTTGTGGTGGAGCACGATGAGGAGATAATGCGGGCAGCGGATTTTCTGGTGGATATGGGTCCGCTCGCCGGAGTCAATGGAGGCCAGGTGGTTTATCGGGGGAAAATCGCAGAAGCCACGCCTGAAGAAAGCGCCGGCTCGCTGACTCTCAGGTACTTGAATGGCGATCTTGAACGTGTTGCAAGGCAGCGTCATACCTGGACGTATTCGGTCAATGTCGAAGGTGCTATGGAGCACAACCTGAAGGATATAACCGTACGTTTTCCTCTCGGCGTGATGACGGCCGTAGCCGGAGTCAGCGGAAGCGGCAAGTCCTCGCTGGTAGGGGACATTCTTTATCCGGCACTTTTCCGGAAGCTCAATGAGACAGGGCAGCTTCCGGGAACTTTCCGCAGGCTGACAGGCAATATCGACAGACTGTCGGCCGTGGAGTATGTTGACCAGAACCCGATAGGAAAGAGTTCCCGTTCCAACGCAGTCACATATCTCAAAGTATATGACGACATACGCCGTCTTATGAGCGAGCAGCAGTTTGCGAAGATGAACGGATTCACTCCTTCATTTTTCTCGTTCAACCAGGAGGGCGGACGATGCTCGGAATGCCAGGGCGAGGGCTATGTGCATATAGGAATGCAGTTTATGGCGGATGTCACGATGGTCTGCGAAGCCTGCGGAGGAAAGCGTTTCAAACCGGAGATTCTGGAAGTGCGCTACAAGGGCAGGAATATTGACGACATTCTGAATATGAGTGTGGATGAGGCGATTGAGTTCTTTGGAAGCCAGCCTGAATCTGAGGCTAAGTCGATTGCGAGAAAGTTGCAACCTCTTGTGGATGTGGGACTTTCATATATCAAATTGGGGCAGAGCAGCAGCACCCTCTCAGGCGGGGAAAGCCAGAGAATCAAACTTGCCTATTTCCTTTCGATGAACGACTCGTCCGGCAAAAAGATAATGTTCATCTTCGACGAGCCGACCACCGGCCTGCATTTCTTCGACGTTGAGAAACTGCTCCGGTCTTTCGACGCCCTGATAGCGAGAGGACATACTGTAGTGGTCGTGGAACACAATCTTGATGTCATCAGGGCGGCAGACTGGGTCATTGAACTTGGGCCGGAGGCCGGATCTGAAGGCGGCCGCATTGTATTCGAGGGAACGCCTGATGAGCTTTCCCGGAAAGGCGGCACTGCGACTGCCGAGTATTTGAGAATGACGGCAAAATAGAGCATCCGCCGCTCCATTTGCCCGGCAACTCAAAGTCTGTCTGAATAAAACGGCGACTCGGCAGCCTGGGCTTTCCCTGAAGCCTCCATAACATAATGACCTATCTGTTCGAACTCATTCCCCTGTGTCTTTCCATAATACTCCGGCATTATGTTGTAGAACCCTTCAAAAGCGGGATAGTTCATATAGTTGTCTCTTCCAATACGAAGAATATCAGTATATTCCGTTATGTTTCCGTTTTTGTCCAGCGGTGCAAGCCTGAATGCCAGGGCTTCTTTGTACAGGATTCCTCCGCTCCCGTCTGTGGAACTCCCATCTGGACTGTTCTGGAAGAATCCCGATATCTCCGTGATGTTTTCCGGGCTGAACGGGAAATGGTTGCTGTTCTCATAACTGTTCGGGAAAATATTCACTCTGTATTCCATAGTGGCTCTGTCATAGCCCGGTCTGTCCGGGAACGGAACAAGCTTGAGCGGTGTGTCTCCATTTATCTGGCTATGAGTCCTGTCCTCGTCTTCCAGCTCCACGGAAGAAAGTACAAGATTGTCAGGTACAATTGCAAGTGGAAGATTCCTGCTCCAGTTGTATGAATACTTCGGCGAAGCGAATACCACGTTGTATGGAACATAGTAAAAGCCTATATGTCCAGGGATGAAGTCCACCTGCGCTATGATGCTGAAATCCAGGATGATGTCAAGCATATAATAGCCTTTCACGGTTCGACCCGTGAACGGATTGGTCACAGATCCCCTGAAGCAGAATGCTCCGCAGGCGAAGAACTGGCTGGACGACAATGGTGACGCGCTTGCTGCCGGCGGGAGGAACTCTATGCTCATCCTGCCGTTTGAAACAGATGCTATTCTCATACAGTCATAACCTTTCAGCGGCTTTGAGAACATTATGCTGTCCGGGTTCTGCCCTGAATCTGGAGACACTCTCACAAAACTCCATTCGGCGTTTCCGGTGCCGCCGGAGCCGCAATACAGATCCACTTCCCTGATGTCCGAAAGGCCTTCAGTGCCGGAGCATTTTTTGTAAAGCAGTTCATTCACTGTTCCGCCGACATATCTCTGTTCCGGAAATGCCTCCAGCACAGTGCATTCAATTATTGAGAGCGTGGCAATCTTTCCGTTCAAAGTTTCCCGCTTGCCGATGGCGAAAGAGAAACTTCCCGGACTGCGTCCATAAATGGTACCTTCGGCCACATAATTTCCGTTCATCATAACGGAACGGTCCTCAAGCGGAACTATCCTGCATCCTGCCCTGCCGTTCTCTATGATGTTGGAGTAATTGACCAGCCTGACATATTCCCCGTTTATCACAGGGCTTATCATATCTTCAATGAATCTTCCCATAAGGTCTCCTTCGCCATTTCCGGTCACGTAACCCAGATCTGCCGCCAAATTCACGTCAGGTGTGGCGAATGAGGCGGGGGAGAGGGGATTGCCGGACCTGTCGCCCATCACAAGCCTGAACCCGGTTGTCTGCCATCCGTCTTCATTAACGCTCACTGAACTTACAGGCAGTCCGGTGACAGGATTTCTCATCAGGTAGAGAGGCCATTGTGATGGAGGTACTGTTTCCTCAATGCTGCTTCTCGATGAAGTCAGATTGACTGTTTCCTGCTGCTGGCTGTTCAGCTGGACTCTGTCAGTGGCGTACAGGAAGACTTTGCTGCGAGATGCACCGCTGTCGTAATAGAGCGTAATCCCATTGTCGAGACTGAGACTGTCAATTCCGTCGCTGTCCGGTCCTACAATGATGCTTCGGCCTTTGTATTCAATCTCGACGTTGTATTTTTCCGACGCTCCCGGAAACTCGCCTGTGCTCCACTGGCCAACGAACCCAGGAGCCGCAAATCCGGTGAATCCTGCAAGAGGATCGCAGTCCAGACCTGACGTGTCAATCATCCAGCTGACCTTTCCGAGACCTTCTTTCGATACAGTCAATGTGACAATGCTCAATGTGTTGCTCAATACAGAGAAATCGCTTACCGCATCCTGGCCGAGAAAGAAACGGTATAGGACTTCTCCGTAATATCCGTCCGGATTGTCATCTATTTCCGCTTCCACTTCAATGTATGTGCATCTTCCGGCTTTTTGTGGGATGCTGTCAGGCACTTTTTTCCACGAGTCGGTGTTCCCTTCAAGCAAGACTCCCTGTGCGTTCTCCAATGTGTAGAAATATACTGTTCCTCCTTTGTTCAGCTCATCGATATCTTCAATTCCGGCATAGTCCCCGCTCTCCTCCACTTCATCCGGGACGCTGCGTTCATCATCGAATGGAGCCGAGTCCAGTGCAGCCTGGCATATCCTGGCAGCTGTTACTCTCATTCCCGGAAGTCCGGATGCCTCGAACCGGAAGCCGCATTTAGCCGTGATTCTTTTCAGACGAAGTTCAATAGTCCTTGTTGATGCTGTGACAGTCTTTTCTGCAATCCCTGTCAGGAGCATTATCCGGCCGAGTTCTTCGGAAGTCTGCACTGAGAATCTCCATTTCTTCATCCCGGACTCGTCAGGGGAGGGCTTGATCCGGTGTCCTATGTTCGCCAGTGCGTAAATCCGGTATGTGCCTGTGTCAAAGCGCAGTTCAATGTCATCCGTCTCTTCAGTGAAAACAGAACCTGCAAGGATGCCGTCCCGGTACCACATTATATTGATATTGTCCACAGTGTAATTTTCAGTCACATAGCTGCTTCGTACGCCTGTATTGGCGGAATGCAGACGCAGCTTCACGGGAATATCACCTGCCGGTGTATCATTGATGTCGTCATTGACACACGAAGCCAGCATCAAGAATAACGCAACGACTGTGGCCGTTTGATGCAAATATCTCCTCAAGTTCATAGCAGTTTATATATTGTCCTTTTTTTAATCTGAAACCTCCATTTGCGCATCAGCTGACCACTAAAATGATCAATGCGCTGTCGCTTGTCGGATTGCCCGCTTCAACGTACAGCAGTCCCGAACCTCTTGACAGAAGATGCAGGGTGACCCCGCGTCCGTCCTGATCAAGGGTGTAGTCGTATATTCCTCTTTCCTTGTCATAATCCAGTTCCTCTTTTCCGAACACAACCTTGGCGTCCTCCGGCTCGACAACCGCCCGTATATGGATGGTGTCGTCCACTTTGCCTTCTATGTAATTGCCGGGTTCGATGCTCAATGTCGCCGGACCAAGCCTTGTGAGGCAGCTTTTGTCTATTCTCCAGCTGTCTTCCGATATTCCCGTTCCGTCTGGCTTGACTGTTATCCGGTAGCTGCAGTTCCTCTCCACGTCAAAATTGGCGGGACTGTCCCCAAGATAGAAACGGTAAACAAGATACTCATCAGGGGGAGTGCAGTATTCGTCAGACTGGTATTCGGCCTGGATTTCAATGAAAGAACAGAGTCCGGACACTGCATCTGCCAGGTCCAGCACCTTGTCTTTCTCGCTTACGGCATCCGGCAGAAGGTCTCCCTGCATATTCTCCAGCATATACAGGTCCACGCTCTGGCTTTTCCCTGGCGATGTCTCAATGTTCAGCCGGTCCGCCTCTTCCGTGCCGCAGAAAAAGCCTTTGGCGAAAATGTCAGATGTTCCCGATGCCCTGCTGCTTCCGAATACCGACGCTGACTTCGGGGAATTTCCTATCCTGACACTTTTCACATTGAATCTTACGCCTTTGTCCAGCGCGCTCCTGTCAATGTCAAGAGTGATACGTGCCATCATTCTTTCAAGTTCCACGTTGATCGCTTCTTTCCGTTCCGTAATGACGACGGGCCCGCTGTCGCCTGACATAGGGATGCCGCGGCTGTATTCATCCGGATATGCCATATAATACCTTGCAGCAGTTATATCGTCGATACTTGATATATCAGTCATCCTGAATCCGAAATTTGCGCAGGCTATGACCCGGCAGGTCTTGCCTGTCAGCCATTCGGTGCTGACCTCGGCGGAACCGTCACCGTCCGTTTTTATCCTGTCCGTGAAGATGAGTTCTTCAAGTTCTCCCTTGCCGTTGAATAAGAAGATATTGAGATCGCTTATCTTTTCCTCGTCTGGTTTCCCGGCCCTGGTTACAAAGCTGCCGGAGGGGCCGGCTTTAATCGTGATTCCGGTCACTGTGCCGGTCTCCCCGCAGCCCGCAGGATGAGGCAACGTTTCGCATCCTGTCATTATCAGAGCGGCTGTAACCGCATTTATCAGGTGAATGGTTCTTCTCATAGGAATTAGTTATATGTCAATATGTTACTGTTCTATAGCCTCTTTCGATCCACGGTTTGATGCTGAATTCCATTCCAATCTCGGCTTTTGAAACCGGCGTGTCAGGATTGTCAACTCCTTTTCTTGTTATCGTGATGTCATATATGTATGACTCGTTTCGGAAAACTCCTGAATGACCTGACTCCGGCTCATCCCGGTTTACATTTATTGGGTAATAAGTCGTTTCTCCGTTGATTGTGCCTTCGATGACAAGTCTGGTGAATGGACAACCCGGGCTTTCTTCCCCGGAATTGCTCGGGTAGCAGTACAACCGTATGTCGGGAAATACCACGTTCATTCCCACTCCTTCTTCAATCCGGCTGCACACAGTGCCGGGAAATCTGAAGCCGGCCGAGTCTTCCTTGCGACAACCTCCACAGTTGATAAGTTCTTCAGGCGTGACCGTGGTGTCACCGGCCAAAGGGTACCGGCTGCACACATTGGTAAGATATATCCGTATGTTTTCAAGTCTGGCGTCTTTATATGGCCGGCTATGGAAATCGCAGCTGATGCTGTTGACGCATATCTCGGCGAGTAGCGGACTCAAAGTCATCCTGCAACCTGTTTCATTTCCGGCATCAATGACAGTCTCCGCAGTCATCACTGGCTCTTCCGGGTCTTCCCCGGACAATGATGCCCTGAGGTTAATCAGGTCATCATAAGAGAATATTTTTCCGGCGTCTATCTCTGCTTCCTGAAGGTTTGCCACTGCAACTACTATCCGGCTTCCACGCCTTGAGGAAATGGTGGTTTCCCTTCCTGAAAATGAATCCAGATGCTGGTAGGAGTCCAACTTCCTCAGCCTGTCATTGTTGAAAGTGAAGATATCCAGGGGAGCGGAATGAAGAAGAGAGTTGAAAGTTATCTTTAAAGGAAGTGTTGATGTGTTTCCCGTTCCCCCGGAAAACTCTTCGCTATCCATATATTGGGATAATGTATTGCAGGATATAAAGGCCGGCAGGTGCATAAGCAAGGTAATGGCAAGAACTGCCATCTTATCACAGATAGTTAAGTTCCGGGTCAGAATTGTAAGCCGGCCTTTGAGTATGTTTTTGATTCTACGCATCGCAATGAATTTTTCTTGCGCAAAATTATTCCGGCAAAATTTCTCTTCCTACGATCAGTGGACTATTACGCACTTAATTATATCTTTTTTTAACTTTTAAAATTAATTTTAAATGCCTTAATAAAATCGGAGAACTGATGTGACGTATAAATACAACCAGAGGGAACGACCTGTGAGTCGGCCCCTCTGGTTATAGGGATTCCGTTTGGAAATTATGCTCCGAAGTTATCGTAAAGAATGCTCTCCGGCTGTACTCCAAGACTGTCAAGCAGATTTACAACAGCGTTGACCATCATAGGAGGACCGCACATAAAGTACTTGATGTCCTCTGGAGCATCGTGTGTCTTGAGGTAAGTTTCGAACATTACATTGTGAACGAAGCCAGGCACATATTTGACTCCTGCAGCATCAGCCGCCGGATCCGGACGGTCAAGCGCAAGATGGAAGTGGAAATTCGGGAACTCTTTCTCGATTTCCGCATAGTCCTCGAGGTAGAATGCCTCCACGAGACTTCTCGCACCATAGAAGAAGTGAACCTCCTTCTTGGTCTTGAGTGTCTTGAACAGATGCATAATGTGGCTTCTGAGCGGAGCCATACCTGCACCGCCGCCGACAAAGATATACTCCTGAGAATCCGGGTCGTCCTTAGGCAGCAGGAAGTCTCCGAAAGGTCCGGAAATCATCACCTTGTCGCCAGGATGACGTGTGTAAACATAAGATGAAGCGATACCTGGGTTGACCGGAAGAAGCTTCGGACCGAGCTCTCGCGGAACACTCCTGTCAAATGGAGGGGTCGCAATGCGGACATTCAGTTTGATGATGTTTCCCTCAGCCGGATAAGAGGCCATTGAGTATGCCCTCATTGTAGCCTCAGGGTTGACGCATTTGAGGTCGAAGAATCCGTATTTCTCCCATTCTGCCTTGTATTCAGGATCAACATCGATATCCTTGAAATCAAAGGTCCCGGCAGGGATGTCAATCTGGATGTACTCTCCTGACTTGAAGTCAAGGTGCTCTCCTTCTGGAAGTTTCACGGTGAATTCTTTGATGAAGGTGGCCACGTTCTTGTTGGAAATCACTTCGCATTCAAGTTTCTTCACGCTGAGGACAGACTCAGGAACAGCGATTTTGAGGTCCTCTTTCACCTTGACCTGGCAGCCGAGCCTCCAGTTGTCCTTGATCTGTTTCCTGTTGAAGAAACCGGTCTCGGTAGGAAGAATAGTGCCGCCGCCTTCGAGAACCCTGACTTTGCACTGGCCGCAGTTGGCCTTTCCGCCACAGGCTGAAGGAAGGAAAATCTTCTCCTCTGCGAGAGTGTTCATCAGGTTGTTTCCAGGATTGACGTTGAGTGTGTATTTTCCGTCATTGATATCTATCTTGACTGCGCCCTTTGGAGAAAGCGCGTTTTTAACCCACAGCAGCAGAATCACAAGGATAAGCGTAACCACCGTGATGGCTGCGGCCGCGGCTAAGATTGTCAGACTCATTGTATTCATCATTCAGTCTCCTAAATTAAAGTGAAATACCCATAAATGTCATAAATGCCATAGCCATAAGACCTACAGTGATGAATGTGATGCCGATTCCCTTGAGGGGAGCAGGCACATTCGAGTATGACATTTTCTCTCTGATTGCAGCCAGAGTCACAATTGCAAGGAACCAGCCGAGACCGGAGCCGAGAGAGAAGACAGCCGCTTCGCCGAGATTGGAGAAGTCTCGCTGCTGCATAAAGAGAGAACCTCCAAGGATTGCGCAGTTGACCGCGATGAGAGGCAGGAAGATACCCAACTCAGCATACAGAGTCGGAGAGAATTTCTCCACCACCATTTCCACGAGCTGTACGATGGCCGCGATGACTGCGATGAAAGTGATGAGGCTCAGGAAACTGAGGTCAACCCCTTCAATCAGCGCATTAGGGCCGAGGACGTATTTATTGAGGAGATAGTTGATAGGGAGAGTGACTAAAAGCACGAAGATAACAGCGACACCCAGTCCGGAAGCTGTCTTCACATTTTTTGATACTGCCAGGTATGAGCACATACCGAGGAAGTATGCAAAAATCATATTGTCAACAAAAATTGACTTTACGAACAAGCTTAAATATTC
>JAQXHU010000107.1 GCA_029007435.1 Bacteroidales bacterium
CACACGGTCATGGATGACTTCTTCTATTTCATTGACAGCCCCCTGCAGGTCTCCTCCCTCCACATTCGCGGAAATCACAATCTTTCTGGAGACATTTTCACGGTTGACAGTGTTCGGGCCGGAAGCGGAACGGATCTCCGCAATCTGGCTGAACGGCACCTTGGTACCGGCAGCATCAACGGCTATGTCCCCAATCGACTCTATTGTACTGCGGCTCAGGCTGTCGGCCTTCACAACCAGGTCGAAGACCCTGTTGCCCTCATATACCTGCGAAACCACAGAACCGCCAAGATATACATCTACCATATCAGAGAATTCAGCCGGGGAAATACCGTATTTCGCCAACATACCCCTTTTCGGAACAATCTGGAGCTGAGGTCGTTCCACCTGCTGCTCCACATTCAGGTCCACGACTCCCGGAATGGAGGATATCTCGGTCTTTATCTGGTTGCCAAGCGAATACATCCTGTTCAGGTCAGTGCCGAAAAGTTTGATTGCAATGCTTGCCCTGGTTCCGGAAAGCATAGCGTCGATTCTGTGGGAGATAGGCTGGCCAATCTCTATGTTCACCCCGGGAATCCCGGAAAGTTTCTTCCTTATTTCCGCCAGCACTTCTTTCTTTGAACGGTCTTCAATCTCGAACGGAGCCTCAATCTCGGACACATTGACCCCGAGAGCGTGCTCGTCAAGTTCCGCGCGGCCGGTCTTCCTGGCCACAGTCCTGATTTCCGGGACAGTGAGCAGGAGATTCTCTGCCATTCGGCCGACATTGTCCGACTCTTCCAGGGAAACTCCGGGCAAAGTACTGACATTGATAGTGAAAGAACCCTCGTTGAATGCAGGAAGGAAACTGCTTCCGAGGGTGCAGAAAGCCGCAACCGCAAGAGCAAGCAGAACGCCCACACCTCCGAGAATAGTCTTCTTATGTGCGAGAGTCCATTTCAGCGCAGCCTCGTACCATTTTCTCAACCATCTGACCATCAGCGGATCCTGACCGTTCCTGTCACCGGCCCCGCTGCCGAGAAGATAGCTGCATAGCACCGGAGTCAATGTCAATGCCACGAATGTGGAGGCGAACAATGCGGTGATGAAAGCGATTCCGAGCGGACGGAGCATCCTGCCTTCCATACCGCTGAGGAAAAACAGAGGGACAAAGCTGACCACTATGATGAATGTGGAATTGAGAATCGGCAGGCGCACCTCCCTTGAGGCCTCGAAGACCACTTTCAGCACACCTTTCCGCTGTCCTTCCGGAAGCAGCCTGTCAGCCCTGAGATGCTTGAAGACATTCTCCACGTCCACGATGGCGTCATCCACAAGCGAGCCTATGGCGATGGCCATTCCTCCGATACTCATTGTATTGATAGTCAGCCCCATAAACTTAAGGGTAAGGACTGATACCAATAGCGAGAGCGGAATTGTAACGAGGGAAATCACAGTGGTCCTGACGTTCATCAGGAACAGGAAAAGGATGATGACAACAAAGATTCCTCCCTCTAACAGGGATTTGCGGATATTGTCAATGGAACTGTCTATGAAACGCTGCTGGCGGAAAATATCGGTGGCGACTTCCACATCCTGGGGCAGCTGCGACTTGAGCTCCTCCAACGCCGCATCCAGCTTCGCCGTCAGATCTATTGTACTGGCGTCAGGCTGTTTGGTGACAGTCATCAGGACTGCCGGTTTTCCCCTGTGCGAAGCAGTTCCGAGTTTGGGGGATTTCGCACCAGTCTTTATCTCAGCAATGTCGGCAAGCGTCACCGGGACATCCCCTTCAAGTCTGACCACAGTCTGTCCGAGAGCCTCCAAATCAGAAGTCGCGAGCACTCCCCTGACGATGTACTCGTTGCCATACTCATAGAGCACACCTCCGCTCGTGTTGCGGTTCGCATCCCCGGCGGCGTCAAGCACCTCCCGCAGGGTGACATTGTAATGCCGCATTTTCTCAGGGGACACAAGTATCTGATACTCTTTGATATCCCCGCCGAGAACAGTCACCTGGGCCACTCCGCCGAGAGACAGCAGCCTTGGCCTGATAGTCCAGTCGGCGATGGTCCTGAGATCCTGCATTGATGTGGATGTGGAGGTCAGGCCGATAATCATCATCTCTCCGAGAATGGATGTCTGCGGCCCGAGTGTCGGCCTGCCACATCCCGGAGGCAGGCTTCCGCTCACTTCCGCCAGCTTCTCGGACACTATCTGCCTGTCCCTGTAAATATCAGTGCCCCAGTCGAATTCAACCCAGACCACAGAGAATCCCGTAGTGGATGAGGAGCGGACACGCCTCACATCGGTAGCTCCGTTCAATGCGGTCTCCACCGGGAAAGTCACAAGCCTCTCAACCTCTTCAGGAGCCATTCCCGTAGCTTCTGTCATCACCACGACGGTCGGGGCATTGAGGTCCGGGAACACATCCACATCCATATTGAATGTAGTATATAATCCTCCTACAAGCAGAAGCACAGCGCCCGTGAGAATAAGCGGGCGGTTCTGCAAGGAGAAGCGTATTATTCTGTCCAGCATATTGTTACGCTATTAATGATTGTGAGAATGTCCTTCCGGAACCACTCCGGACACAGATGCGAGCTTCACCTGGAACACTCCTTCCACCACGACTTCGTCCCCTTCATCTATTCCGGACAGAATCTCTCTCCTTATACCGTCTGACCGGCCCGTTTTCACCTCCTGCTTCTTGTAATCCTCTTCGCAGACTTTGATATAAACGAAATAGACTCCCTGCTCCTCGGTCAGTGCGGATTCCGGCACGGAGATGACATTGTCCTCATAAGAATCAATCAGATAGACATCAGCATAGGCTCCCGGCAGAAAGTCCCCGGTATTCGGAAACTCGAAAATCACCGGTATATAGAAAGTTCCTGATGCCGAGGCTTTCCCAGCTGACACTTTCCGGCCTCCCAGGTTTTTCACGCTATAAGTTGCAGAAGAGTAAGAAGGACGGAAATTTGCACCTGAGACTGACGCTATCCTGCCGAAATATCGCTCCGGGACATCGGCCCTGAGCTGGAGATACCGGTTCTGCGTTATCACCGCGACCGGCTGGCCGGCAGAAACATAGTCTCCTTCATTGACAAGAAGCTGTTTCACATAACCGGTCATCTTTGACTTCAGTTCAACGCCGTTGTCACCATATCTG
>JAQXHU010000108.1 GCA_029007435.1 Bacteroidales bacterium
GCGGACAGAGCGGCCACAGCGGCAATTATCTTTTTCATAACGATGTCATTTTAAAATCTTATACCCGCTCCGAAATTCACACCCACAAATGCGGAGCCGAGCGAGATCTCCGCAAGTCCATATACCTTCTTCCCTATTGTGTAGGTCAGAGGCACAATCTGCCAGTCAAAAGCGAAATTGTCAGGATAACCTGAATATATGCCAAGGCCTGCGCTCAACGCTCCGGAAAGAGTGGTGAACTGCGTCCGGAAATAATAGAACCTCACCTCCGGAAGGACATAAACTGCATCAAAATGCACCCTGCCGCCTGCCTTTCCAGTCAGGGAATTGTATGAGTCGCCGCTCTGGCGGTGGTAGTAAACTTCCGCCCCATAAGAAAGCCAGGAAAGAGGATGAGTCTCCAGGCGGAGAGAGTAGGCCCCTGAAAAAGAATCGAGCATCACATTGTCCTCATAGAGGTCCGCGACCGACGGATTCCCGAAAAAATCATAACCGGAATCTATCTTGTCACAGGCAATCGGAACGTCACCAGCCCCGACGTGAACAGAAATGTCGAATTTGAATGGTTTCATAGGCCTGAATGCTCCGGCTTCCGATGGCAGGACCGTCATCGACAGCAGGGCAAGCGCCAAGGCCAGAATTCTATGTTTCATACAAACACTGTTAATGCAAATAAAAACCGGACAGTCTCAAGGCCATCCGGTATATAGATGAAAAACGGGGCGGAAACGTTGCATCCTCCCCGATTAAAAAATATGCCGGCGTTTTCTATTTGTACAGGAAACGCTTGATGCTCATTTTTGGAGTCTTCTCGAAAGGAGCGTCCACAGGCTCCACTTTCTGGAGCTTGCTGTATGACGGAAGCTGCCTGTTGGATGACACCCTGATATGCTCCGGCAGTTCAGAAACGGCCTCGGCATCAAGTCCGGCCTTCTTCATTCCGTCCTGGTCAAGATAAACCAGGGCCACGAGCTTGCCTGCACGGTCAACCACCACAGTCTCGACTACAAACGGCTGGTTGTTCACCACGGCCTCCACTTCCTCCGGATAGATGTTCTGCCCGTTCGCACTGAGAATCATACTCTTGCTGCGACCCCTGATGAAAATGTTGCCTTCCGCGTCGATGACACCGAGATCTCCCGTGCGGAGGAATCCGTCCTCAGTGAACGCCGCAGATGAAGCCTCCGGATTCTTGTAATAGCCGAGACATATATTGTCGCCCTTGGCCTGGATTTCACCCACGACATTCTGGGGGTCTTCCGAATCAATGCGGACTACCGCGCAGTCCACAGCCTTTCCGCAGGAGCCTGGAACATATTTGTCACAGGCCTCGTAGGCAAGCAGCGGAGCGGCCTCGGTCATTCCGTAGCCCACAGTGTAAGGCAGCCCAAGACGCTTGAAGCATTTCTCGACTTCAGGGTTGAGAGGGGCGCCTCCCATAATAATCATCTGGATATTTCCTCCGAGAGCATTCAGCAATGTCTCCTTCACCTTCTTGAAAATCAGGCATCTAACGCCCGGAATGGAAGTAAGCACCTTGACAAGCGGCTTGTCGAGAGCAGGCTTGAGGGAGCTCTTGTATATTTTTTCCATCACAAGCGGCACGGTAATAAGCAGATAAGGGCGCACCTCCTTCATAGCCGCAAGCAGCAGGGTAGGTGACGGGGTCTTGCCGAGGAAAGTGATGCTGGTACCGTTGCACAGAGGATACAGGAATTCGAACATCAGTCCGTACATATGGGCCATCGGCAGCATCGAGACCATTGTAAATTTGTCGGATGACGGAATATGGCGCTGGCCGAAATCCACATTGGCGCTCAACGCCCTGTGGGTCAGCATCACACCCTTCGGTGCGCTGGTGGTTCCGGACGTATAGTTCACCACCGCCAGATCGTCCCAGTTGTCTGTCGGAAGAACAACATTCTCCTGAGAGAATCCCATCGGATATTTTGCCGAGAACGCCTCGGAAATGCCTGCGTAGGATTTCTTCACATTCTCATCGCCATACAGAAGGGAAAAATCATTCACACAAACTACAGCCTTGACAAGTGGCATCGCAGCAATGTCGAGTTTTTCCCATATATCGCTGTCAGTGAAAAGGATAAGACTCTCCGAATGGTCCACGAGATGGTTCACGCTCTCCGGAGTGAAGTCAGAGAGAATCGGAACAACCACCTTGCCACTGGTATTGATGGCAAGAAAAGAGAGAGCCATCCGGGCCGTGTTCTTGGCGCATATCGCAATCTTGTCACCTTTCTGAAGGCCGCAGGCGTCAAAAAAGATGTGGAAACGCGCTATCTGCGCCGCCATCTGTCCGTAAGTAAATGTCTCACCGTGGAAATTCCGGATCGCAGGTCTGTCCCAGTATAACCTGGTCGCATTCTGCAGTCTTGCAAAATAATGTTCCATAATTCGTAAATTTTAGGGGAAATGCGCCTATTTGTCTAACGCAACATACAAATTTAAAACATTTCTGTCATATTTTAAGCTATATTTGCGGACAACGGGAATAAAAATGATGAGAAAATGAAAAGAAAACCTATCGTAGCGCTTATTTATGATTTCGACGGAACACTGTCGCCGGGAAATATGCAGGAATTCGGTTTCATCCAGGCCATCGGCAAGACTCCGGCTGAATTCTGGCAGATGAGCGACGGCATCGCCAAAGGTCAGGACGCCAGCAACATCCTTGCATATATGAAACTGATGTCTGACGAGGCCAAAGCCAAGGGAATCAAGCTGAAGCGTGAGGAGCTGAAGATGTTCGGCTCCGGAATCGAACTGTACTCGGGAGTGGAAAAATGGTTCCGGCTCATCAATCTTTACGGCGAGATGAAAGGCGTGAAAGTGGAGCATTACATCAACTCATCAGGGCTCAAGGAGATAATCGAGGGCTCCCCTATCGCAAGCCGGTTCAAGCATATTTTCGCCAGTTCGTTCATATACAACGAGGCCGGAGAGGCGGAGTGGCCAGGCATCGCAGTGGACTACACTGCCAAGACCCAGTTCATTTTCAAGATAAACAAAGGCATTTTCAGCTCACGCGATGCAGCCAAGGTGAACGAGAGCGTGTCTGACGAGAAAAAGAGAATCCCGTTCACCCAGATGATTTACATTGGCGACGGAGAGACAGACGTGCCTTGTATGAAGATAGTCAATATGTTCGGAGGGCATTCCATCGCTGTCTATGACCCTGAGAACAAAAAGAAGAAAGCCGTCGCGGAAAAACTGAAACGTCAGGGACGTGTCAATTTCACAGCGCCGGCAATCTATGACGCAGGCTGCAGGATGTACGAAGTAGTCTGCCACATCATTGACAAGATAGTGGCAGATCTCGCCCTGTCCCGCCTTGCTAAAGGGTAATTATTTTCCGAACCTGTCCAGTATCGGGCCGTAGGCGTCAATCCTCCTGTCACGCAAGAAAGGCCATCCGCGGCGCACATACTCTGTCCTGTCCAGGTCGATTTCCACGACCTTGTTTTCCTCGCTGTCCGTGCTGAACTGGGCCAAAATCTCGCCTTGAGGGCCGGTAGCGAAAGAATATCCCCAGAAATCGAGGCCAATGGTGTTCCCTGACGGGTCATCCTCGTGGCCCACCCGGTTCACAGTGATGACCGGAAGTCCGTTGGCCACCGAATGGCCTCTCTGTACAAGCTGCCAGGCCTGCCTCTGGATCTGCTGCTCCTCTTTCGAATCTGTGCCGACACCTCCTATAGCTGTAGGATATATGAGAAGTTCAGCCCCGTTGAGCGCCATAAGCCTTGCAGCCTCAGGATACCATTGGTCCCAGCATACCAGCACGCCAAGTTCCCCGACTGAAGTGTGCACCGGACTGAACCCCAAGTCCCCTGGAGTGAAATAGAATTTCTCGTAAAAACAAGGGTCGTCCGGGATATGCATCTTGCGGTATTTCCCGGCAATAGTACCGTCTTTTTCGAGAACAACGGCAGTATTGTGATACAAGCCCGGAGCGCGCCTCTCGAATAGAGAGAGGACAAGCACGATTCCAAGTTCACGGGCAAGGGCTCCGAATCTCTCTGTGGAAGGTCCGGGTATCGGCTCGGCCAGGTCGCAGATGGCGGCCTCCTCAGTCTGGCAGAAATAGACGCTGTTATGAAGTTCCTGAAGCACAACAAGCTGCGCCCCTTTGGATGCGCAATCCCTGATGTTCGACTCAAGTTTGCTGATATTGGCAGCGATATCTGTCCCGCAGGACTGCTGCACCATTCCGACTTTCAATATTCTGGTCATAATGTTATAATTTTCGTATTGAAGATTGCTGAAATCACTAACCGAGGAATCCCTCAGGGAACTGCATCGTCACACAATGCAACGAACCGTGGCCGGAAAGCAGAGGGCGGCAGTCAATCACCTTGATTTCCCGGTCAGGAAACGCCGTCTTAAGTCTCTCCGCAGCTACCTCATCAAGCTCGGAACCAGCCCCCGGCACAAGCACTGCTCCATTTATTATCAAGAAGTTCGCATACGAAGCAGGCAGTCTGTAATCATCCAGGTAAAGCGGTTCCGGAAGCGGGAGCGGCACCAGATTGTAAGGCTTTCCGTCCAGCGTCCTGAGTCCCTGAAGCTGTTCCTCCATCGCGGCCAGTTCAGGATAATTCTCATCCTTCTCGTCATAGCACTTGGTGTATGCGATTGTGTCCGGAGAACAGAAACGGGCCATAATGTCAACGTGGCTGTCCGTGTCGTCCCCGGCTATGCCGCCGTGCTCCAGCCAGATGACCCGCTTGAGTCCGAAAGCCTGCTTCAATTCACCCTCAATCTCTTCCTGAGTCAGATATTCATTCCTGTTGACCGAGCAAAGGCACTCTTTCGTGGTGAGCAGGGTCCCCTGTCCGTCCGAGTCTATACTGCCTCCCTCAAGAACGAAAGGACGCATATCCACGCACATCACATCCTCTTTGAACATATTATCAAAGAAGACTTTGCGGGTCATCTGGTTGTCCTGGTCAGAGGCGAATTTCAATCCCCACCCGTTGAAAACGAAGTCGTAGATATACTTCTCTCCATTGTCCCCG
>JAQXHU010000109.1 GCA_029007435.1 Bacteroidales bacterium
GCCTCGTCGTCACCCTTGCTCTTGAGCGCTGCCTGCTCCTCGAACCTCTCAAGCTGGTCGATAGGGTCGTTGAGCTCTGAATATGCGTTGGCGAGCTCCTTTCCGCATACGAACAGCTCGAAGCGCTCTGTCAGGGTAGGGTCCTCGCGGTGTCTCTTTGTGAGAGGCGACATCTCTACCGGATAGTCGGTGATGAAGGTAGGCTGGATGAGATTTTTCTCGGCGTACTCACCGAAGATGGCGTCTATCAGCTTGCCTTTGCCCATTGTCGGGTCAATTTCCACATTGAGCTTTTTGCAGGTCTCGCGGAGCTGATCCTCGTCCATTCCCTTGATGTCCACGCCGGCGTATTCCTTGATGGCGTCGAGAATAGGAAGCCTGCGGTATCCGGCCTTGAAGTCCACGGTGTGCTCTCCGATGGTCACCTGTGTCGTTCCGTTGACAACCAGGGAAATCTTCTCCAGCATCTTCTCCACGAACTCCATCATCCAGATATAGTCCTTGTATGCCACATAGATTTCCATACAGGTGAACTCGGGGTTGTGTGTCTTGTCCATTCCCTCGTTGCGGAAATCCTTTGCGAATTCATATACTCCGTCATATCCCCCGACGATGAGTCTCTTGAGGTACAGCTCATTGGCAATACGTAGGTACAGAGGAATATCCAGGGCGTTGTGATGGGTGATGAACGGTCTTGCGGTGGCTCCTCCAGGTATGTCCTGGAGAATAGGGGTCTCCACCTCCAGGCAGCCTGCGTTGTTGAAATACTCGCGCATTGTCGCAACGATTTTCGCCCTCTTGATGAATACGTCCTTTACCTGCGGGTTCACGATGAGGTCCACATATCTCTGCCTGTAGCGGAGCTCGGGATCCGTGAATGCGTCGTAAACTTTTCCGTCAGCCTCTTTGACAATCGGAAGCACCTTGAGGGATTTGCTCAGAAGGGTGAGCTCTTTCGCATGGACGGACAGCTGCCCTGTCTTGGTGTAGAATGCGAAACCTTTGATTCCCACCACGTCACCGATGTCAAGCAACTTCTTGAAAACGGTGTTGTACATAGTCTTGTCCTCTCCGGGACATATTTCGTCCCTGTTTACATAGACCTGGATTCTGCCGCTTGCGTCCTGAAGTCCCATAAAGGATGCGGCTCCCATAATGCGCCTTGACATTATCCTTCCGGCAATGCAGACTTCGTTGAAATTGCCTTTCTCCGGGTCATAGCCCTCGAGAATCTCTTTCGTCGAGGCGTTTACCGGGTAAAGTGGTGCCGGATAAGGCTCTATTCCCAATTCCCTGAGTTTGGCCAGGGACTCTCTCCTGATAAGCTCCTGCTCGCTCAATTCCAAATTTGCCATATGACTTTTATTTATCTGATTACTAATCCTGTTCCCGACAATCCGGGTTTATCAAACCGCAAAACCGCTTGTTCCGCTATGTGCGGGCTTATTTTCCATTAAGATGCAAAAGTAGCATTTTTATTCGTAATTTTGAAATTAATAAGGTATCTTTGTATGCTATGCAGAAAGAAAAAGAATGGAGACTGAAGAATCCGGCCGATCCGGACAATGTCGCGCGGCTCGCAGCTGAGCTGGGCATTGACCACGTGCTCGCCTCCCTGCTGGTCGGCAGGGGAGTGCGCACATTCGAGGAGGCCAGATCGTTTTTCCGTCCCAATCTTTCCTCGCTCCACGACCCGTTCCTGATGAAGGATATGGACAAGGCTGTCGCCAGGCTTGAAGAAGCTGTCAGGGGCAATGAGAAAATCCTTGTTTACGGAGATTACGATGTTGACGGCACCACTGCCGTTGCCCTGGTGTATTCTTTCCTCAGGAAAATTGCCAGGGGAGTGGATTTCTACATCCCGGACAGATATGACGAGGGCTATGGAGTGTCCGCCAAGGGCATAGACTGGGCCGCGGAGAACGGATTCAGCTTGATTATCACGCTGGACTGCGGCATCAAGGCCATTGACAAAGTGCGTTACGCCAAATCCAAAGGGCTGGATGTCATTGTCTGTGACCACCATCTGCCGGAAGAGGAAATCCCTGATGCTGTGGCGGTTCTGGACCCGAAGAGGGAAGACTGCGATTATCCTTTCGATGACCTGTCAGGCTGTGGCGTGGGCTTCAAGCTCGTGCAGGCCTATTCCCGGAAAAACGGAATCCCGTTCGAGAATCTCCTGCCGCTTCTTGACCTGCTCGTGGTCAGCATAGCTTCCGACCTCGTGACCGTGGTCGGGGAGAACAGGGTGCTTGCGCATTTCGGTCTCAAGATGCTCAATGAGCAGCCTCGTATAGGACTTCAGGCGATGATAAACCTGGCCAATCTCGAGCCTTCCCATATCACCATTGACGATATTGTTTTCAAGATAGGACCTCGAATCAACGCTGCCGGAAGGATGGAGTCCGGCCGTCTCGCTGTGGAACTTCTCACTGCCGAAAATTCCACTGACGCATTCTCCATCGGTATGAAAATAAACAACAATAATAACGAGCGCAAGAGCATTGACCGTGAAATCACGAAAGAGGCCCTTGAAATGGTGCAGGACGGCACCTGCTGCTGTTCGGAGAATGCTGTGGTGGTATATGCTCCGGACTGGAACAAAGGTGTCGTGGGCATCGTGGCTTCCAGGCTGGTGGAGGCCTATTACAAGCCTACTTTCGTGCTCACCAAGTCGAACGGATTCGTCACCGGTTCCGCAAGGAGCGTGCGCGGATTCGATCTGTACGAGGCCATCAGCAGCTGTGCTGACCTTCTGGAGAACTACGGAGGCCATATTTACGCTGCCGGCCTGACTCTCAGGGAAGAGAACCTGGACGAGTTTGTGTCCCGTATTGACAAGTATGTGGGGGAACATATAAAGGAAGAAATGGCCACGCCGATAGTGGATGTGGATTCCGAGATAAATTTCTCCCAGATCAATCCGAAGTTCTGCCGTATCCTGAAGCTGTTCCAGCCTTTCGGCCCAGGCAACACCGCTCCGGTTTTCCTGACAAGAAATGTCTATGACGACGGCAACGGGCGCAAAGTAGGCCCAGGCGGACAGCACCTCAAGCTTGAACTCATCCAGGAGTCCGAGCCGTATCACCAGATATCAGCGATTGCCTTCAATATGTCAGATATGTTCGACCATATCCACAACGGCAATCCGGTGGATATCTGCTACAGCGTTGTCGAGAATTATTTCCGCGGCAACTCCACTCTCCAGCTCCGCATCAAGGATATGCGCGAGCGCACCGACATCAATCTTTAAATTGTCCGGAGCAGGTTCATTTGCTGGCCCCCGGTTGCCCGACTGAATTTCTCGATATCAGCTCAGGAGCGAGTTCGAGCTGTGTGGCGCAACGGTTTCCTGAAGTTATCGACTCGAACAGCAGTTTTGTGGCAAGCTTGCCCATTTCTTCTGTCGGCTGGCTGATTCTGGATATTGACGGAGTCATATAGTCCATATAGATGCTATTGTCGAAGGCTATCAGCGATATGTCCTCCGGAACTCTCAACCCGGCCTCGCGGACTGTCTTGAGAGCGCCGAGCAGAATCGTGTTGCTCAATGCGTAAATGGCGGTAGGCCTGTTTTTCCGGTTCAGCAGCAGTTTCGTTTCAAGATATCCGTTCTGCTCTGAAAACTCGTTTCCCACTACGATGGCGGCATCTTTGATTCCGGCCTTCTCAAGGGCGGACAGATATCCTGACACCCTTTTTTTATTGGGCACAGAACTCGTGACTCCCTGGATGCAGGCTATGTTCGAATGCCCGTTCATAATCAGATGGTTCACTGCCAATGTGCTCCCGAGGTAATTATTGGTCGTGACGTATGGCAGGGCCGAGTCTGAGAAATACCTGTCAATCAGGATGACGGGCATAAACTTGCGGTTGATTTCCTCAAACAATGACGGGTCGTCGCCGCACGGGGCGGCAATTATTCCCGCGACCTGGTGCGACATCAATGACGAGATGGCCGATTTTTCTGATTCAGTACTCTCGTCCGAGTCGATGACTATCGTTGTGTGTCTTCTTTCCCTTGATTCTTTGATGACCACACTGGCTATGTCCGCGAAATATGGGTTGGCCACGGACGGCAGGAGCAGGCCGATTGTGTCGGTCTTGTTCGTCCGGAGATTCTGGGCGAGAAGGTTTGGGAAATAGTTGTTCTCTTCCGCCGCTTTGATGATAGTGTCTCTTGTCTCCCGGCTGATTCTGTGCTGGTCGGCTTTTCCGCTCAGCACGCGGGAAATTGTGGTTATTGAAAACCCTGTTTTGGCCGCAAGGCCCGCCAGTGTCTCTTTCATACGTGTACGTGTTATAAACCGGTATTTGCGCAAATATAGGAAAATTCAGCGCAAAATTTTAACGTTTTTGCGCTGAAATTTGGATAATTTTCATAAGAAATATCGATTTCAGTGGTATAATTTAGAATTCTGTCATAGTATATTTGCTAAAACGATTGCGCATAATGGCGCCGTTAACAACTACATAATTAATACAATGAAAACTAATAAGAAGATTCTTGTGATAGGCAGCAGCAATACTGATATGTCTGTAAAGACCAGTGTCCTGCCTAAGCCAGGGGAGACAGTTATCGGGGGAGTCTTCCGTATGGGACAGGGAGGCAAAGGCGCCAACCAGGCAGTCGCCGCAAAGAAACTTGGAGGTGATGTCTCGTTCGTATGCAAACTTGGCCGTGATATTTTCGGTGAGAATGCGCTGGCGCACTATGCGGAGGTGGGCCTTGATACTGGCCGGGTGCTGTATTCCGACAAACCGTCAGGAGTGGCATTGATATGCATTGATGACAAGGCGGAGAATTCCATCGTGGTGGCTTCCGGTGCGAACTCGGAAGTGACGGATGTGGATATCGAAAGCCTTTCCGGCCTGATCAGAGAATCGGAAATACTTCTCCTTCAGTTGGAAATTCCGTTGCCGGCGGTTGTCAAGGCCGCGGAGATTGCTCGTTCATCCGGAGTGATGGTTGTGCTCAATCCTGCCCCGGCTGTGGAGCTGCCTGACGAACTTCTAAAATGCGTTACATTGCTTATTCCAAACGAGTGTGAGGCCGCTTCCATATCTGGTATTGAAATCAAAGATGAGTCCACTGCCCGTATGTCTGTCAAGGCTATCAATGACAAAGGAGTTTCCAATGTCATCGTGACGATGGGCTCCAAAGGGGCGATGGTCTATGATGGCGAAATGTCATTCATCCCTGCCCTGAAAGTAAATGCGGTGGACACAACGGCCGCGGGAGATACTTTCTGTGGCGGTATATGTGTGGCTTTGGCCGAAGGCAAATCGTTGAGGGAAGCCGTGAAGTTCGCCACCGCCGCTTCGGCTATAGCTGTCCAGCGGCACGGCGCGCAGGACTCGGTTCCGACACGGGAAGAGGTTGACAAATTGATAGAAACCATTAATAATTAATACTATGTTTATTGTAAAAAGTTATCTGCTGGCTGTGATATTCTGTTTTGTCACAATGCTGTGCTGGGGCTCTTGGGGCAATACTCAAAAGCTTGCGTCCAAAAGCTGGCGGTACGAACTGTTTTATTGGGATTATGTCATAGGAATGCTGCTGTTCTCTCTTCTGATATCCCTTACAATGGGAAGTTTCGGAACTGAAGGAAGGCCATTCTTCGATGACCTCGCGCAGGCTGAAATGTCCAGCATCTTCAGCGTTATACTCGGCGGCGTGATATTCAACGCTTCCAATATTCTTCTTTCGGCATCGACATCTATTGCCGGTTTGTCAGTAGCTTTCCCTCTCGGAGTGGGCCTTTCCCTTGTATTAGGTGTGATTATCAATTATATAGGCGCCCCTAAAGGCAATCCTGTGATTCTCTTCCTCGGTGTGTTGTTGATTGTTATAGCGATAATATGCAATGGAATAGCTTCAGGAAAGATGCAGGGAAAAGCCGATGCGGCAGACCGTGAAAAGAACAGGAAAGGCATTCTCCTAGCCATTGTGGCCGGAATCCTGATGTCCCTTTTCTACCGGTTTGTTGCCAGGGCGATGGATCTGGACAATTTCGAATCGCCGGCTGCGGGAATGCTGACGCCATATAGCGCAATCTTTATTTTCAGTGTCGGTGTGCTGCTCAGCAATTTCATTTTCAACACACTCGTGATGAGGCATCCTTTTGCAGGGGAGCCTGTTTCGTATAAAGAGTATTTCAAGGGCTCTTTCCGCACTCATCTTACAGGTGTGCTTGGCGGAGCGATATGGTGTCTCGGAACAGCATTCAGCTACATCGCCTCGGGAAAGGCCGGGGCAGCCATATCGTATGCGCTTGGGCAGGGAGCTCCTATGATCGCCGCCATCTGGGGTGTGTTCATCTGGAAAGAGTTCAAAGGCTCCTCAAAATCTGTCAACGCCCTGTTGGGCATAATGTTCCTGTTCTTCATCGCAGGACTTGGGTGTATAATAATATCTGGAGGTAATTAAACATTGTTCAATATGAATTGCAAATTGAAATTACTATCCGGTTTTCTGATTGATGCCATTGTGTATTTCACACCTGCGGTCACAGGAGAGGACTGGCTGTGGTCTTATGATCTCTGGTCTGCCACATTTGAACTGAAATGATTATTTAGACACAATTATGAGAAAGATTTTATTACTTGTTCCGGCGATGTGCCTGATGCTCGCCTCCTGCGGTAACAATGCTGTGGTTGAGGACAAAATGTCAGTGATATTTGAGACTGATGTGGGCAACGATGTGGATGATGCCCTGGCGATGGATATGCTGTACAAATATGCGGAGCAGGGCCGGATTGAGATTCTCGGCATATCGATAAACAAGAACGGCACTGCCCCTGCCGAGTTCGCCGATATTATGAACACCTGGTATGGGCATCCTGACGTTCCTGTGGCTGTCGTGAAAGACGGCGCTGAATGTGAGTCTGATGCGGTCAATTATGCCAGCGCGGTATGTTCTCTTGAGAATGGGGACGGTACAAAGCTCTTCGCAAGGACATTGAAAGATTACTCATCGCTGCCGTCATCTCCGGAGTGGTACAGGAAAGTCCTTGCCGGACGGAAAGATTCCTCAGTGACGATAGTGTCTGTAGGCTTCTCTACAAACCTTGTCAGGCTGCTGAAGTCTGCTCCGGATGAATATTCTCCGCTTCCGGGCAAGGAATTGGTGGCAAGAAAAGTAAGCCGTCTTGTGCTTATGGCTGGCTGCTTTGACAAAGAAGGATTCGCAGAATACAATGTCGTGAAAGATATTCCGGCTGCCAAAGCGATATTCGAAGAATGGCCGACACCTGTGGTGACATCCCCATTCGAGGTCGGAATAAAGATATGCTATCCGGCTACATCCATTGAAAATGATTTCGGATGGGCAGGAAGACATCCTCTTGTCGAGGCATACAAAAGCTATCTCCCGATGCCGTATGACAGGCCTGCCTGGGATCTGACCGCTCTCCTTTATGCTGTGGAAGGACCGGAATGGTTCACGGTGTCCGGACCGGGTGATATTACAGTGGACGAAAAGGGCTGCACACATTTTAGCCAGTCACCGGCCGGAACCCGTAAATACCTGTCAGTCACTCCCGAACAGGCTGACAGGATTCTGAGTCATTTTGTCGGGATGATTTCCGCCGCTCCGGAAAAATATCAGGAAAATGAAAAGAAATAAGTTCATTCAAATAGTTTCAACTCTGTCTGCCGTTGCTGTTTTCCTGTCAGGGACATTGTCCTGTTCGGATGATGACGGCGCAGGGGAAACCAGGACGGTTGAGGTTGTGAGGGCAAAGAAGCCGTTCAAGGTCTTTGGCTTTGACGGCCAGTGCAGGTATTCATATTGCCCGTCGGCCGTGTTGAACGAAGACGGCTCTGTCCATCTTTTCTTTTGCGGCAATCCGGAGCAGCATATTATGGTGGATAATATATACCATATTGTCCTTGACCGGAATGGCAATTATTCATCTGTGTCGGATGTCCTTCAGCCAGGGGCTTCGGGCTCGTGGGACGACCACCATACCTGTGATCCGTCTATTGTTCAGGGGGAGTTCCTCTGGGACAATGAGACGTACAAGTATGCGATGTTTTTCCTGGGCAACAGATACGGAGTGTATTACAATGAGGTTGGAGTTGCGTTCAGTAATGATCTTAATTCTTCAAGCTGGCGCAAATGGCCGGACCAGATTGTGAGAAAAACGTGGACTGAAGATGGCGACCAGGCGATAGGCGGGACCGGAAAATCCTGGGGCGTCGGGCAGTCGTGCGCCGTATCTCTTGACAGGAAGGGGAAAGTGCTGCTTACATACACTATTGGTGATATGGACGGAACCCGTGTCGTCTGGCAGGAGATTGATATGTCGGATCTTTCCAATATGCAATATGGCCCTGTCAATACAATGTGCAGGACCGGCCTCAAGAATATTGACGGAAATCAGGATGTGACCTGCAACTGTGATTTCGCTGTCAATCTTGAGGAGAATAAAATTGTCGTGATACGCCCGGTGAACTCCAATGTGGCTGATTATCCGACTTATATCCCTGTTGCATCCGAGATTGACTATATGGATTTCTCTTCATTCAAGGCAGGCACGGGGCAGTGGACTGAACTTTTCAGGATTGACAAGCAGTATTCGGGCTGTCCGAGGAATCATAATGCGGCTTTGGAAAGAGATTCGTTCGGACATATTTCCGACTGGAAGAATCCGTCGTTCTACTATACAGTCAGCAAGTCCTCACCTGATGTAGCCCCTGAGCAGGGCCGCCACGCCGAGTGGACTTATCACATCTGGAAAGGCTCTGTGTATCATACTGAAGTTGAAGTTCCGGTGAAATAATCCTCTCCGCTCCGGCCATTTACGAGATGAATGCCATTTATAAACGGTGATTGCCGCAGATTCCTTTTTACCGGCCCGATACGGAAATGATAATCTTGCGATGCTGCAGGTTATTCCCTGAAGTTTCCGTAACTTTGGCGTCGAATCTGAAATGTTATATTATGGAGACAATGGAGAATATCGTGAGGGCGGACCTGCATTCGTATCTGGTGTCGGTCGGCGCTGTGGATGAAAGGATGCCGGAATGCATTGACATAGAGGAGAAATGGGAGGAGATTGCAAGGGCATATATGCCGGACGGGATAAGGGAGTTCAATTCCTCGCCGGTCGTGGCTCTCGGGTGGATGATGTTCATCGGTATGGCGATGGCCGCTTCCTGGGACGAAAACTGGGCTGAATGCCGGGAGGACAGTGAGTTGTATGAATATCTGAGGGATGCGAGAGGATTCGACTATATGGATGAATACATATTGGAAGACATTATGCATCTTGACCGGAACGTCTCCGGCAAATATTCAAGAATAGTGGCCGAATGCGCTTCCCGGACCAATTCGATTCTTGTCCGGGGAAATGTCGAGCCGGGCACGAAAGCCGCATTCCAGGCCTTTGTCTCCTGTCTGCACCAGATGTATCTTATGGGAATGGCTTTCGGTCTCAAGCATCTCGGCTACAAGATGACCCCTATGACGTTCGGGGCGTAGGCTAATATCAATGATATATTGATGGACAGATGAATAGAACCGGAGAAGTATATATGAAAATTATCTTGCTCTGACGTTTGATTCACGTTCTATAGGTTGATGCGGCAGCGGCTTCTTAACGGAAAGAAACTTACAGGTACAGAATTCTTCAAAACTTTTGCGGAGATAAAAATTTATCCCTATTTTTGCATAGAATTTGATACGAGATACTATGCCGACACTGTTTGAATTATTCGGAATGAGATTCTTCTTCTATTCTCTTGAGCACTTGCCAATCCACGTGCATGTAGAGAACGGAGATGGAAGGGCGAAGATAAATGTCAAGACTCTGGAGATTGTAGAGAATCAAGGTATAAAACCGAAAGACCTGAAGAAGGCCGTTCAGATAGTGAAGATATACCAAGAGGATATAATTGAAAAATGGACTGAATATCATGGAGAAGATAAGTAAAGTATGGTTTGACTCAAGGCGAGTCTATATAGAGACGGATGCAGCAAAGGTGTATTCAAGACCTTTGGAGGCATTTCCTGTATTGCTTGAAGCCACTGAGGAAGATCGTCTTGACTATAAGATAGGTCGCTTCGGTGATGATATCCGCTGGCCGACATTGGATGAGGATATCCATATCTCCAGCTTTCTGGAAGAGACATCTGAGCCGGATTATACCAATGATATCGCAATGATTTTCGCACGGTTCCCTCAGCTTAATGTTTCCGAGGTCGCCCGAAGCATAGGTATCAACAAGAGCCTGCTTTCAAAGTACATCTACGGAATCAAAAAGCCGAGTGAGAAGCGCAAGCAGGAGATTGTCTCCTCTCTGCATAGTCTTGGGCGGGAGTTGATGGCAATCTGAAGTAGTTATAATAAGGATAATACGAGGTCGTGTAGCGAATGCACGACCTTTACTATTTTATACCCGTGGTGGTACAATATTGAGATTATTTCTTGTATTTGTACCCTATAGGGTATAAATTGTAATGTATGACTATTTCTGAGCATATTAAAGCGAAGCGCAAAGAATTTGGACTCACCCAAGTGGAACTCTCTGAGCGGGCCGGAGTGGGACTGCGCTTCGTGAGGGAATTGGAACGGGGCAAATCCACCGTGCAGCTGGACAAGGTGAATATGGTCCTGAAACTCTTCGGAGAAGAACTTCAGCCGGCCAAGATTGATATGACGTTATGAAGCG
>JAQXHU010000110.1 GCA_029007435.1 Bacteroidales bacterium
TCCCGCTGTCGCGGAAATGTTTCCGGAGAAATAGCACTCTCCCTGGAGTCCCGCCCCGACAGTGTGCAAGGATGACGGGCTGAATTCATAACCGGCAGCAAGTCTGGCGGATGACGGCAGACGGAACTTATCCCCGGAAGCTGATTTGACCTTGTTTCCGATATCAAACACGCCGGCGGAGCATTTCACGGAAGATTTTCCGAAACTGTGGTTCCACATGGCGGCCACATCCGCGGCAAAAGCGCCAGCGCTGAAATCGGAGGAGAGTTTCTCCCCGAGATATTCCAGATTCACTCCGAAGGAAATATCACGGAACGGTCTGTAAGACACTCCGGCAGACGCCTCATAATATGACGGAGTGAATGGTCCGGTGCTGAAACCGCCAGTATTGACAGTCTCATAATTCTCCCCTGTCCCATAGGTGAAAGCTGCGCTGACTGACAGGTTTTCCAACACCAGGTATGAACCTGAGGCATTGATATATGAGGCAGGAACAACATCCGGACAATATGACAGGTATGAAGCCGAAACCTCTGTCCTGTGTTCCTGGAAGACCTTGTCCGCCGGAGAAGCGAGCAGTGCGGCAGGACCGCCCTCCTGGATATTCTTTCCTATGGCGGCGAACTGCATCGCCTCCTGAGCTTCTGCCCTTCCGGCAATCAGTACAGCCACGGCCGCGATCACAGCCGAGATTGATATATTTCTCATATCTTGCTGATTATCTTTTCATAAACTTTACCATCCACTGTCACCGAGACCTTGTACTGTCCCGGAGCGCAGCCTGACATATCCACTTCAAGCGGCTCGAACGCACTGACCACAGAAAGGCTCTTGTGCACTTCCCTGCCGGCAGCGTCACGGATAACCACTTCAGTATCGGCCGGTAGCCCGGTGCGCACATTCAGGATGTCCTTCACCGGCACGGGATACAGCTCAAGGAAATTGGCCTCCTGCTTGACTACGACTTTTATCTCGAACGCCGAAGAGAGTTTCCTGGCGTCAGTGGCGGTCACTGTCACCGTGTTGGCACCATAGCCGAAAACTGTCACTGTCAGGGTTGAGCCTTCGAGAGTGGCCCTGCATACTGTCTTGGACGCCACCGTGGCATTGTATGTCAGGCTCTCCCCGTCAGGGTCGATGAAACAGTCATCAAGATTGATGACAACTTCTCCCCCGGGCTTGGAGAAGAAAATATTGTCAGCCTGATTCAGTATCTCCGGGGCATTGTTCGGAAGAATCTCATATTTGACAGAAGCATCGGCCGTCAGTCCGTATTTGTCCTTCACAGCAATCCTGTCAATGTATGTTCCGGGATTGGCCACAAGGCCGGTGACAGTCATCTTCCATTGCCCGTTGCCGAGATTCTGGTAATTGGTGGCGGCAGACCCCTTATTGAATGATACGTCAAGGACGTCGCCTTCCGGGTCATAGATACCAAGAATGAATTCGGCCGTTTCGTGTGACTTTATCACAAGCTCCGAAATCTCTGGCAACTCAATGACAGGAGGGTTGTTCTCTCCCGTGCTCACGGCAATGATTGACGACATTGCTGAATAATTTCCGGCATAGTCCCGGCCAGCCACGGCCACATAGTACGGACTGGTGAACTCCAGACCTTTGATGCTGACAGTAATGGGTTCTCCAACCTTTTTGGGGCCCACAAGAGCGGAAGCTGTCACAACTCCCTCCGGAATGTCCGGAAGAGACACAGGCTCAAGTAGGGCTTTGTCCTTGGAACACAATGCGACATACTCATAGGCCTTCACTTCTTCAGCATCGGCTGTCACATTGAATGTCAAGTCGATACGGTTGCCCACAACAGACGCGGATATTGTCCCTATATTCTCAGGAGGAACCGTGTCGCCATAGACAAACGAACCGAAAGCGTCCATCATCGGGCCGATTCTGGAGTTTGACGGAAGGGCATCTTCATTGGCAGCTTTGAGAAGCCTCTCTACCAGCATATCATTGGTGAAACCCGGCCCGCCGAAATACGAGGCCAACAGGGCAGCCACGCCGGTCACATGCGGGCAGGCCATTGACGTGCCCTGCAGATAGCCATATGAATTATCCGGCAATGTACTGAGGACCTGGCCATTAAGGTAGTTGACATCTCCGCCGGGCGCTGCGATGTCCACCCAGGCGCCATAGTTTGAATAATAAGCTCTGGTGAAATTCGGACCTGTCGCACCCACGGAAACCACCCTTTCATATTGGCCTATCGGATTGGCGTCCCAGCCTTCATTTCCAGCCGCGAAAAACACCACACCGCCCTTCATCGGGCTGCCGGACAATTGGTTGCCGTCATTGTCGCACCCGGCGTAATCGATGAAATAATCGATGGCTTCTTTCAGGGCTGTTCCCAGCTTGGCCGCCCTGGCTTCCGCAACGGTCCTGTATTCGTATCCCCAGCTGTTGTTAACGATGACCGCACCGTTGTCGGCAGCCCATTTGATTGCCTGAGCCCCGTCAGCGCTCTGTTTCCCGGAGAAAATCTGGCAAGACAATAGTTTCACTCCGCTCTTTCCGTTTTCCTTGTCGCCACCGGCTATCCCGCAGACTCCCAAAGAGTTGTTATTGACTGCGGCGATTGTTCCGGCCACGTGCGTGCCGTGGTCCTCGGCAGTCACTTTTCCATTCGTAAGGAAGTTGTAACCGCCTGCATAATTGGCAGCCAAATCCTCGTGGGCATAGTCGATTCCGCCGTCCACGACGCCTACTATCACCGACGGATCACCTGTCGTGTAACGCTCCCACACCGGTTCGACATTGATGTCCGAACCTGCGAGATGGTCCGAAGATATAGAGCCGTTGTTGACATAATGCCATTGGCTTTCAAGCTTCGGGTCGTTGAAGACGGCCTTGATTCCAATCCTGCGTTCCGGCTCGAATATTTCCACGCCCTCGATTCCGGACAGCTCCTCACCTGCCCTGGTTAAAGGGACATCCTGTCCATATTCCACTCTGTACCATCTGTGAAGCCCTCTGGCACGTGTACGCGGCTCATATTCGCCGGCGTACGGAAACAGCCTCCGCATAGACACGATGCCAAGGTCTTTCACTGCCGAACTGAAAGCGGTCGATTTGACAGACAGTCCATCAAGTTCAACAGACTCCCCGAGCTCTTCACAGAGACTCTCAGAAAGGTATATCAGGGCCACTCCCGGCATTGTCCCGGCTTCCGTTTCCTCCTGTTCACGGACCGGTTCATTCTCACCAGACACAGTCTCCCGGGCACATGACAGCACAAGCGCCATCACGGCGCAGGACAGCGCCGACAATTGTATAAGTCTCTTCATATCTTTAATTTGCAAAACTGCAAAGTAATAAATTCCGCATCAGAAATGCAAATGGGGGCGACCAATTTCAGGCCTCCCCCATCCTACAATTATTTTAGAATTATTCTTCAAAAAGAAAGTCAAGCCCAGGGCCTCCCGGCAAACTTAGGACACAAGGAGTAACATCGAATCCACCCATACCATCTATATAAGCTACTCCGTAGAACCATACAACTTTCGGTTGATTATCATCCAAGGCGCAATAGGCAGCATACGGAGCATATTTTGCGAATGCAGTTGGATAATATATCCAGATAGTGTCGCCATCTCCGGTATAGTCGAGAGTAGTACTGAATTTGGTGTTCCAGGATACATGTTTTCCATCCTCCTCCACCCAGAATTCAATATACGGGCAGGCTGCGCCACCTATACCCCACGCCTCGCCTGCTGCAGAATATCCAAGGTCTTCGCCAGTGAGAACCGCAGCTGGATAAGGATTTACAATACGGTAACGGTCAAAACCTTCGGCTTTCAGGACTTCTACAGCATTTCTGTTTCCAACAAAATCATCATAATACTCACCCTCGCCTATAGAGGTCCAGGAATAAGCCTTGGCCAATGAGAAAAAGCAGGAGTCTATTCCTACATTCTTGTTATATTCGACATCAGAAGCGAATCTGACAAATCCCTGGTATTTGCTGCCCACGAGGGCCTGTCCAAGTTTGAACACTACATCTGACTGAGACTGTCCGTCAACAAACTCAATTTTGAAAGACACGAGGCTTCCAAGACGGTCCCCTTTGGAATTGGTAAAATTGTCATTCAGCACAGTACAGTCTGATCCCAGGAAAAGTCCATCAGGAAGAAGAGCCTCCAACGAGAGCGTGTACGCACCTGCAGAGTTCGCCCTTACTACTGGAAGGCCGATCTCCTCCTCGGTGAAAAGTATCTCCTCCTCATAGAAATGCTCGTTGAGCATCGAAGGATCCGTTGTCTTTGGAAGATATTTGACATTCTCCTGCTTGATGTCACAGGCAGCAACCATAGACACGGCAGCCAGGAAAAGCAATCCTTTATATATCTTATTCATATCTATCTTAAAATTTTAACGACTAACATATTGTTATGCGGCAGGAGCAAGTGACGGATCATCTCCCTGTCCGTCAGCAGCTACACTGCCAACAGGATTCTGGACAATGAGAGGATTGGCGTCAATCTCTTTCTGCGGGATAGTGAGAACCCAGTCAAAGGACTCAGGATCTGTGAGTTTGAGAGTCTTGCAGAGAGCCTGTGACGGATGACCCATATCTGTCGTCCTTTCAAAGCCCTGACGGAGCCTCTTGATGTCATAAACACGTCCGAATTCGCCCCAGAGTTCAATTCTGCGCTGGAGAAGAATTTCTTCAAGCAACGAGCCTGTCTCCTCCGTGGTAAGAGCGCCGAGATCTGTGCCTGATTTGTCGGAGCAATCATAAACTTCCCCATCAAGCATTCTGTATGTCATAAATTCGTTCAGAATCTCTTTCGCCTCAGTTTCATTTCCAAGACGGCAAGCGCACTCTGCCATAGTCAGATACATTTCTGGAACCCTCATATAGATATGGTCAGCACCCACGTATGTATCAGAAGCATCGGCGAAACGGAATTTATACTGCTGATAGCCGACTTTGGTGTATCCCTGGCTGTACAGGTTTTCATAATGCCACCAGTTCTGTCGATTGTCACCTTTGGTGATTCTGCTGTACAACCACTCGCTGCAGCATTTTCTCGCAGTGCCGCCATAGCCATTGCCATTGTTGTAGGCTATGTCCATATGAACAAGAAACTGAGGATTGGTTGTACCCTGATCCCTGATAATCTGGGCACCCCAAAGGACATCAGCCGCATCCGCATTGTTGTAGCCTGAAAGGATATCTTTTGTAAGAACCTTCTTTCCGCCCACAGCTTCTTTAGCAGCTTCGTATGCTGTCTGATAGTCACCCATATAGAGCGCTATACGGGCCTTGATTCCATTGGCGGAGTAGTAATCGATATGAGAGCAGTGCTGTCTTGGCTTGCCTTTCAGAAGATCAACTGCAGTGTTGATATCAGACATGGCCTGGGCGTATACCTCCCGGTTCGTCGAACGCGCTTTTCCCGCTGTCTTGGATGTGGTCGGCTCAGTGTAAATCGGCACACAGAGTTTGTCTTCGTGTCCAATATAACTTCTGGCGTAGGTCATTGCAAGATAGTGATAGGCATAGGCCCTGATAGCGTATGCATTTCCAAGGATATAGTCTCTATCCTTCTCGTCTCCCTGCATTGTTTCAGCTGAGGCTATGATATAGTTCTCCTGGCAGATGAGAGTATAATAATAGTTCCAGCAGTCATATGGCCTCCAGGCGCCACTTCTGTACATGTCTTTCACATCATACACATAGTCATACCAGAACCAGCCGCTGCCGGTTCCCGCCATTACCATATCCTCACCCATCAGATCTCCCATAAGAGCATACGACTGAGGGCCGAAACACTGGTGATAGTTGCCTGTGGTGGACACACCAAACTGCCAAAGGAACCTGAGAGCTCCGTTCATTGCCATATACCCGCCTTCTGTAGTCTCAAGCATTGTGCTTCCTGACACAGCTGTCGATGGAGCGGTATCAAGAGTCCCGTCCGTGCAGGCTCCTGACAGAAGAGCCACCGCTATTAATGATATAATTGTCTTTTTCATTGTATCTACCTCCTCTGATTAAAAATTAAGGTCAACACCGACTGACACCACTCTTGTAGGAGTGTAAGTATAATTCGTGCCGCCGGAGAAATTGTACTGCACATTGAGGCCGTGAAGGTGATTGAACATAGCGACATTGTCAGCATTCACGAACACTCTGAGCGAGTGAAGTTTAGCAGCTCTTGTCCACTTTTCCGGGAGTGTATATCCAAGCTGGATGGATTTGATTGCGAAATAAGAGGCGTTGATAAGATTCTTGTCGGTGCCGAGGCGGCCCGCATTGAAAAGGACCGCTGGCACATCGGTCACGTCGCCTGGTTTCTGCCAACGGCGGAGAGCATTCTTGCTCCAGGTGTCACCGGCATACTGAACCTCCATAAGTCCGGAATAGAGAGAGTCGTAGGTCACACCTCCGATGCTGAATGTAGTAAGAAACGACAGATCGAATGAACCAAGTCTAAAATCAGAACCGAATGAGCCCTGGAGATCCGGCTCGCGGCTTCCTGCATAGTAATATGAATTCGAAGCCAGTGTCTTGTTGGATGTGACAAAGTCAGATCCTTCAATCTTGTCACCGTTCTCATCTTTCTCATAAGCCCAGTAAAGCTGCTTTCCTGTAGCAGGATCAACACCGGCGTTCTTCGGCAGGCAATATGTGTAAATAGGTTTTCCAACCTCGATAACCTGATAACCGCTGGTGATTTTGTCATCCTTTGTAAGAGCCAGAATCTTGTTCTCGTTCTTGTAAAGCATCAATGTTGAGCTTGCTGCAAATTTACCCTTGTTCACCCAGTTGAATCTGAAACTTGCCTCGAATCCCTGATTCTGGAGAGATCCAACGTTGGCATTGTAACCAGAGAATCCTGTTGAAAGAGGGAGCGGGTAGCTCAAGAGCATATCGGTTGTCTTGGAATGATAGTACTCCAATGACAGATTGAGGAATCTGTGGAACAATGTGGCTTCGATACCCACATTCCAGGTGTTCTTTTTCTCCCAAGAGACCTCTGTGTTCTCAAGTGAGTTCACGATAGCTCCAGGGTTTGTCGCGTTTGCCCAGGTAAGGTCATAGAATGACTGCCATGCATAATATGTGTCGAGGCCGTCGTTACCAAGCTGTCCGTAAGAGAGACGGAGTGTCATATTGTCCACCCAGTCAGCGTTCTTCATAAAGTTCTCCTCCGAGAGTCTCCAGGAAGCGCCAAGTGACCAGAACTGACCCCAGCGGTAATCTTTGTGGAATCTTGAGGAACCATCTGTACGCCATGTGCCCTCGAAATAATACTTGTCAGAGAAGTCATATGCAAGACGTCCGAAATACGACTCAATGCGATACTGCTCTTTATACGAGTTGTTGCCGGTCACGTTTGTGGCAGGAGCAAGCTCGTCGATACCAGGGTACACATTGGTCCTGTCAGCCTGAAGGTACTGATATTCATAGTTGTAGTACTCGTGGCCAAGTTGTGCGAGAACGTGGTGCTTGTCAGCGAATGTCCTGTCATATTTGAGAATCTGGTTCCAGGTAAGAGACATTGTCCGGCCTGACTCTTTATCCACACTTCCGTTAGTTGATGCTCCATCACCGTGATAAGGATTGTAATATGTTGATGATCTCGCATTGCTGATATCAATACCTATATTGGTAGTCAGCTCAAGTCCTTTGAAAATTCCCATTACAGGATCGTCGCCGCCGAGTGTGGCATACGCCCTTGCGCTTGTATTGTCCCTGAGGACAGCGTTCTTGTTGTCATAAAGATCGCCAATATTATTGAAATTGGAAGCCTTAGGACGAGTCAGACCATAGTCATATCCGCCTGCGTTCTGACCGTTCTCGTCTTTGAGATACACCGGATAGATAGGAGCCATAAACTGAGCCGTGTACCAGGCATTGCTGGTGTATGATCCCGAGCTGGTCAGTTCCATATTGGATTTGGTGTATGCATAGGAAGTGCTGACTCCGGCATTAATCCAGCTGGTCACTTTCTGATCGACATTAGCCCTGAAAGAATAACGCCTGAACTTGGTGGTTATGAGAATACCGTCCTCATCAAGGTAGCCGAATGACATAGCATACTTAGTCTTGTCATTTCCACCATTGGCGCTGAAGACATATTCCTGACGGAGAGCATTGTTATGAGTCATCTCGTCAAGCCATCTCTCATCGTAGGCTGACACTGCATCCTCTCTGACTTTGCCTGTTGCCGGATCAATGAGCGTGTCCCAAGTGTAATTCTTGAACGGATTGTACTGCTCACCACCGAGAGAAGATCCGAGTTCGCTGTTTGCAAGAGCAGAAGCGGTCTCAAGTGAATACCCATTGTCAATCATATATTTATTGCGGAGCGCCTCATATGTGAGTTCCACAAACTCTCTCTGATTGACTGTGTCGTAAGGCTTATATGCCCTTGAGGAGAATCCCCAGGTGCCTTTGAAGTTGAAGTTGGAATAACCGGCCTGCCCGCGCTTTGTCTGAATCATAACGACTCCGTTCGCACCACGGGATCCGTATAGAGCGGCTGCAGCAGCGTCTTTGAGGACTGTAAGGGACTCGATATCGCTTGGATTGATGGAAGAAATGCTTCCGTCATACGGGATACCGTCCACTACATAGAGAGGAGAAGATGAAGCATTGATAGATCCGTAACCTCTGATCTGGATGGATGATCCCGAACCTGGCTGTCCTGAACCGGCTGTCGCAGTGACTCCTGGAACAAGTCCTTCAATGGCTTTTGTGACATTGGCAACCGTCCTCTTGCTGAGGGACTCGCTCTTGACAGAAGCTGCCGAGCCGGTGAATGAGGATTTCTTCGCCGAGCCGTAAGCGACCATCACGACTTCATCAAGCGATTCGCTTTCAAGAGAAACATTGATTTTCGCTCTTCCGTTGACACTTACTTCGTAAGCATTGTATCCCACGAAAGAGAAGACGAGAACGTCATTCTCGGATGCCTTGATTGAATACACGCCGTTTTCATCGGTATTCACTCCAACACTGGAGCCTTTGACTACTACTGATGCGAACGGAATACCCTCGCCAGAGGATGCGTCCGTCACCTTTCCGGTCACTTTGAAGTTCTGTGCGAATGCAGAAGATACTCCAAGCATCAGAATAGCCGTGAAAAGAAGACAAATCTTTTTCATAAGCATTTACTTTAGTTTAACATATTATCTGTATATTTACAATCTGCGAACAAAACCATCGGCCGCATGGCCTGAAACGTGCACTTTTAAAGGGCGTTTTATTGACGCTGATTGACACAAAGGTCGGAAATAGAATTCTAAATTGCAACTATTTGTAAATAACCGACTTTTGGAGACTTCGAAAATTTTAACGATTCAATCCACAAAAAATGTTCAAAAAATAGCCTTAAAAATTATAGAATGTAATAGATAAATCGAATATTCTGTCAAAATCAATATTTTAGAATAATGCATTTCTATGCAATTTTGTTCGAAATATCTTGGTTGAAACGTTAAAACTTTCTTCCACATCCCTGAATATTAGTCTTATTATTATACACCGAAGCGGATAAATTTGACATTAATCGGACTTCATATAGGTCAAAAGGCAGATTCAGCAAGAGTGGTCAGCATTTTTGGTAAGCCTGACAGATATAAAAAGTTTGACAATGAGTATGGAATAAGCGAGACCTATTATTTTGGTAGTAATAGATTACATTTTGAGTGTAACGGATGCTTCCTTGACTTCAGATTGGACGACAATCGTTTCGCAGCTCTCATTGACACAATCGAAGGCGGTGTCAGGGTCGGAGATCCGATTTCAAAACTCGACAATTACGTAACAGGCAAACCAGAATTAATTAAAAAGGTTGATGGGTTCGATGTTTACGCAATCAACAAAGACTTATGCGACATCACCAGATTCTTCGTCAAAAATGGAATCATCAATATCATCGTTTTCAGTTATATTCCATAATGAGCAAAAAGCACGATTTTGCCAACACTGGAAGTTTTGTAAATCGAACCAAAAAAAGGCGGCTCGTGTCATAAGACTTGAGTCGCCTTTTTGCGTGCGCGGGAGCAGAGTCGAACTGCCACGCCTGTTACGGCACTACCTCCTGAGAGTAGCGCGTCTACCAATTTCGCCACCCGCGCATCAGATAGGAATGCAAAGATACAAATTGTTTTTTAATTAGCAAACTTGTTCCCTCTTTTTCTTTTTCCTCCGGTTTACAGCACAGATTCAAAACGGAGTGCTTCACTTCATCTAATATATATTCCAGGCTAATGCCCTATTTGTTTACAGTACAGTTTCGAAATGGAATGTCTCACTCCATCTGTCAATCCTGAACACAGCAGAAGTCGCCGCATAGTCAATCTCCAGCATTATGTCCTTCAAGTCATCCGAGCACCAGTCATACCCGCTGGCTTCTATGTAATTGCCTATGGCAAAAACCCGCCGGTTTCCGTCCGCTCCGACGATATGCAGTGACAGGGAGCAGTCTTTCTGCCTCGGCACACGGACAGTGCAGTACCTTGTCCCTCCACCTGAGGCCTCATCCACCGCCACAGCCGAGAAAGGCCCCTCGGCAGGAAGTCCATCATTACCATAACCGCAGACATTGCCCCTGACCTCAAGGCTGAACAGGTCTCCCCCATTGAAATAAATCCCTATGACACAGCAATTCCTGCGCAGCGGAATGTCCGCTTCAGCCCTGTCACCCAAAGTGCTGGCCGACACCGCTCCAGTCCAGATTTCCGGACACTGCTCCCCTTCCGGAATCCTTATCCACACATCTTCACCGTATGGACATACAACCGTTTCCGATGGCCAGACAGCCAAAGCTACCGCCCTGCCCCTTGCCGTCCTGAAACTTGCCGTCCTGCTGCCCGTCAAGGCAACTATGCTGTCCAGAGACTCGTCCGCTCCATTTTCCGCATCGACAGACAGGCGCAGGGCTACCCCGTCCCGCAACCTCGCAGTGTCCCGCTCTCCGAAAACCAGGCTCAGAGCACACGGACACAAGGTCCTGCTCTCTTTCACCGAACAGCCGGGGATCGTGACCAATGAAAGCTGGAGGAAGATGAGCAAGAGCAGAACCTGTCCGCTGAATAGCCTGTAATGTTTGTCAAATACCATAAGTTTGTACCCTCTATCAGAAAATATAACTCAGGGCCACAATTATATCTGAAGGCAATACGAACACTTTCCGCCCTGACGATTCAATGCTGCCGCATACAGGACAGCTGTAAGAGGTGAAAAAGTCAACCCCGCTCCAGAGCATCGCCCCGAACTCAATATTGAAGTGCTTCCCTATCATATACGCATAACCCCCTCCGAGAGCGAGCCCGGCCCTGTCACCTTCCCTGGTGCGCCTGGAGAATATTCCACCGGAACTGTATTCCTGATACTGAAGCTTTCCGGCAACCCACCAGCCGGAATATACATTCCAGGGCCAGTAGCGAACTCCCGCATAATAGGCCTGCTGGCGGTTCCTTGCGCTCTCCTTTCCCTTTCCGAGATTGAAAGTGAACGGATTGTATTTCGTCCCGGCATACAGATTCCAGTGCCTTGCCACAGGACAGGAAGCTTCCAGGTTCATAGTGAGGAAATTGGCATACCCCACAATATTTGTGGAAAGCGAAGCCTTCTGGGCAGACATATCCGTACATTTCACCAGGGCGGCGAAGACAACCGCCAGGGCCAGAATAATTTTATTTCGCATACCTGTCAAACACCTGCTGGATGACCGCCGCTTTTCCTGGAAAAGATTCCAGAAGTTTCATTTTCAGGGTCTCCCTGTCATCAACATCCTTTTTCAGCACCGAGAAAATCTGCGAGCGCGTCATTCCCCTCTCCTCCAGATATCTGAAAATCTGAGGATGGAACCAGTAACTCATTCCGGCAACAGGCATTGTCCCGCCATACCGGTCGTGATACATAGCATTCTGCATATAGTATCCCCACATCTCCCCAACTTCACAATAACCCGCATCACTTTCCGCCCCGGTTCCGTAGGTAACTCCGCCGGTGGAGACAAATGATGTAAGAATAAACTTTATATATTTGTCCCAGAATGACTTGCCTGCCTGTGCAAAATGGCTTGCGTGGGCAAGTTCGTGACAGGTTTCCGAGTAAATGGACGAATACGACATCTGGTCTTTGAGCCCGAGAGTGATGTCGGGCAGGAAAGATTTCAGAAGTCCGGCATAATCTCCAAGAAAACTTCTGACGAGGGCGTTGTCTATCACAGCTCCCTGCCTCATCATCACTGCGCTGCTTGCTGTGGCATTTTTGAAAATCCAGATTCTCAGGTTCTTGGGAGGTCTGGTGATATTCATATCTCCTTCACCGCACCTTGCGATATAGTCATAAGCGGCATTGTTCACGACAGTCCTGCGCCACAGCTTGACATCGGAATCCTTCGTGACGGTCACATCCATTCCTGACGGTGCACCCTGGCCGAGTGCCGACATCGATGCCGGCGCAATCACCTTGTTGAAGCCTATCGCAAACCCTTCTTTATTCTTGAACATCAGTCTGTAACGCGGTTTGGCAGAAAATTTTCTGTCCATCTTGTAATATCCGTCCCGGTCAGTGTATGCAGTGGCAAACTTCACAAAGACATTGCAGACAACGGTAACCCCGGACACTCCGAAAGGCTGTCCGCCATTGGCCTCGTCATCAATCACAGTGACCCTGCCGGACGGCTTCTCCGCACTCCCGCGGGTAACCGGAGCCAGGCACATCTCATTTCCGGTCAGCCTGAAAGATTCCCTTTCAACCGCCTCCCAGTCAATCCCGTCTTCGGACCTGGTCCCGCTCTCCGGTATGTAGCAGTCATCAAGAACTTCATACTCAACACCTTCCGGGAAAGCCTCCCCGTGAGGGATGACCGCATACTGCCAGGTTATATCTTACTCGTCCAATGCCGGGTCGTGATAATAATCTCCATCCTGAAGTATCTGATAATCAAGCGGATGGTCCATAAGGTCATAGCCTGCATCAACAAGTTTCTGATACTCCGCCTCAGTCTTGGGCAGGAAGCGCACATACACATCCGTAGGTGTCACATCCACCCTGTCAGCTTTTGTAGGATAAAGGCTCTCCAGCGCTTTTGTGACATTTTTCACAGAGTACGGGTCATCAAGTTTTTTACCAAGCACAATCATCTCGTGCGGAATTCTGCTGCCTGCCGGATCCACATCAGGCGAATGCCAGCCGTTATCCTCAGAACATCCCGCCAGCATTGCCAACGCCAGACAGGAAACAGTTTTGAATAATCCTCTCATAATTCTCAGTTTTAATATTACAACGGCAAAGTACGGCAGTATTATCCGCATCGTGAAAATGGATGCGGATAAATTTCAAAATCACCGCTATTGTGAATACAGCGGCGTTTTTCTATCTTTGCATAGAACTAAAAAGCTGCAAATTATGAAATTCACATCCCGGATTGCCCTCTTTTTCGCCGGCATTTTACTGTCAAGCGGCATCGCGGCATCCCAGAATTATGTAGAACGGGTCAAGGAGAATCCAGCAATCGCATCCGGTGTCTATCACCCGTACCACACCGGAAATCTGTCAGACACACCTGCCCCGAAAGGCTACAAGCCATTCTACATTTCCCATTTCGGAAGGCACGGCTCCCGTTACCATACATTGCTACAGTATTTCGATGACGGAAAGGATGGCCTGGAAAAAGCGGCCAGGGCCGGAATCCTGACAGCGGACGGAAAGGCGTTGCAAACTGATTTCCTGACTGTTATGAATGAGCACAACGGGCTGGAAGGAGAGCTCTCCCCTCTCGGGGCGAAAGAGCACAAAGGTGTCGCCCGAAGAATGTACCAGCGCTTCACTCCGGTATTCAACTCCCGTTCCCGCAAAGAAATCGACTGCGTGTCAAGCAATATCAGGAGGTGCATAATAAGCATGGCCAATTTCTCAGAAAGTCTTGATGACCAGAATCCCGGGCTGGATTTCACATTCCACACCGGGGACAAGTATTTCGCATACATAATGAAGCCCGCAAAAGGCAAGACGTTCGGGAAGGCCTGCGCAGCCGCAGAGGACTCTGTCAGGAAGGCCGACTGCAAATACGACAAACTGTTCTCCAGGATCTTCACCGACCCGGAGAAAGCACTTGAACTGATTCCCGACCCTCAGGCTTTCATCAAATCAGTATATATGGCAGGAGCGATTTGCCCTGACCTCGACTACCTTGGCATTGACATTTTCAAATACTTCGATTATACAGAACTGGCACCGCAGTCATACGTCCTTCTCGACAAGATGTACGGGGAATGCGGCAACTCGCTGGACTACGGTGACCGCTGTGTATGCTCGGCTGACGACCTTTTGTCCGACATCATCTCCAAAGCGGACGAGGCAATTAAAGAAGGCAGCCACCGTGCCGCAGACCTCCGTTTCGGACACGATTCGGGGCTTCTTCCGCTGATCGGACTTATGGAAATCAAGGAGATGAGCGACAGATGCAGGATGGTCGGGGCGCACGACCACTGGACGAGTTATGACAATATTCCGATGTGCTCCAATATCCAGCTGGTTTTCTACAGGGGAAAATCCGGGGACATTCTGGTGAAACTGCTTTACAATGAACAGGAAACGACGGTTCCGGCAGTCAAGGCCCTGCAGGGCCCGTATTACCGCTGGGATGACCTGAAAGCATATTTCCAGTCCCGTGTAGAAATGGCCAACAGGTACAATGCTCAATTTGATTGACAACACAGCATAACTGACAAAAAACGGACAATAATATGAAAATTGTGTTTCTGGACGCGGCAACAGTCGGGGACACCCCGCTGGCCTGCATTGAAGAACTTGGCGAGCTGGTCTGCTGGCCGAATTCCACTGCAGAAGAGGCCCTTCAACGGGTCTCCGACTGCGATGTATTGATAATCAACAAAGTAAAGGTAACAAAGGAACTACTGGACGCAGCACCTTCATTGAAACTTGTATGCGAGGCGGCCACCGGCGTCAACAATATTGACCTGAAGGCCTGCGAGGAAAGAGGAATTCCTGTACGCAATGTGGCCGGCTACTCCACTGATTCTGTCGTCCAGGCAACATTTATGCACATTCTCTCACTATTGGGCAGCGCTCCGTATTTCGACAATGCGGTGAAATCAGGAGCGTATTCAGCCGGACCACTGTTCACCGACGTGTCAAAGCCGTTTGTGGAAATCAAGGGCAAACGTATGGGAATCATCGGAATGGGAGCAATCGGAACAAAGGTCGCGAGAGTGGCGGAGGCTTTTGGGATGGAGGTGGTGTATTACTCCACATCCGGGACCGGGCACTGCAAGGAATGGCCGAGCATCCCGCTTGACGAACTTATGCGCACCTCCGATGTGATTTCGATTCACGCTCCTTATAATGAAAGAACCGCCGGTCTTGTGGGAATTGAGCAGCTTAAACTGATGAAGCGCACTGCCATCATTGTCAATATGGGTCGCGGCGGAATCATTGTAGAGAAGGATCTGGCCGGGGCAATCAATTCCGGCATCATCGCCGGGGCTGCCCTCGATGTATTTGAAAAAGAGCCTGTTCCGGCCGACAATCCGCTTCTCCATACCTCACATCCGGAACTGCTGCGATTCACTCCCCACACCGCCTGGGCAAGTGTGGAGGCAAGGCAGCGCCTTGTTTCCGCCATTGCGGACAATATCAGGAGCACGATATAGGCTTCAACAGACATAAGCGCATACAATAACGGGGTCGGTCACAATGGCCGGCCCCGTTATTATAGATACATATTACTCCCACTCGATGGTGGCAGGCGGTTTGGAAGAGATGTCGTAAACAACGCGGTTCACCCCGCGGACCTTGTTTATTATCTCGTCGCTGACCTTTGCAAGGAAATCATACGGGAAATGGAACCAGTCGGCGGTCATCGCGTCAGTGGAGACCACGGCCCTGAGAGCCACCGGATTCTCATAAGTGCGCTCATCGCCCATCACGCCCACACTCTTGACAGGCAGCAGGATAACGCCGGCCTGCCAGATTGCGTCATAGAGATTTTCCGCCATTATCCTCGGATCGGAAGCTGAAGGGAATCCCATTCCGGTGCAGTCATAGTTCCGGAGACCTTTAATATAAATATCGTCAGCCTCGCGGAGCACCCTCAGTTTCTCCTCAGTCACATCGCCGATGATGCGGATCGCAAGAGACGGTCCAGGGAACGGATGACGGCCCACAAGTTCCTCTTTGATGCCGAGAGAGCGGCCAACCCTGCGGACCTCGTCCTTGAACAGCATCTTGAGAGGCTCGACCACCTTTAGGTTCATCTTCTCCGGCAGTCCGCCCACATTGTGGTGAGACTTGATCTTGGATGCGATGCCAGGTATGCCTGCAGACTCTATCACATCCGGATAGATTGTGCCCTGGGCAAGCCATTTGGCATTCTCGATTGTCCTTGCGTATTTGTCGAAGGTCTCGACAAAAAGTCTTCCGATTATCTTCCTCTTCGCCTCAGGCTCGGTCACACCGGCAAGCCGGCTTATGAACTCTTTCGATGCGTCAGCGCCTATAACATTGAGACCCATATCTTTATACGAGTCCATCACATCCTCGAACTCGTTCTTGCGGAGCAGTCCGTTGTTCACGAAGATGCAAGTCAGGTTATGTCCGATGGCCTTGTTGAGAAGGACGGCGGCCACTGTCGAATCCACACCTCCGCTCAGTCCGAGAATCACCCTGTCGTCACCAACCTGGGCGCGCAGCTCGGCCACAGTTGTCTCAATGAAAGAGGCAGGAGTCCAGTCACCCTTGCAGCCGCAGATTCCGAAGGCGAAATTCGCAAGGATTTTTGAGCCCTCGGTGCTGTGGAACACTTCCGGATGGAACTGGACAGCGTAAGTCGGCTCGTTCTTGAAATGGAAAGCAGCATTCACAACATCGTCGGTGGAAGCTATCACTTCAGCGTCCCGGGGGATCGCGGAAATAGTGTCGCCGTGGGACATCCAAACCTGCGAATGCGCAGAAACTCCCTGAAGCAGAGGCGAATCCGCATTGACCACATTCAACATTGCCCTGCCGTATTCCCTTGCGAGCGAGCCCTCGACCTTTCCGCCGAATTTCGCGGCGAGATACTGGGCGCCATAACAGATTCCTAGCAATGGAAGTTTTCCTTTCACCCCTTCGAGGTCAATCTGTGGGGCATTCTCATCCCTCACTGAGCAAGGGCTTCCTGAGATTATCACTCCCTTCACGGCCGGATCAGGAGCCGGCATCTTGTTGTAAGGGTAGATTTCGCAGAAGACGTTGAGTTCCCTCAGGCGCCGGCCAATCAGCTGCGTCACCTGGGAACCTGCATCAAGAATGATGATTTTTTCAGTCATATTTGGGTTATTGTAATTTTTTCAGGATTGCGCAATGCAAAAATAATATAAAAAGTTCATTAAAACCGAAGAAATGAGTAATTTTGCAGTTCTGTATTGATGAGAACTTATATATGGACGTTAGGAACATTGCGATTATTGCGCACGTTGACCACGGAAAGACGACTCTCGTGGACCGTATGATATATCAGGCGAATCTTGTACGCCAGCCTGAGAATCTCGGAGAATTGATTCTTGACAACAATGACATTGAAAGAGAGAGAGGTATCACAATCCTCGCAAAGAATGTCTCAGTTGTTTACAAAGGCGTAAAAATCAATATTATAGATACTCCAGGGCATAGTGATTTCGGCGGAGAGGTCGAGAGGGTGCTCAATATGGCCGACGGTGTTCTTCTCCTTGTGGACGCGTTCGAAGGTTGTATGCCACAGACCAGGTTCGTGCTTCAGAAGGCCCTCCAGATGGGCAAAAAGCCGATTGTGGTTGTGAACAAGGTGGACAAGCCGAACTGCCGTCCGGACGAGGTCCAGGAAGAGGTGTTCGACCTGATGTTCTCACTCAACGCCAACGAGGACCAGCTGGATTTCCGCACAGTTTTCGGAAGCGCAAAGCAGGGCTGGATGTCAAACGACTGGAAAAATCCGGGCAATGACATCACCCCGCTCCTGGACGCGATTCTTGAGGTGATTCCGGCTCCGGCACAGAACGAGGGCACGCCACAGATGCTTATTTCCTCCCTGGAATATTCCCCGTACGTTGGAAGGATCGCTGTCGGAAGGGTGACAAGGGGAACTCTCTCAGCAGGTATGAATGTCAGCCTTTGCAAAAGGTATGACATTGTGGAGAAACAGAAAATCAAACAGATACTCATATTTGACGGACTCGGGAAGAAAGAGGTGCAGACCGTCCAGTGCGGAGACATCTGCGCTGTTGTGGGCATTGACGGATTCGAAATCGGAGACACAATCGCCGACTTCGAGAACCCTGAAGCGCTTCCTCCGATCGCCGTTGACGAGCCGACAATGAGTATGCTCTTCACCATCAACAATTCCCCGTTCTTCGGAAAAGACGGAAAGTACGTGACTTCAAGGCACATCAAGGACCGTCTGGACAAAGAACTTGAGAAAAACCTGGCGCTCAGGGTGAAACCGGGGCTGAACGCAGACTCGTTCGTGGTGTACGGACGCGGTGTGCTTCATCTCTCCGTCCTTATCGAGGAAATGAGGAGAGAGGGATTCGAGCTGCAGGTGGGCCAGCCTAAAGTGCTGGACAAGACCATCAACGGGCAGCGCTGCGAGCCTATCGAGGAATTGAGCATCGAGGTTCCGGAGCAGTTCGTCGGAGCGGCGATTGAAATATCCACGAGAAGGAAGGGCGCCTTGATTCATATGGAACCGAGGGGAGACAGGACGCTTCTGGAGTTCGAGATACCTACCAGAGGACTTATGGGATTGAGGAGCAATCTGTTGACCGCTTCACAGGGAGAGGCTGTGGTGGCCCACAGGTTCAAAGACTACCAGCCTTACAAAGGCGAGATTGAGCACCGTACAAACGGCTCTCTCGTTTCGCTGGAGACCGGCGAGGCCATCGCTTATTCGATGAACAAACTTCTGGACCGCGGACGTTTCTTCGTGGAGCCGGGAGAGGAAATCTACGCCGGCGAGGTAGTGGGAGAGCATACACGAGACAGGGATCTGAACGTGAACATCTGCAAGACCAAGAAGCTGACAAACGTGCGCGCAGCAGGCAGCGACGAGAAAATTATCCTGCCTCCGGCACTGAAGATGTCGCTTGAGGAAATGCTTGAGTATATCAATGAGGATGAATTGGTTGAGGTAACTCCTCACCACCTGAGAATACGTAAAATTCTGCTCGATCCGATAGAAAGGAAAAGAAAAAGCGGAGAATCTGATTGATATTCCAAAGTTTTTTCTTACCTTTGCATCCCCTAATCTGTTTGCGGGCATATGAAAGACGATTTTATCATACCTTTGAACGGGCTCAAACCGGGGAAAACCGCTTTTGAATGGCGGGCCGGAGCCGGGTTTTTCAAAAGGTTTGATAACAAAGAGATAAGGGCTGCCGATATTACGGTGGCTGCCGTGGTTGAAAAATCCGGCACATATCTCGGAATCGATGCCGGACTGAAAGGAACAGTCACGATACCTTGCGACAGATGCGGTGATGACGTCGAGCTTCCGGTGCGTGCGGATATTGAATTGAGTGTGAAGTTCGGACCAGAACCGGTGATGGAAGAGGAGACAGTGGTCAGCGGGGAACGGGAAGTGGTCTATCTTCCGGAAGAAGGAGCGGATATGGATTTGAGCCAGACGGTTTACGATTTCACCTGCCTGTCCCTGCCGATGCAGAGGACTCACCGTGAAGGAGAATGCAACCCGGCGGCAATGAAATACATCACCGACAATCCGGGAGGAAGTCCGGAAGAGGAGGGAGAGAAATCGGAGAACAATCCTTTTGCAGTGCTCAAAGGACTGTTTGACAATTAGATGAGCACCGTAGATGAATAAAATATTTAAAAGTATATAACAATGGCACATCCGAAACACAAACTTTCTAAGCAAAGAAGGGATAAGAGAAGAACTCACGATTTCGCTGCTGTTCCTACTCTTGCTACTTGCCCTAACTGCGGTGCTACAGTAATGTATCACAGAGTATGTCCAGAGTGCGGCTATTACAGAGGCCGTCAGATTATTGAGAAAAAGGTAGCTGAATAAGCCCTTTTTCCCGAAATGGTCCCGTAGTTCAACGGATAGAACGGAAGTTTCCTAAACTTTAAATAGTGGTTCGATTCCACTCGGGACTACAAGACAAGGAGGTTGACAAGTATCAGCCTCCTGATTTTTATATTTTTCACTTGAGTATGAGAATAGCGCTTGTACAGGCCGGCATAGACTGGTCGGAAACCGGGAAAAACAACGAACGGACAAATAGAGCGGTGAACGGAAATCCGGGCGCCGACTTGTATCTGCTCCCGGAAATGTTCTCTACAGGATTCAACGGAATATGCGAGAAAGACCCGGCAGAAAGCCTGGGCACAATGAAAGAGCTTGCTGCGAGGAATAATTGCGCCGTAGCGGGGAGCATAGCTGTCGAACTCGATAGCGGGCTGAAAGTCAACCGTTTCTACTTCGTCACACCGGACAGCGTCACATACTACGACAAGCGCCACCTGTTCAGCTACGGCGGGGAACATCTGAACTTCACTGGCGGAACGGAAAGGACTGTCGTTCAGTGGAAAGGGATTCGCTTTCTGCTGACCGTCTGCTATGATCTGAGATTTCCGGTATGGTCACGAAACCGCAGGGATTATGACGTTATGCTCTGCGTGGCCAGCTGGCCGGTCCAGAGAAGATATGCCTGGGACACTCTTTTGAGAGCCAGGGCCATTGAAAATCAATGCTTTGTCGCAGCAGTCAACAGAGTGGGAGACGACCCGTCCTGCCATTACAACGGAGGCTCCGTCCTGCTCGACCCTTGGGGCAGGGAGATTGCCGGCTGTCCGGACGGCGAGGAAAGCGTAATCACCGGGGAAATAAAAATGGAAAGCCTGGCGGAACTCCGCCGGACTTTCCCTGTGCTTGATGACGCAGACAATTTCGTCCTTTCCGTCTGAAATCTCTTAATCAGAAATCCTTAATTACATGGCACCAGCCGTGGATGTCCTCTATCTCGCCTTTCTGGATGGCCGTGATGGTCTTGTACAGTTTGGTGCAGACTGGACCTACCTCTCCGTCAGGCATATAGCGATAGACCTTGCTGACAGCATCCTCTTCAAGAACCTCCTTAACGTCAATATGTGACATAGGAGTGATGACCACCGCCGTGCCGCAGCCTCCTGCCTCCTCGAATTCAGCAAGTTCCTCAAGCGGAACAGGCCGTTTCTCCACCTTCATCCCGAGATCCGCTGCGATAGTCTGGAGGGACTTGTTGGTGATGGACGGAAGAACGCTGTCCGAAAGCGGAGTAACGTAGGTATTGTCCTTGATGCCGAAGAAATTGGACGACCCGAACTCGTCAATGAACTCGTGCGTTTTGGAATTCAGATAAAGCAGTTCGCTGTATCCCTGATTATGAGCCACTTGATAAGGGCGGAATGTGCCTGCATAGTTCGCTCCGACCTTGTAGCTCCCGGAACCTTTCGGGGCCGCGCGGTCATAGTTGAGCGGAATCACTCCGGAGAATGATTTCATATTGGCGCCATAATACGGGCCGGCCGGAGCGCACATCACGGCGAAGATGGCCTCATTAGGAGGAGTGAGCTGCATCTTCGGCTGCGCACCGAAAAGAAGAGGGCGGAGGTACAGGGAGGCATCGTGTCCGTACGGAGCGAGGAATTCCCTGTTTGATTTGACGCAGCGCTCGCACATCTCTACGAACATAGAGTCATCCGGCTCCGGAAGTCCGAGAAATCTGGCTGTGCGCTGAAGCCTGTGGGCGTTTTCTAAAGGCCTGAAAATGGCCACCTTGCCGTCTTTCTGGGTGAAGGTCTTGAGGCCTTCGAAGCAGGAAAACGCATAGTGGAACACACAGGTGAACGGGTCGAGAAGGAAAGAAAAGTCCTCAGTTTCAGTGATTTCAGACCATACTCCGTCTTTCCATCTTGCCACTACGAGGGTTCTGGTCCTGTAGGCGTCGAACCCCAAAGATTTCCAATCAATCATAATATTACGTTCGTTTATTTAATATTCGCTGCTACCCAGTCACCGACTTCGGATGTTCCGTAAGCCTTTCCGCCATCCGCAAGATCTTCAGTTACAATGCCCGCATCGATTGAAGCCTTGACCGCATTCCGTATTGCCCTGCCCTCTTCCTTCAGGCCGAAAGCATATTCGAACATCATTGCCGCGGAAAGAATCGTGGCAAGCGGATTGGCTATATTCTTCCCGGCAGCCTGCGGATAAGAACCGTGAATCGGTTCGAAGACACCGGTATGCTCCCCTATCGAAGCTGAGGCCAGCAGGCCCATCGAACCAGACACGCAGCTCGCCTCGTCAGTCAGGATGTCCCCGAAAGTGTTCTCTGTCACAAGCACATCGAAGAACTTCGGGCCGGTGATGAGTTTCATAGCCGCATTGTCAACATACATATAGTCAGTCTGGACATCCGGGTATTCAGGAGCGAGTTCCTGTGCGACCTGTCTCCACAGACGTGAGGACTCCAGGACATTTGCCTTGTCAACCACAGTAAGATGTCCCCTGCGGCGGCGGGCATAATCAAATGAAAGGCGCAGGATGCGCTCCACTTCGTAACGGTGGTAAACATTGGTATCGTAAGCCGTGTCACCATTGTCGAGACGGCCTTTCTCGCCGAAATACATTCCGCCGGTCAACTCCCTGACACAGAGGAAGTCAGCCCCGTCCACCAGCTCCTCCTTCAGAGGGCTTTTGCGAACCAGAGCCTTGAACGTCTCGACCGGCCTGAGGTTGGCGTACAGGCCGAGCTGCTTGCGCATCGCGAGAAGGCCCTGCTCCGGACGCACCTTCGCAGTCGGGTCATTGTCATATTTCGGGTCGCCGACAGCGCCGAAAAGCACCGCCTGACTGTCCATACAGGTCTTGAATGTCTCCTCCGGAAACGCATTTCCGAATTTTTCTATAGCGCAGGCGCCTACATATCCGAAGGCATATTCCGCCTCATGTCCGTATTTCCTGCATACAGCGTCCACTGCCTTGACAGCCTGTTCCACCACTTCGGGTCCGATTCCGTCACCCGGCAGTTCAGCAATTTTGAGTCTCATATAAGTTGTTGTTTGAATTTTCTATAATGTTGAGCATCTTGAAAGTGGCCTTGATGGCCGCCTCTGTCTGGTCGGCATCCAGTCCGCGGGTGCGGAGTTCGTTGCCGTTCCAGTCCCAGGTGATGATGGTCTGGACCAATGCGTCGGTTTTACCTCCCGGAGGAATACCCACCTCATAATCAGTCAGTTTCGGATGGCTCTTGCCAAGCCTGTCATACACCTTCCACAAAGCCTTCATAAAGGCGTCATACTGTCCGGCTCCAGAGGAGACCTCCTCATAATCAGTGCCGTCAATATTGATTCTCACTGTGGCTACCGGCCTCATACCCCTTGCGAGCTGGAGTGAATAATTGACCACCTTAATCCGGTCCTCCCCTTTCGCGAACTCCCCTTTCAGCACGTCCGAGATGATGTAAGGAAGGTCCTCCGTGGTCACTGTCTCCTTTCTGTCGCCGAGTTCGACAACCCTTGCGGTCACCTTGCGTATCTGCTCCGGAGTCAGCCTGATTCCGAGTTCCTCCAGATTCATCGCAATGTTGGCCTTGCCGCTGGTCTTGCCGAGGGCGTACTTGCGCACTCTTCCGAAACGTTCCGGAAGGAGCTGGTTCTCATACAGATGGCCTTTGCTGTCCCCGTCTGCGTGGACGCCGGCGCTCTGGGTGAACACGGCTTCTCCGACTATAGGCTTGTTGGCCGGAATCCTGATGCCCGAAATGCTTTCAACATAGCGGCATACATAGGTCAATTCATTCTCCTTCAATGTATTGGATACTCCCAGATGATCATTCAACACACCTGCGATACTGGCTACCGGAGTGTTTCCTGTGCGTTCACCGAGGCCGTTGACAGTGGTATGAACTCCTCTGACGCCTGCCCGGACCGCTTCCATTGAGTTGGCCACCGACAGGTCATAATCATTGTGCCCGTGGAAATCAAAATGCAGATCAGGATAGAGGCTGGTCATCCGCGAGCAGAACTCATAAGTCTGTTCCGGTGCCAGAATTCCAAGCGTGTCAGGCAGCATAAACCGCCTGATTCCGCAGTTTTTCAATGAATTGACCATTCCGATGACGTAGTCCTGGGAATGCATCATCCCGTTCGACCAGTCCTCAAGGTAAAGATTGACTGACAGCCCTCTTGAGATTGCAAGCGAGACATCTCTCCGGATATCATTCCAATGCTCCTCTGGAGTCTTCCGAAGCTGCATCGTGACGTGTTTAAGGGAACCTTTGGCGAGCAGGTTCATAACACGACCGCCCGCTCCGGCAATCCACTCGATGGACTGGCCGCCATCCACAAATCCCAAAGCCTCAACCTGTTCAATATGGCCGGTCTGCGCAGCCCAGGAACATATTTTCCCGAAAGCAGACAATTCGCCCTTTGAGACCCTCGCCGAGGCCACTTCGATGCGGTTCACCCCGAGATTGTCAAGCAGCAGCTTCGCCAGCGCCAGTTTCTCCTCATCATTGAAAGAAACGCCGGAAGTCTGCTCCCCGTCCCGGAGAGTCGTGTCCATTATCTCGACCATATTCTTCTGACAATCCATACCGCCGTACTCAAAAAGCCCTGGCATTTTTCTCATAAGCCTCGATAATATCCTTTCGCTCAAGCAGATAGTCAATATCGTCCAGGGCGTTCATAAGGCAATATTTCTTATAGGCACTTATCTCGAATCTCTCCTGGCGTCCGGTCGCGAGATTGGTGACTGTCTGGGCAGGCACGTCCACCCGCACTTTCAGCTGGGGGTCAGACTCAACGCCCGCTAAAAGTTCAGCTAAAAATTCCTCGCTGACCACTACCGGCAGCACGAAATTGTTCAGTTCGTTATTCTTGTGGATATCAGCGAAAAAGCTGGAAATCACCACTCTGAAGCCATAGCCGGCGATTGCCCAGGCTGCGTGCTCGCGGCTCGAACCGGAGCCGAAATTCTTGCCTGCCACAAGTATCTGGTGCACTCCCTCTGAAGGCTCCGCCGAAAACTCCGGACGGTTCAGGACGAATCCCGGCACCGGATTGCCTTCCCTGTCAAAACGCCAGTCACGGAAAAGAGCGTCGCCGAAGAATTTCTCATCCTTCGTCGTGGCCTTCAGGAAACGGGCCGGGATTATCTGGTCAGTATCCACATTCTCAAGAGGAAGCGGAACACAGGTGCTTTCTATTATATCGAATTTCTGTCGCATAATAATCTTCTTTTATCAGTCCATCAGTTCGCGTGGGTCGGTAACAATTCCTGTCACCGCAGCTGCAGCTGCAGTCATCGGGCTGGCCAGCAATGTTCTGGAACCAGGTCCCTGACGTCCCTCAAAATTGCGGTTGCTTGTGGAAACACTGTATTTGCCTGACGGAATCTTGTCGTCATTCATCGCAAGACAGGCTGAACAGCCCGGCTGGCGGAGCTCGAATCCGGCTTCAGAGAGAAGCTTGTCAAGTCCTTCTTCCCGGATCTGCGACAGCACTTCCCAGGAGCCCGGAACGAGCCAGGCTGTGACTCCTTCTGCCTTCTTCCGTCCTGCGGCAATAGATGCGAATGCACGGAAATCCTCAATACGCCCGTTGGTGCAGGCCCCGAGGAAAACATAGTCCACTTTATGTCCAAGTATCTGCTGTCCAGGCTCAAATCCCATATAGGACAATGACTTGGAGAATGATGCCCGGCCTTCTTCCGGTATATCGGCAACCTGCGGAACACGTCCGTCGATAGAGATTCCCATTCCCGGATTGGTGCCGTAGGTAATCATCGGGGCAATCTCCGAGGCATCGTACACAATCTCCCGGTCGAACACGGCGTCATCACCGCTCCTGAGGGTTTTCCAATATTCGACCGCCTTGTCCCAGTCCTCCCCTTCCGGGGCGAACTCACGGCCTTTGAGATATTCGAACGTGGTCTCGTCAGGAGCGATGAAACCTCCGCGGGCGCCCATCTCTATCGACAGGTTGCACAATGTCAGCCTGCCTTCCATCGACATTTCCCGGATAACGTTTCCGGCATATTCGATGAAATAACCTGTTCCACCCGAAGTGGTGATGTTCTTCATTATGAACAGGGCCACGTCTTTCGGGGTCACTCCTTTTCCGAGCTTGCCTTCCACCCTGATTCTCATTGACTTGGGTTTCTGCTGGAGGATACATTGCGAAGCCATCACCATCTCCACCTCACTGGTTCCGATGCCGAATGCCACAGCTCCGACCGCTCCGTGAGTGGAAGTGTGGGAGTCTCCGCAGACAATCGTCATTCCCGGCAGGGAAAGTCCTCTTTCAGGGCCTACAACGTGGATGATTCCGTTGCGGGGGTCCATCATCCCGTAATACGAAAGCCCGAATTCCCGGGCATTTGCCTCCAGCGTGTCAACCTGCTTTCTTGATACAGGATCCTCTATCGGCTTGTCCTGGTCGTGTGTAGGGGTGTTGTGGTCCGGCATACAGAATATCCTTTCCGGACGGAGACAGCGTATTCCTCTGGCTCTCAAGCCGTCAAACGCCTGCGGACTCGTCACCTCGTGGCAATACAGCCGGTCGATATACAGCTGCTGCGGGCCGTCCTCTATCCTGTTGACGACGTGCGAATCCCATATTTTGTCAAAAAGTGTGTTCATTTCAGATGTTGTGAATCTTGTTGATGCAATCTACATAGGCCTCGATCGAGGCTGTCACAATGTCGGTGCTCGCGGCGAATCCGTAGAATATACGGCCTTCGTGCTCCACCTGCATATGGACTTTGCAGCAGTCGTCGGAGCCTTTGCTTACACCCTGGATTGTGTACTCGTTGATGGTGATCTGGCGCTTGACAATCTGGCGCAAAGCATTGATGGAAGCGTCAACCGGGCCGTTTCCGGTGGCTGCAGCCTCGAATTTCTCGCCCGCGATGTCAACTCCGATGGAGGCGACAGGCTTCATACCGATTCCGCTTGTGGCCTGGAGCCAGTCAACTTTGACCACCTGGCCGTGTGAACGGTCGGCTCCGGCAAGCATAAGTATGTCATCATCACATATTTCCTTCTTCTTGTCGGCAAGCTTCAGGAAGTCCTGATAGACTTTGTCAAGTTTGTCCTCCGGGAGTTTCACTCCGAGCGTCTCCAGACGGTATTTCAGGGCCGCGTGTCCGCTGCGGGCAGTGAGGACAATGGAATTGGTGTCCAGGCCGATGTCCTTCGGGTCGATAATCTCGTAAGTCGAGACGTTTTTCAACACTCCGTCCTGATGGATTCCGGAGGAATGCGCGAAAGCGTTTTTCCCGACAATGGCCTTGTTCGGCTGGACCGGCATATTCATCAGATTGGAGACCATACGGCTCACCGGATAAATCCTGGAGGTATTGATATTCGTCTGAAGGTCAATGTCATTGTGAGACTTGATTATCATCGCTATTTCCTCCAGGGCGGTGTTGCCGGCACGCTCTCCCACTCCGTTTATCGTGACCTCGCACTGTCTCGCCCCGTTCAGAAGGCCGGCCATAGTATTGGCCGTGGCCATTCCAAGGTCGTTATGGCAATGTGTGGAAATGATGGCCTTGTCTATATTGTCAACATTCTCGCAGAGATATTTGATCTTGGCGCCGTATTCTGCCGGAAGGCAATATCCTGTGGTGTCAGGAATATTGACCACAGTCGCTCCGGCGGCAATAACCGCCCCGACTACCCTGGCAAGGAACTCGTTGTCCGTACGTCCGGCGTCCTCCGCGTAGAACTCCACGTCATCCACATATTTACGGGCATACTTGACTGCTTTCACAGCCCTTTCCAGGATTTCCTCCCGGGTGGAGTTGAACTTGTATCTTATGTGGGAGTCGGAAGTGCCTATTCCGGTGTGAATCCTCTTGTGACGGGCATATCTGAGAGCTTCCGCAGCCACATCGATGTCCTTCTCCACCGCCCTCGTGAGCGCGCAGATGACAGGCCACGTGACGGCCTTGGAAATCTCTATGACAGAATTGAAATCGCCCGGGCTGGAAACCGGAAATCCGGCCTCTATCACATCCACGCCGAGGGACTCGAGAGCCTTGGCCACCTGGATTTTCTCAACAGTGTTGAGCTGGCATCCGGGCACCTGTTCCCCGTCCCTCAGCGTGGTGTCGAAAATATAGACTCGATTGCTGTCCATATAACAGTAGATTATTTATTTTCAGGACGGAGCTGGCGGACTGTCTCCGCTGTTCTCCACATCTCGCTGTCGTGCAGCACTTTGAGCTCTTTCTCAAGGCCTTCGCGGTAATCCGGCTTGGAGTTGGAGTCAATGGAAATCTGGGCCTCGGTGCCGTCTGCGACACTGGCGTACAGCTGCTCCATAACCGGTTTCACCGCATCGTGGAATTTAGGATACCAGTCGAGCGCGCCGCGCTGTGCAGTTGTGGAGCAATTGGCATACATCCAGTCCATTCCTTTCTGGGCGAAAAGCGGCATAAGGGACTGGGTAAGTTCCTCCACGGTCTCGTTGAACGCCTCGCTCGGAGTGTGGCCGTGCTCCCTGAGCACTTCGTACTGGGCCTGAAGAAGTCCCTGGATGGCACCCATCAGTGATCCGCGTTCTCCGGTAAGGTCTGACACCGCCTCGCGCCGGAATGTGGTCTCGAACAGATAGCCCGAGCCTATACCGATTCCAAGGGCGATGGTGCGGTCGAGCGCTCGGCCCGTAACGTCCTGGCCTACAGCATAGGAAGCGTTGATTCCACGGCCTTCGAGGAAGAGGGAGCGGAGAGATGTTCCTGAACCTTTCGGAGCCACCATTATCACATCCACGTCAGCCGGAGGAACGCAGCCTGTGCGGTCACTCCAGGTGATGGCGAATCCGTGTGAGAAATAGAGGGCCTTGCCAGGAGTGAGATATTTCTTGATACGAGGCCATACGGACATCACAGCCGCATCTGAAAGCAGGCACATAATGATGGTGCCTCTCTCGCAAGCCTCCTCAATGCTGAAGAGAGTCTCGCCGGGAACCCAGCCGTCAGCGATGGCTTTCTCGAATGTCTTGCCCGGGCGCTGTCCCACAATGACGTCAAAACCGTTGTCCTTGAGGTTGAGTGACTGTCCCGGACCCTGGACCCCATATCCGAGGACTGCGATTTTCTCGCCTTTGAGAACTTCTTTTGCCTTCTCAAGTGTGAATTCTTCGCGGGTGATGACATTTTCCTCAACGCCGCCAAAATTGATTTTTGCCATAATTGAAATGTTAAATTATTATTTTCCTGTATTATCGTATTTCTTGATGTTATAATTCGCTGCGCTCACGGAGGAAGTCGCGGAGCGGCTCCTGCCTTTCTCTCGACACCACAATCCGGCCAGACCTCTGGAACTGCATCACTCCGTACTGGCTGAGGTCGTCATACAGATTCTGGCTCTCGTCAGTCGTGCCGACCTTCGAGATGACTGTAAATGTCTTGTTGATTTCAATAATCTTGGCGTTGTACCGCTGGAGTATATCCTCGATATTGCCCGAATCGATAATCTTGTCAGTCGGTATCTTGTAAAGCGCAAGTTCCCTGTAAACCACCTGGTCTTCAGCATAATAGAAGACTCTCACAACATCCACGCGCTTCTCCAGCTGCCGCACTGACTCCAGCACTTTCTTCTCTGTGGAGTCTGTGACGATGGTGATTGTGTGGATGCCTTCCATGGAAGAAGCTCCGGCAGACAGGCTCCAGATGCTGAGACTACGTCTTGTGAAAACGTTGGCCACCTGGGTGAGCATACCTATCTGGTTCTCGGAATAGATGACCACTGTATATCTTTTAATTGTATTGTCCATTTCCGAATGAATTGATTGACATTATTTTTCACCGTACCACTCTGTCTCCGAGAGCATTATCTGGTCAATTCCCTTTCCCGGAGGAATCATCGGCATCACATTGCTCTCCTCTTTCACGTGGACGTCGAGAATGAAAGCGCTGTCATCCGAGAACATTTCCCTGACCGCATCCTCGAGATCCTCACGGCGTTCAACGACTCTTGACTTGATTCCGTATGCGGCAGCAATCATCATATAGTCAGGATTCAGCATACGCGTATATGAATATCTCCTGCCGAAGAAAAGTTCCTGCCACTGACGGACATTGCCAAGCCAGTTATTGTTCAGTATCACCATCTTGACCCCGGTTCCTTCCTGCATCACAGTGCCGAATTCCTCAATTGTCATCTGGATTCCGCCGTCTCCGGCAAACAGGCATACAGGTCTGTCCGGGGCACCGATTTTGGCACCTATCGCCGCCGGAATGCCGAATCCCATTGTTCCGAGTCCGCCGGACGTTATGAAGCTGCGGGTGTCTCTGAATCTGGAATATCTGGCCGCAATCATCTGGTTCTGGCCGACATCCGTCACCACGACAGCTCTTGAGCCGGTGACACGGGCCACCGCGTCAACCACTTCGCCCATCTTGATTTCGCCTGAACCTGGATTGAGCTCTTTTTCTATGACCCTGCTGCGCTCCACCTCCCTGCATTCCGCAAAGCTGGCGGTCCATCCGCTTCTGTCCTTCCTGTGAATCCTCGCCGTCAACGACTCAAGCACTTTCCGCGCGTCACCGTTCAGGCCAATCTCCACAGGAATGATTTTGCCAATTTCCGAGGCGTCTATGTCAATATGAATCACTTTCGCCTGTCTGGCATAAGTGGAGACCGTACCGGTAACCCTGTCGTCAAACCTCATTCCTGCAGCTATGAGAACGTCACATTCATTGGTCTTGATGTTTGGAGCCACATTGCCGTGCATCCCGATCATTCCTTCGTAAAGACTGAAACCGGTAGGCAGGGCTCCTAAGCCGAGAAGTGTGGATGCGGCCGGGATGCCGCCTTTCTCAAGGAAAGCCCGCAATGCATCTTCGGCATTGCCGAGAATAACTCCCTGGCCGAAGACCACAAACGGTCTTTCAGCATTGTCGATGATGGACGCCGCCTTGTCGAGAAGTTCTTCAGGCACCTGTTTCTCAGGCACATAGCTTCTGATGAAATCGCATTTGCTGAACTTGAATTCCGCAAGGCCGTTCTGGGCGTCTTTTGTGAAATCGAGGACAACAGGACCGGGACGCCCGGTGGATGCGATATAGAAAGCCTTCGCCACAGCGCCGGGAACGTCTTCAGCACGGCGTATCTGGCAGTTCCACTTGGTGATAGGGCCTGTCAGGCCGATAATGTCCGCTTCCTGGAAGGCATCGGTGCCGAGAGCGCTGGAGGCCACCTGTCCTGTAATCACAACCACCGGAGTGGAATCTGTCATCGCATCGGCCACACCGGTGATGACATTGGTGGCGCCGGGACCGGATGTGACAATCACCACTCCCGGACGGCCGGTCACCCTGGCATAGCCCTGGGCTGCGTGAATGGCGCCCTGCTCGTGGCGCACGAGGATGTGCCTGAGCCTGTCAGTATAAGCATAAAGTTTGTCATAAACCGGCATTATCTGTCCGCCGGGATATCCGAAAACAGTATCGACTCCTTCCTCTACAAGTGACCTCAGAAGTGCTTCCGATCCGGTGATCAGCTGTGATGTTTCTTCAGTTTTCATATCTATTTGTGGCTTACTTATCGGGCAAGACAACCCGCATTGATTCCTGCCCGAGGTCCGTTATTATCTAATCTTCAATGATTCTTACCGCTCCCCTGTCAGCCGAGCTGACCATAGCGGCATAGGCTTTCAGGCTTTTGGAAACTTCCCTTTTCCTGAATGGCGGAGTGAAGGCCCTGGAGCCTCTTGAGTTCTCCTCACGACGTCGCGCTTCCAACTGTGACTCACTGAGTCTCACATTGATGCTGCGCGCGGGGATGTCGATGTCAATAATGTCTCCGTCCCTGACCAAGCCTATCTCGCCGCCTGCCGCCGCCTCTGGTGATATGTGGCCTATGCTGAGTCCGGATGTTCCGCCGCTGAACCTGCCGTCAGTAATGAGGGCGCATTCCCGTCCGAGGTGCATTGATTTGATATAGGAAGTTGGATAAAGCATTTCCTGCATTCCGGGACCGCCTTTAGGGCCTTCATAAGTGATGACAACCACATCTCCGGATTTCACTTTGCCCCCGAGAATGCCGTCACAGGCAGCTTCCTGCGAGTCAAATACCTTTGCGGGTCCTGAGAATTTCCAGATAGACTCGTCCACTCCGGCTGTCTTGATGACGCAGCCGTTCTTTGCTATGTTGCCGAACAGGACACCGAGTCCGCCGTCTTTCGTGTATGAATGTTCCAAATCCCGGATGCAGCCGTTTTCGCGGTCCGCGTCGAAAGAGTCATAATCATTTGACTGGGAAGCCATTTCGGTGCTGAAACGGCCGGCCGGAGCACTTGAGTAAATGCCTTTGGCCTCATCTGTGACGTCAGGGCTGTCTATGCAGTATCTGTCTATTTCCTCGGCGAGAGTGATTCCGTCCACCCTGACAAGAGAGGTATCCACCAGCCCGCCTTTGGCAAGTTCGTTCATTATGGCCACCACGCCGCCGGCACGGTTAACATCCTGGACGTGGTATTTCGCAGTGTTCGGGGCGACTTTGCAAAGACAAGGAACCCTGCGTGAAAGTTCGTCTATATCAGACATTTTGAAATCCGCTCCGGCCTCGTTGGCAACTGCGAGGAGATGCAGGACTGTATTGGTCGAACCGCCCATAGCAATGTCGAGAGCCATCGCATTGAGAAACGCCTGGCGGGTTGCTATTGTCCTCGGAAGAACGCTCTCGTCTCCATCTTCATAATATCTGTATGCGTTCCTGACAATCAAGCGGGCGGCTTTGCGGAAAAGCTCCTCCCTTCTACGGTGAGTTGCCACTACCGTCCCGTTGCCGGGCAACGAAAGGCCTATAGCCTCTGTAAGACAATTCATTGAATTGGCGGTGAACATTCCCGAGCAGCATCCGCACCCGGGGCAGGAACAGCTTTCGATTTCAGCCACCTGGCTGTCCGTCATCGACGGATCGGCGGATTTGACCATAGCATCAATCAGATCCAGTCTCGCATCACCCATCACGCCCGCCTCCATCGGTCCTCCTGATACGAAAACAGCCGGAATATTCAGCCTCATAGCTGCGATGAGCATTCCCGGAGTAATTTTGTCACAATTGCTTATGCATATCATCGCATCGGCCTTGTGGGCGTTGACCATATATTCAACACTGTCGGCTATTATGTCCCTTGATGGAAGCGAATAGAGCATTCCGTCGTGCCCCATAGCTATCCCGTCATCCACAGCGATAGTGTTGAATTCAGCGGCATAGCAGCCGAGAGCCTCAATTTCCTTTTTCACAATCTGGCCGGTTTCGTGAAGATGCGTGTGGCCCGGGACAAACTGGGTGAATGAGTTGACAACCGCGATTACAGGACGGCCCATCTGCTCCCTCTTCATTCCGGCCGCGGACCAGAGCGCCCTCGCACCGGCCATCCTCCTGCCTTCCATCGTGACTGAACTCCTCAAAGCATTTTTCATATATTACAGTTCGTTTAAATTGTCTTTCCGTTCAAAAATCAAAGCCCTCCGCGGTTTGTGACCGAGAAGGGCTTGTAAATTCCATATAAAATTGATTGCATCACCTCCCCGGTCCGTGTTTTTCAATGACAAGGACTAGCACGATAATGACGCTAATAATGGACAACATATTAAAAACTCAATTTTTGAACCATTCGTGTTCTAAAATCGCTTATAATCTGTAAGCGGTTACAAATCTAAAAAAGTATTTTTCAAAATCAAAGCGTTTTGGTATAAAAATTCACTTAAGCCAAGAGACTCAACCAATTGCAAAGTGCAATATTTTAATGATATCGAGAATTCTTATTTTCATTTCTATCGATACAACAAAAAACGCTTACAGATTATCAAAAATCTCCATCTGGCACTTAGAATTTTATAGTGCAGGATTTCTCCGGCAGTTTAGCCTTGAGATCCGAGACGACTGAAGCGGCTTCTCTATGGCCGAATCCGGCTCTTCGAGGCGCAATGGCAAGCCAGATGGCGGCGACAGCGTCAACAGCCACAAGAGCAAGATAAAGGATGCCGAAGTTCTTGAAATAACATCTCAGCAGCCAGAATCCGAGCAGGAAAAGGATGCAATAAACTATGTCTCCCCCAAAACTGTTTTTCTCACCGGCTTTCACATCAATGCGGTATGTCTTTTCCGGAGAGCCGGATGATTCCTCTTCGTAAATGTCGCAAAGGATGTACCTTGTACGGGTGAAGACGGACCAGTCGACAAGTACTCTCCCGCAGCCCAGTCCGCTGATTGTCCTGCCGGCCGACACCGAGTCAAACACAGCTTTCTCGAAGTCCTCCGGAACAAGTTCCGAAGTGACTATCAATGAATCCACTGTCTTGAGCTCCACGCTCGAATCAAATTCAGCCATAATACAAATCAAATGTTAAAGTTCAGCAAGTCACAAATCAGGAAAAACCGCCACGGCATACTGCGATCCCGGAGAAGCCGGCGTAAGTACCGACACCGCATCTTCGAGCCTGCGCATCAGACCTTCATAAGAAGGAGAATACTCCACTTTCATAACGAAATGCCCATCCGCCGGAAGGCTGCCGGATTTTCCGCGGCCCGGACACCCGTCTCCGTCCAGATGCCTGTCAAACAGTCTTCTCGCAAGCAGGCCCATAGTCATCCTCGCATTTATCTCCACGGACGGAGCGAGCAGCGAACCTCCCGCACCATCATCGCAAATGAACATATCCACTCCGGCATAGCCGGAATAGCGCCCTGCAAATTCCGCTTCGAGAAACTCCAAAAGCAGCTCTTTCACATTGAGTATCAATGCTTCAGGTATATACTGCCCTAATCTTTCCAATATCCATCTGTCCGATGCGAGCACATTGCCCCTGTACATTCCGTTCTCATTGAAAAAAAGAGAGAGACCTTCGTAATCAACTTTGCAGGAAGACAGTCTGAACAGCATCGCAAAATCCTGTCTGAGATGTTCCCTCCTCTCCACTATCACAGAGCCCTGTTTGGAAATCACATTCCGGCACCATCCGATATCACTGTCCGACAGCTCGCCTGGCCTGAGCCAGCGCAGACCTTTTCCGCTTCCTGACCAAGGGGCTTTTGCCACGGCATCGCCGAAGCGTTCAACCGTTGTCTCAACCTCAGAAATATCCTCAACTATAACCGGAGCGGATGCAGGCAGATACGAACCGAATCCCCGCTCCGACAGTTTCGCTCTAATGAAGTCATTGGCTTTCATAGCCATACGTCTGTGGGACAGTTCCCGGATCCGGCCCAGCTCCGCGTCTGTAGGAAGGAGTTCATCAGGAATTCCCCGGCGGAGGAGCCTGCGTTTCAGGACAGCATCCCAACCCCAGGGAATGATTCCATCTCCGTTCTCAATCCAGGAAGTCAGACCGGAACAGTCCTTTCCGAACTTCAAGGCTGACTCCGGCGGCACGAAATTCGGGTCGCCGTTGGCCAGACAGAGGTCGTGTTCAGGATTGAAAACATTCATCAGCAAAACGTCAGGCTTCCTGCATATGCCTGAGGAAAAGTTCTATGGTGTTTTCCATCAGACAGGTGATAGTCATCGGACCGACTCCTCCCGGAACAGGGGTAATCACCGACGCCAACGGCTCGACAGCCTGATAGTCAACATCTCCGCAAAGCTTCCCGGTCTCAGGGTCACGGTTCACTCCGACATCGATGACGACTGTTCCAGGGGACACCATATCGGCGGTCACAAAACGGGGACGGCCAATGGCGACAACGAGAATCTCCGCGGACCTCGTCACTGACGGAAGGTCAACTGTGCGGCTGTGGCAGATTGTGACTGTGGCATTTCTGTCAAGCAGCAGCTTGGCCACCGGCAGGCCGACAATCTGGCTGCGCCCGATAACGACAGCACGTTTGCCTTTAATCTCGACCCCGGCCTCGTCCAGCATCCGGATTATGCCTTTTGGCGTGCAAGGAACGGTGCAAGGCTGTTTCTGCCACAATGCTGCCACATTGAGAGGATGGAATCCGTCAACGTCTTTGTCCTTGGATATCGCAGCAATGACTTTGTCTTCCGAGATATGGTCCGGAAGAGGCAGCTGGACAAGAATTCCATCCACCGAAGGGTCATTGTTTAGACTGTCAATAAGGTCAAGGAGTTCTTTCTCGGAGATGTCAGCAGGCTTCAGGATTGTCGTGTTGCGTATTCCCACGACTTCCGACGCCTTGGCCTTGCCTCTCACATAGGACTGGCTGGCCGGATCTTCTCCTACAAGAATCACCACAAGGTGCGGCACCCGGCCGTATTTTTCGGGAAATGTGGCCACCTGGGAGGCCATTTCCGCTTTGAGTTTGATGGAAAGTTCTTTTCCGCTTATTATTCTTGACATTTTTTCAGATTTATGATTTCTCGGGTTCTCACTATGTGTTTCGCTCGAATTGACAAAAGGATTCGCCCGAAATGACAAGGTTTCGGGTCAGCCTTATGACCTGAAAATCATCACAGAGCCCAGTGGCCGATGTCAGTACGGTGGAAGAGGTTGTCGCAGTCAATGCGGGAGACAGCCTCCAATGCCTTGTCACGGGCCCCGGAAAGTGTCGGGGCTGTTGCCAGAACCATCAGCACACGTCCTCCTGAAGTCACCAGAGAGCGGCCGGTGCCGTCAAAGTCCTCGTGCCCGTCGCCAAGCTGCGCAAGAGAGGTGCCCATATGGTAAACCTTCACTCCCTCCATAGACTGAACGGCCTTCACACCCTTGATTTCCACACCTTTGTCATATTTGCCGGGATAGCCTTTGGATGCCAGCACGAAACCGATGAAAGGCTTGGCACTCCACTTGGCCTCCGGAATCTGGCGGTGCTCAGCGACAGCAAGGAAAATCTCATAGATATCCGACTCAAGAGCCGGAAGCACAACCTCTGTCTCCGGATCTCCGAAACGGCAGTTGAACTCAATGACCTTGATTCCGTCAGGTGTCTTCATCAGGCCTCCGTAGAGAACTCCCCTGAACGGGACGCCCTCTTCCGACATACCTGCGGCGACAGGCTTCATTATATGTTCAAGCGCATATTCTTTATCTTCCTCCGTAATGAACGGCAGACCTGTGTAGGCTCCCATTCCTCCAGTGTTCGGGCCCTCGTCTCCGTCAAAAGCGCGCTTGTGGTCCTGGGACAGGACCATCGGCACCACTTCATTGCCGTTGACAAAACAGAGGAGGGAGAATTCAGGTCCGGTCAGAAACTCCTCCACGACCACTTTGCCGTGTCCGAACCTGTCATCGAGAAGCATATCCTTCAAGGTCTCCTCAGCCTGCTGGAAATTTTCCGCGATGACAACGCCCTTTCCGGCGGCAAGTCCGTCATATTTGAGGACCACCGGAAACTTCCCCGCCTTGACGTATGCCAATGCTTCATCGTAAACGGAGAATGTGCGGTAAGCGGCAGTCGGGACATTGTGACGGGCCATAAGGGCCTTTGCGAAATCCTTGCTGGACTCAATTACCGCAGCGGCCTTTGTCGGGCCGAAAATCTTCAGTCCACGGGCCTCGAATTCGTCAACGATACCTGCTGCAAGAGCCGCCTCAGGGCCGACGACTGTCAAGTCAATGTTCTGGTTTTCAGCGAAATCCGCAAGCTTTTCAACTTCAGTATCCTTGACAGGTACACACTCGGCCTGCATTGCTATGCCGGCATTGCCGGGGGCGCAGAAAATCTTGCCGACCCTGGGCGAACGTGAGAGAGCGTCCACAATCGCATTCTCTCTTCCGCCCCCGCCCACTACTAAAACCTTGGCTTTGTTTGTATTTATATCCATATATCAGTGTTTGAAATGCCTCTCGCCGGTGAAGAGCATAGTGATGCCTTTCTCGTTGGCGAGTTTTATGGAATCCTCATCACGGATACTTCCGCCCGGCTGGACGATAGCCTTGATGCCGTACTCGGCGGCAAGGGCAACAACGTCATTGAACGGGAAGAATCCGTCGGATGCGAGAACAAGGCCTTCAGCATTGATGTCACGGCCTTCTTCTTTCAATGTGGTTGCAGCCTGCTTGAGGGCAATCTCGGCAGAGCCCACACGGTTCATCTGGCCTGCGCCGACTCCGTATGTCATACCGTCTTTGGCCACAACAATAGCATTGGATTTCACGTGCTTAACAATCTTCCAGGCGAATTCCATATCAGCGAGTTGAGACTCAGTAGGCTTCGTTTCGGTCACGCACTGTCCAGCTGAAACCGGCTTGATGTCGCTATCCCTGTCCTGGACGAGCATTCCGCCGTTCATACTTACATACTGTTTGCGGACTGCATTGTCTTTGGACATATCCACTTTGAGCACACGGAGATTCTTCTTGGTGCAGAGCAGCTCAAGAGCGTCAGGTGCGAAAGAAGGAGCCATAACTATCTCAAGGAAAATAGGTTTGAGCATCTGGGCAGTCTCAAGGTCAATCTCCCTGTTGGCAGCTACGATACCGCCGAAAATGCTGGTCTTGTCGGCCTCGTAAGCTTTCTTCCAGGCCTCGGCGATGGTCTTGCCAACAGCGCTTCCGCAAGGATTCATATGCTTTACACCGACGCAGAACGGCTCGTCGAACTCACGGGCTATGTTCAATGTGGCATTGGCATCCTGTATATTATTGTAAGACAATTCCTTTCCATTGAGCTGCCCGGCTGTGGCGAGAGAGAACGGCTCGGCCTCGGCGCTACTGTAGAATTTGGCCTGCTGGTGAGGGTTCTCTCCGTAACGGAGTTCCTGCTTGAGGTCGTACTCGAGGAAGAGTTTCTCGTTGAGACCTGCCTGGGCGCGCATATATGTCGCAATGGCAATATCGTACTCGGCTGTATGTGTATAGGCCTTAGCGGAGAGTTTCAGACGGGTCTCGCGGGTGGTGTTGCCGGTGGCCTTGATTTCAGAAAGAATTGTGGCGTAGTCATCCGGATTGCATACCACTGTAACTGACTCCCAGTTCTTTGCGGAGCTGCGGAGCATAGAAGGGCCGCCTATGTCGATGTGTTCGACAGCATCCTCCATTGTCACATCCGGTTTGGCAATTGTCTCACGGAAAGGATAGAGATTGACGCACACGAGGTCTATTGTCTCTATTCCATTATCTTTCAATGCCTTCATATGTTCAGGGATATCCCTGCGGGCGAGAAGGGCACCGTGGATTTTCGGATGAAGGGTCTTTACTCGGCCGTCGCAGATTTCCGGAAAGCCGGTAATGTCGCTTACGCTGGTTACAGGCACGCCGGATTCACGAAGAAGTTTCATAGTTCCGCTGGTTGAGAGAATCTCCCAGCCGAGGGCGACGAGTTCACGGGCGAATTCCACTACGCCGGTCTTGTCGCTTACGCTGATCAATGCTTTCATAATATTGTGTTTTAATGATTATCTTGTTAATTTCTATAATTTCGACTGAACGGAGCGCCCCCCTACAATAACTTGATATCCACACCGGGAACGTCTGTCACACAGCCGATTACAGAAGCTTTGTCGCCATAGCCGGCAAGAATGTCAATAGCTTTCTGCGCCTCTGACCTGTCCATTGCCAGAACCATTCCGACACCCATATTGAAGATGTTGAACATCTCGCGATGGCTGATGTTGCCGTGCTTCTCGAGGAAACGGAAAATCGGCAGAATCTCCCAGGTGCCCTCGTCAACGTGGATGCCCTGGCCTTCCTGGAGAATGCGCGGGATATTCTCATCGAAACCGCCTCCGGTGATGTGGGCCACACCGTGTACGTCACAGTGACGGATGACATCGAGGACCTGTTTGACATAGATGCGGGTAGGAGTCAATGCGACCTCGCCGAGAGGCTTGTCACCGAGTTCCGGATAGACCTTGTGCAGGTCGAGCGCTGCATCAGCAAACACTTTGCGGACAAGGCTGAAGCCATTGGAATGCACTCCTGTTGAAGCGATTCCCACAAGCACGTCACCGGCCTTGACCTTCGTACCGTCAATCAGCTTGGACTTCTCCACGACTCCGGTGGTGTATCCGGCAATGTCGTATTCCCCGTCGCCGTACATTCCCGGCATCTCGGCCGTCTCACCGCCGATGAGGGCGCAACCTGCCTGGCGGCAACCCTCCGCAACACCTGAGACAATGGCCTCAACCTTGGCCGGAATGTTCTTTCCAACAGCGACATAGTCGAGGAAGAAAAGAGGCTCGGCTCCCTGCGCCAGGACATCATTGACACACATTGCGACTGCGTCAATGCCAATCGTATCGTGCTTGTCCATAGCAAATGCCAGCTTGAGCTTGGTTCCCACACCGTCAGTTCCGCTGACGAGTACAGGTTCCTTGATGTTCAATGCTGAAAGGTCGAACATTCCTCCGAAGGAGCCGATGTTTCCCATCACGCCCGTACGGGAAGTGGAAGCCACGTGTTTCTTGATACGGCGGACAACGTCGTATCCGGCTTCGAGGCTTACGCCTGCTTTCTCATAATCTACTGCCATATTATTTTGGTATTTTAAAATTTTCCTTCCTTGTTGGCCTCCTCAATGCTGGAATAGAGGGCGGTCGGATATTTGCCGCTGAAGCAGGCCAGACAGAGATCGCTCCGCTTTCCAGCCTCATACAGGGCACTTTCCGAGAGGAATGCCAATGTATCCGCCTCTATTGTCTCGCAGGCTTCCTGCAATGTCCTGTGCGCGCAGAGAAGCTCATCGTATGTGGAAATGTCAACGCCGTAGAAGCAAGGTGACTTGATCATCGGGCTGGCAATCCGGACGTGAACCTCCGTTGCCCCGGCCTCCCTGAGCATCCTGACAATCCTCCTGGACGTCGTGCCCCGCACGATGGAATCGTCAATGAGAACCACTCTCTTTCCCTCCACGATACTGCGGACTGGGGAAAGTTTCATTTTCACTCCCTTGTCCCTCATCTCCTGTGACGGCTGGATGAAAGTCCTGCCGATGTATTTGTTCTTGATGAGCCCCATCTCGTACGGGAGACCGCTGGCCTCGGAATATCCCATTGCAGCGCTGAGACTTGAGTCTGGCACGCCAATGACAATGTCCGCATCGGCCGGGGACTCCTTGAAAAGAAGCTTTCCGGATTCCTTGCGGAAAGTATGCACATTGACATTCTCAATGTCGCTGTCCGGCCTCGAGAAATAAATATACTCCATTGCGCACATTGCGTGGCGCTGATACTCGGAATACTTCCTGGAACGGACTCCGTGATGGTCAATAGTCACGATTTCACCAGGCTCGATATCCCTTACATATTCGGCCCCGATCACGCTGAATGCGCAGGTCTCGCTGCTGACCACGTAGCCTTCTCCGATACGTCCCAATGACAATGGCCTCAATCCATATTTGTCGCGGCAGGCATAGATGCGGTTCTGCGTCATTATCAGGAATGCGAATGCCCCTTCTATCATATTGAGGGCCTCCATTATCGGGAAAATTCTCGGGGTCTTGCGCTCAAGCGGATCCTTCTTGATGAGGTGGGCCAGAATCTCGCTGTCGGATGTGGACTGGAAGAGGCTGCCCCTGTCCTCCAGATACTTGCGGAGCTGGACCGAATTGACGAGGTTGCCGTTGTGGGCCAATGCGAAATCGCCGGAATTGTGGCGGAAAAGGAAAGGCTGGACATTCTCGATTCCGCCTCCGCCGGTGGTGGAATAACGCACGTGCCCCATTGCCATAGAGCCTTTCAGGGTCGAGAGGTTGTCATTGTTGAAGACTTCGGTGACGAGGCCCTGTCCCTTGACTCTCCTGAGCTGGCCATCGTCATTGACAGAGACAATACCGCATCCTTCCTGCCCCCTGTGCTGGAGGGAATGGAGACCGTAATAGGTTATCTCCGCCGCATTCGGCACTCCATAGACACCGAAAACGCCGCACTCCTCGTGAATGCCCCTGAATGGAGCCTGTTCAATGTCATTCATCGCCAATACCATTTTTTGTTACCGATGCAAGTCTTTCATATACAGTCCTGTACGCCTGGCCTACCTGGCCTGCGTCGTGGCGGAACCTGTCCTTATCCAGCTTCATCCCGGTCTCAATGTCCCAGAATCTGGCACTGTCGGGGGTAATGTCATCCGCCAGCACAAGACTGCCGTCAGGAAGCCTCCCGAACTCTATCTTGAAGTCCACCAATGTTATCCCGATGTTCTTGAACAATGGCTTCAGGATATCATTGACTTTCTTTGTAAGGCCATATATTTCATTCAGTTCCCCGCGGGTGGCGAGACCGAGGGCAATGGCGTGGTAGTCATTGATAATCGGGTCGCCAAGTTCGTCAGACTTGTAGCATATGTCGAAAATGGTCTCCTCCGGCACCATACCCTCCTCGATTCCGAGACGCTGGGCCATCGAGCCCGCTATCACATTTCGCACTATCACCTCCATCGGAATCACGTCCACCTTCCGGCAGAGCTGCTCCCTGTCTGATATCTGCCTGATGAAATGCACCGGAATCCCGCCTTCGATGAGGTGGCGGAAAATCATACAGGAAATGTTGTTGCAATAAAGGCCCTTGTCCTTGATGACAGCTTTCTTTATCTTGTAATAGGCGGTGATTTCGTCGGTGAAGCTGATTATCACCTTGTCCTCTTCATCCGTTCCGAAAATCTTTATCGAAACGCCGTCATATATTATGTTCGTTTTATTCATTGTCCTGTCCTCTTGCGGCTACTCGCCTGTGAAATATCTGACGGCATTTTCGAAAATAGGCTGTTCCATATCCGCTGCGATGTTCTTGAACAGATTGTTCTCGTAACGCTCTGAATGTCCCATCTTTCCGAGAATCTGTCCGTTGCGGCTTATGATGCCCTCGATTGCATAGTATGACCCGTTAGGGTTGTCCGGAGAGGCCATTGTAACTGCGTAATCCACAGGATCGGCATATTGGAACGCCACCTGTCCGTTCTCTATAAGTTCTTTCGCAAGTTTTTCATTGACAACGAATTTGCCTTCACCGTGACTGACAGGAATGGCGAACGTGTCACCAATCTTCATACCGGCGAGCCAAGGAGAATTGACCGAAGCGAGCCTGGTATAGGCCATCTGCGAGATGTGGCGGTTGATGTCGTTTCGGAACAATGTCGGAGAGTCTTTTGTGACGCATCCGAGATGCCCGTATGGCAGCAGGCCGGATTTTACCAGGGCCTGGAAACCGTTGCATATTCCGAGGATCAGTCCCCCGCGCTCGATGAGACCCTCGATTGCTTCAGCTATATCTTTATTGTTCAATACATTGGCAATGAATTTTCCGCTTCCGTCCGGTTCGTCTCCGGCAGAGAATCCTCCGCAGAAAGCAAGGATATGGCACTCCTCGATATTCTTTTTCATCTCGGCGATGGAGTCGAATATATCCTGTTCCGTCAGATTGCGGAAGACGCCCATCCTTACGTCAGCCCCGGCCTTCCTGAATGCCTTGGCGGTGTCATAGTCGCAGTTGGTGCCAGGGAAAACCGGCAGGAAAGCAACCGGTCTGTCCACTTTTTCACCTTTGTATCTGAGGTCCGCCTTCCTGGCCTTGAATGGCTTGATTCCTTCAGATCCTTTCGGAAGAAGACGTTTCATATCCGGTTTGCTTGTGGCAGGATAAACTCTTTCGTAGCCGGAGAATGCGCTGTCAATCAAATCCGACATCGGTATATTGTGCCCGTTGATACGGAGCGCGTCATTGATGCCTGCGGTCACTGTTCCAAGCAGTTCAGCATTCTCGAACTCGATGCCGTTCTCGGACTCCACGACAATGGAGCCGTAGCTGTAATCAAACAGCTCCCTTTCAGAAAGGCTCACATCAACCCCGAATGAATTACCGAATGACATTTTGCACAATGCCTCGGCAACGCCTCCGAATCCCACGGCCCAGCCTGAAACAATATTGCCGGCCTCTATCTGCTCTGTGACGAACGCCCAGTTTTTCTTGAGCTGCGCCACATCAGGCATACGGTTGGCAAGCGGGGTGTGCTTGATGAGATAAAGTTTGTTGCCCTCCCACTTGAGCTCCGGCGAGATAACCTTGTTGGCATCCACTGTGGTGATACCGAACGAGATAAGTGTCGGAGGAACATTGATATGCTCGAACGTTCCGCTCATTGAGTCCTTGCCTCCGATAGACGGGAGGCCGAGTTCCAGCTGCATTTTCAGAGAGCCGAGAAGAGCGCTCATAGGCTTGCCCCACACTTTCGGGTCCTGGGTCATTCTCTCGAAATATTCCTGGCACGAGAACCTCATTTTCTCGTAATGTCCTCCGGCTGCGACTACTTTGGCGCAGGCCTCGACCATCGAGTATGCGGCTCCGTGATACGGGCTCCATTTGCTTATCTCAGGATTGAATCCGAACGCCATCATACTTGCCGTGTCTGTATATCCGTCGGCAGGCAGTTTCTGGACAGAGACCTGGGTTTCGGTAAGCTGGAGTTCCCCTCCATAAGGCATCAGGACGGTAGAACGTCCGATGGTGGAGTCGAACATTTCTATCAAGCCTTTCTGGCTGACCACATTGGGGTCTTTCAGATTGTTCATCAGTTTCTCTTTCAGAGACTCTCCCGCCATCTCACGGCGGAACGGATTGATGTCCTCTACAGCTCCTATCAAAGCTTTCGAATAGTGCCTGGCTCCGGCGCTGTCAATGAAACTGCGCTTGAGATCCACGACAATCCTGCCTCCGTTGAACATCCTCATCCTCTCGGTGTTCGTGACATCGGCCACGTGAGTAACTTCCACATTCTCGCTGTGGCAATATGACTTGAACTGCTCCTCGTCCGCAGCCGCCACAACGACTGCCATACGTTCCTGGGACTCGCTGATGGCCAGTTCCGTGGAATTCAGGCCGCTGTATTTGACCGGGACGCGGTCGAGGTAAATGTCCAGGCCGTCCGTAAGCTCCCCGATTGCCACGCTCACACCGCCGGCTCCGAAGTCGTTGGACTTCTTGATGAGGCGGGTGACTTCCGAGCGGCGGAAAAGACGCTGAAGCTTGCGCTCCTCCGGTGCGTTACCCTTCTGGACCTCGCTGCCGCAGGTCTCAAGAGACTCCTCGGTATGCTCTTTTGACGAGCCGGTGGCACCTCCGATACCGTCACGCCCGGTACGGCCTCCGAGAAGCAGGACAACATCTCCTGGGGCAGGAGACTCGCGGCGCACTTTGTCTGCTCTCACGGCGCCCACGACGGCGCCTACCTCTAGTCTCTTGGCAGTGTAGCCTTCATTGTATATCTCCCTTACGTGTGTGGTAGCAAGGCCAATCTGATTGCCGTAGCTGGAATATCCGTGAGCAGCCTTGCGGGAAATCACGCGCTGCGGAAGCTTGCCCGGAAGTGTCTCTGCCACAGGTTTATAGATATCTCCCGCTCCCGTCACGCGCATTGCCTGGTAAACATATGAGCGGCCGGAGAGAGGATCACGGATGGCGCCTCCCAGACAGGTGGCGGCCCCTCCGAACGGTTCTATTTCAGTAGGATGGTTGTGAGTCTCGTTCTTGAACATCAGCAGCCATTTCTCAATCTGCCCGTCCACATCAACATCAACATATATGCTGCAGGCATTGTTCTCCTCGCTCACTTCCAAGTCGTCAAGTTTGCCTGTCTTGCGGAGGTAACGGCCTCCGATTGTGGCCATATCCATCAGGTTCAGGCCTTTATGCTCACGGCCGAGCTCGCTGCGAAGTTTCAAGTAAAGTTTCAATGTGCCGTCTATCTCCTCTTTAGCGAATGAGTCCTCCACCCCGTATTCCTCAAGTTCAGTGGTGAATGTGGTGTGGCGGCAATGGTCGCTCCAGTATGTGTCAAGAATCCTGAGCTCTGTCTCGTTCGGATCCCTGCCCTCCTCTGTGAAATACTTCACGACTTCCCTGAGATCATCAGCATTCATAGCGAGTCCCATTTTACGGCAATATGGATCGAAGTCTTCCTCTTTCATCGCAGTGAAACCTTCAAGGACAGGCACCGGCTTTACAGCAGCCTGCTCAGTATCAGAGAGTTTGCTCAAGTCTTTCTCCCTGGATTCCACAGCATTGATATAATAATGCTTGATTCTTGCTATTGTATTATCGTCCGTGTCCCGGTCAAGAATGATGAGTTTGGAACTCTTGATGCGGACATCGGCTTTCGGATCGATCAGCCTCACGCAGTCCACAGCCGAGGCCGCCCTCTGGTCGAACTGGCCCGGAAGATACTCGACGGCTATGTACTTTGCGCTGTCAAGGTCGCAGGTGTCCGATACATTGTCCGTCACTATTTCTCCAAAAACGCTGTAACGGCTCTTCTCCAGGAGTTCAGGAGTGAACCCGAAGAGATCATAGACATTAAGCAGCCTGAGGCTCTTCAGCTCCAGCTGGAGGTTCTCGTTCAATTCCGCCCTGAGGCTCGCTGCCTCTACCTGAAATTCAGGATGTTTTTCCACGTAAATGCGGTAATTCTTCATATCTGTATTACCTTATTGTTGATTATATTGTGTTTTAAACGCAGGTGGCGTGTTCTCCGGCAGTCTTATAGACTCCTGAACACGCCACATCGTATTTTGTATTTGTTTTCCATCAGATTTCCGCATCCAATACTTTCTGGGTCTGTTTTTTCCGGAACTCTTCAAGTTTGGCCGCAAGATCCCCGTGTTTTATCGCAAGCATCTGAACTGCAAGGAGGGCCGCATTCTTCGCTCCGTTGATGGCCACCGTCGCCACCGGTATCCCTCCTGGCATCTGGACTATGGAAAGAAGCGAATCCAGACCGCCCATCGTCTGCGTCCTTATAGGCACTCCGATTACCGGAACAGTGGTCAGTCCTGCAATGACCCCTGCCACGTGGGCCGCTCCGCCTGCTCCCGCAATAATCACGTCAATGCCGTTGGCCCTGGCTGACCGGGCATACTCGAACATCAGATCAGGAGTCCTGTGAGCGCTTATCACTCGCTTTTCATACGGGACGCCGAAAGCGTCAAGCGTCTCCACGGCGGCTGACATTACGTCATAATCACTCGTGGAACCCATTAAAATCGCAACTTTCATACGGTCAATTAATTTTTTCCGGACTTTCCGCCCGGGATGAAAACGTCTGCAAATATACTCTTATTTCGCCGCATTTTCAAATGCAAAGGCGGATAAATATTTGGAAAGATGAATAATAACCCCGAAATTTGCAGCGGTCACATTACAACAACGATATGGAAATCCAAAAACCCGGTCCAATAAACACGGGGTCGACTAACTTGAGCGAAAACGAAAAACTTCTTCTCAATGTCACTAAAATGGAAGCAGGATGCTTCGCAATCCTCAGAAAAGATTTCAATTATATAGAATATGAGGCAGACACGGCTGTCATCAAGCCGGGAGATGTGAACTATAACATTTACATCATACTGAAAGGAATCGCCGATTCTTACTGCATCAACAAGAACGGGGAGAGAAGATACATTTACATCCAGAGTCCGGGATTCGTCGTCACGGACAGCCATACTTTGGTGAACGGACAACCGGCCAGGGAGTTTTATATTATGTGCAAGAACAGCAGCGCCGCAGTGATTGACTCGGAGACTCTCAGGCATCCGGAAGTGGCGGACTGGTACATAAGACTGCTCCACAGGGGGCTGGGAACCATCTGCTCCCGCCTGGAGAGTTTCATTCGGGATGACGCCAAAGAGCGGCTTCTCAACCTGTTCAATGAAAATCCGGAATTGTTCAGCAAAGCCCTGAAGAAGAAAATCGCCGGATATCTTGGCATCGAGCCGAGCACTCTCAGCCGCCTTCTTTCATCGAAATTGTAATAGCGGCAATATACAAATCAAGGGAGCGGAATCCGAAGAGACCGCTCCCTGTACTGTAAATGCAAAGCAATTATTTCAATGTATTGATGACCGAGGTGTTGATTTCCCTGAATTTCTTCTCGTCAATCTTCACGATTCTGTCATAGGTCATAATGCCGTTGACCTCAACTTCCACGTCAGTGGTCTGGGTATATACAGCCGCAGCAGTTCCACAATGGATATAATGCTTGAGAATCTCAGCGAATTCCTCATACTGCACCAGGACCTCTTCGGCGCTTTTCTTCACACCGCCATAACCCCAGTTCTTGTCCTTCTTCCAGAGATGGCCCTCCACAGGGAAGCCGATTCCGCCGTATTCACCGAGGACGTTCACAAGTTTGCCTTCCACTGCGTTCATAGCAGGCTGGGGATAATGATGGCAGTCCTGGATGTCACCGCAGAATTCAAAGTTTCCGCCAGAGGACTGGTTGATAAGCCTGGTAGGGTCAAGTTTGCGGGTGAAGTCCACCACAGCCTTGGTGTCAAACTGGCCCCAGGCCTCATTGAACGGCACCCAGACGACAATGCACTGGAAACCTTTGAGTGCGTCTATGATTTCTGACCACTCCTTGTAATAATTGTTCTTCCACTCCTGAGGGACGATGCAGTCGGTGCCGCCAAGGAAGCTGTCGTGAGACCACTTGTTGCTCTGCCCTTTGGCTATCTCAGGGTCGCGGGTTGAAAGGACATCTCTTGAATGGTCCGCGATGCAAGGCATATCCTGCCATACGAGAATTCCCTCTACATCAGCATAATAGTACCATCTCGCAGGCTCCACTTTGATGTGTTTGCGTATCATATTGAAGCCCCATTCCTTGGTCTTTACGATGTCATAACGGAGAGCCTCGTCTGTCGGAGCGGTATAAAGTCCGTCCGGCCACCATCCCTGGTCAAGAGGTCCGAAATGGAAAAGTTCTTCTCCGTTGAGTGCCATTCTCTTGTTCTCTCTCGGCTTCTGGCATACCGAAATCTCCCTGAGCGCTGTATAACCGTCGATGGAGTCAACCACTTTGCCTTTGCGGATAATGCTGACTTTCAAGCCATAGAGATACGGGCTGTCCGGAGACCAGAGCTTCATGTCAGGAACGCTGATTACAGCTTTTCCGTCAGCAGCCTCTGCGGAGGCAAGCACTTTTGCGGAAGGAGCCTCGGCGCTGTAGCCGATTCCGCCTTCGAGCAGGTCCACATTCACCTTGTCACCCGGCAGCACGCCTGCAGTCTTCACATCCACGGAGAGCGTCCCAGCCTTTATGTCCGACACAGCGTAATAAGACTCGACTGATGTCACAGGCACGGCCTCCATCCAGACTGTCTGCCAGATTCCGGTCACAGGAGTGTACCAGATTCCCTGAGGTGCATTCACCTGCTTTCCTCTTGGCTGCCAGGAGTTGTCGGTAGCATCCCAGACTCTGATTTTCAGGATATTGCCCTTGCTCTTAACAAGTGATGTGACATCAATGCTGAACGGAGTGTAGCCTCCTGTATGGCCGGCCACCCTGCTTCCGTTCACATATATGTCAGCCTTCCAGTCCACTGCACCGAAATGCAGAAGAACTCTCTTTCCCCTCCAGTTTTTAGGGACATCGAATGTCCGCTCGTACCAGAGAGCCTGGTCTTTGCCCACCATACGGCCGACGCCCGAAAGGGATGACTCCACTGCGAAAGGCACAAGAATCTTCCCCTCGCTGGTGAAACTGTCGGCATCAGCAGAAGTAATTGCGTAATCCCAAAGTCCGTTCAGATTCTGCCACTGGCTTCTGACCATCTGCGGACGCGGATATTCAGGAAGAGGAGCGGCAGGATTCACTTCCTCTGCCCACTTTGTCCTGATTGTCTCACCGGCAGGCTGCCACGCCTGCGCGTAGGCTGCCACCGATACAGCGGCAAGGCCCAGCAATAATGTTAATGCTTTTCTCATCATTGATTATTATCGTTATAGTTTATATTCTATGAGGATGGCGAATATAGTTATAAAAACTGACATAACCTTGCTGTTTTTGATTTGAAAATCAACATATATTTGTTTTCTAATTATTATCTGCTATATTTGCACAAAATTCTATATGTTCATATATATTGAAGCTAAATTGTGAAAAACTGCATGATATGACAATTGGAAAACAGATAGCTGTCCTTCTATGCCTGGCCGTAGCGGGCTGTTCCGGTTCAGACCCTGAAGGAACAGGCACCGAAGAGTCTGCTCCTGTTCTTGAGATAAGGATTAATACCGGAGAGACAGGGAAACTGATTCCGGCTGAATTCAACGGACTGAGTGTGGAAACGGGCTGCCTGCGCAAGGACAACGCCGGCTACACCCGATATGGCGGGCACTTCATAAGTGCGGACAATCCCGAGACTATACAGATTTTCAAGACGTTGGGAATCAAGCACCTGCGGGTAGGAGGCGGGTCTGTTGACTCCAATAAAATCGAGCCTGGCTATGAGGACATAGATCATCTGTTCGCATTCGCACGGGCCGCAGGACTCAAGGTTGTTTACTCATTCAGGCTCCTGAACGGAGACAGCGCGCACAATGCTGAAATCGCCGGATATATATGGGACAATTATTCCGATGCCCTTGACTGCTTCTCCATCGGGAACGAACCGGACTGGGATTCATATCACAAAACAGACCCTGATATAAAAGACTATCCCTCATACATGGACAAATGGACAAGCTTTGCCAACATAATAAAGTCCGCCGTACCGGAAGCAGTGTTCACAGGCCCGGACACCGGGTCGAACTATCCAGTGACAGGAGCTAAAAACACAGACTGGAACGGAAAATCCTGGAGTGTCAACTTCGCCGGTGACCTGATGAATTCGGGTCTGGTCAAATACATTTCAACGCACAATTATGTAGGCCAGGATGCGGCCGGACAACAGCTGGAGCCGTCCCGGATGGTCAGCAAGATGCTGTCAAGATCCTGGACGAACAAAGAATATCCTGCCCTGCATCATGCTGTCGCAAAACCAGTTATGGAACTTGGAGAAGCATACAGGCTGTCCGAGTCGAACAGTTTCAGCGGAGGGCTTGAAGGCGGCAGCAACTGTTTTGCGACAGCCCTCTTCGCATTGGACTATCTTCACTGGTGGTCAGAGCATCAATGCTCCGGCGTGGATTTCCACAACAAACAATGGGTGCTCAATGCCCCGATTGGTATGGACACAGAGACAGGCAGCCTGTACGTGAACCCGGTGGGCTACGGCATAGCCGCATTCAGTATCGGCGGGACCGGATATGTCCAGCCAGTCACGGCTGAAAACAGAGGCCAGGTGAACATCACATACTACACTGTCAGGAACGGAAACGAGATTTACCTGACCCTGATCAACAAAGAATACGGCAACAATGGAAAAGAAGTCGAAGTGGACATTGAGCTCGACAAAGAGGCTTCGGACATCAGGACGATGCTCCTCGCCTCTCCTGAAGACAGTCCGCTGTCATTGAAAGCCACTCTCGGAGGATCGGAAATATCCGGGTCCAAGCCATTGAACGCAAACTGGGAGAAAGCGGACGGGCTCACATTCCGTTGCAGACCGGCTACGGCATTGATAATCAAAATACAAATCAGATAATCATTATGTTCAGGAAAACAAAATTTATCAAAGCGCAACTGCTTTTGTGCGCAGCCTTCCTGGCTTCCGCATTGAGCGCGAGCGCTGGAATTGTCAACACCGGGAAATCATACGTAATTCCGCTGAACAACAACTGGCTGTTCGGAGGAGTGTTCAAGGAGGCGTATTATAATCCGGGATTCGATGACTCGGGATTCGAGAAAATCACAATCCCCCATTGTGTCAACAAACTGTCCTGGCAGAACTGGGATGTGAACGGCTGGCAGTATGTCTATGGCTACCGCAACCACTTCCCGATGCCGGTTATCGGCAAAGACCAGAGGGTGATTCTTCACTTCGATGGCGTCTTGGTCGGCGCTGCACCTTCAATCAACGGCCACAGGCTGCCTTCACATCTCGGCGGATATCTTCCGTTCGAGTACGACATCACCCCTTATATACAGAAAGAGAACGTCCTCACAGTTGCGGTTGACAGCCGTTGGAGCAATGTTCCTCCCCAGGGAGCGGAAATGGGTCCCAAAAGAATCGACTACCTCGAACCGGGCGGAATCCACAGAAGCGTCAGCCTCAGGATTGTTCCGCAGACCTATATCAAGGACGTTTACTGCATTCCTTCAGATGCTCTTGAAAAGGCGAAGAAACTTGAGGTAAAGACCACTCTTGATACAGACAAGGTATTGAAAGG
>JAQXHU010000111.1 GCA_029007435.1 Bacteroidales bacterium
GTTGAAACTGTAAGATTGCCGATGCGGTATTTCTTCCCCGCGCCGGAACCTGAATTACCGCTCTTGGCATAATACTCAATCTTGTAATTGCCCACAGGCAGCTGGAAATTAAGATGCACATTCTGTTCATAAGCAGAAAGAGCCGTGGCTTTCACCTCACCTGCGCCATTGATGACCTGGACATTTGAAACATATGAATCATCGGTGCACTTGAGGTCAAGAATGCCCAACTTCCTTCTGTCAGGCCGATTGATAGCGAATGTCCAGTCCCTCTTGTCTTCCGGAAGAAGTTGCACACCATGCCTGTCGTGGCCTTCCGCCCACCAGGATGTGTGACGGTACATATAGCCGTACAGAGGATCCAGATGGAAGTGGAAATAGAACTGGGAGATGTCATAGTCTTTAAGGCCCGTCACGTGCCAGCACCAGCTGCTGATACACTCCTGGTCAGTCCTGGCAAGCGCCGGCACTGCCTTTCTCGCATTGTCCTTATGGGAGAAGTTGTGGCTGAGGAAGTGATACTGGACTCTTGGGCCGTCCGTATCCATCTCGATTGACATATCCGACATCGGTCTTGACTCACTGTTGCTCCATGAGAACGTACCTCCGACTGTGAGAGTGCCTGCAGGCTTTCCTCCTGAAGCTCCTCCCTGCCCCGTGACATTCAATGTCGTGGTATGTGCAGAAGTATATGTGGTCGAGCCGGATGTCGAAGCCGGTGACGGCCGGTGATTGTCCATAAAATCCGCTTTATTGCCGTTGAGCTTGCAGATATCCGCAGTCCAATGTATATCCTCGCTGTAGAATGCGTGCGCAATCGTCCACACTCCACCGTGCTTCTGTTTGTAGGTGCCGAAGAGTTTTTCGTTCTTGGAAATGACGGAGATTGTCACGAAATAGTAGTCGCCGGCATTGCTGCCGTTCTCCTCATAAGCGTAAAGAGGAGTTATGGTGATGAGCACATTGACCTCGGAATGCCTTGAGATGATATCCGGATCTGATGAGGCCAGCTTGCACAACTTGTATTTGTCGGCTCCGACCGGGAACGACGCTGTAATTCTTTGGGTGTACTCTTCGTCGGAGATAAACGACGAGAGGTCCCCGTTGAACTTCTGATAGCCTGAAATCTCTTCATTGGAAGGGGGCGCAGGCTGGGAATGCTCATTTGTCCATTCCACGAACGAGGACAATCTGGAACTCAGATACTCCTCGTCAGCTTCTATGCCCACAGGTCCGAGTTCCACATCCCAGGACTCATCAGACGCCGTCCCGGTTTCGCTCTCCACCTCATTGTCTGACATATACTCATCGAGCGAGAGAGGATTGTGCAGGATGAAACTTGAATATCTCCGTACAGCTATGAGCAATGGCGGGTCATCATCGTCCAGAGACATGAGGGAGGGGGCCTCGAGCGCAGACCAGAATTTCTCGTGCGAATCCAATTCCGGCTCTACCTCGACAATGACTTTGCCTTCTTCCCAGGCGCTGCTGACAAGGTCTTCATACGTGGACAGGTCAGATGACTTCACCACAATCACCCTGGCATTGTCAGGATTTGTGGTGATCTGGCCAAGATTCATCCGGAGAGCCTTGTCGATGAGTGAAGGGAGCGTACCGGCAAAATACACGGCGTCCTTGACCTTGTCCGGTTTTCCGGAGTCATCGCCGAACTGATCCTTCGAGCACGACACGGCGAGGGAGACCATCGCCAATATTATGATTGATATTTTTTTCATATGTTTCTAAATCAGTTAATCTATTTTACCTTGAACTTGAATGTCTTGTCGAACTCCCTGAGGATGGACATCTTGACTGTCTTCTTGCTGAGATTATAGACCTCGGACCACTGGGTGAAACCGGTGGACTTCTGCTCTTCATCACCAGGGCCCTGCGCGACCTTGTCAAGCAAAGCCATCGCCTGTACAGGATTCAGCTTGTACTGGCATTTTGCCAGATTGACCTTCAGGGTGTCATAACGCCATTTGCCGTGAGTTGAAATCACGCTTCCGTCCGGAGAATCCACCATTGACGGAGATGCATAGAAGTTTGTGACATAGCGCCATACATCATCTCCCTTGAGAACTTCCATTTCAGTCGGATACTCCTCGCCCTCCTTGAAAGTATATTCCACAATCGCATAATCGCCGGTGGCGTCGGCCATAAAGAAATGGTAGCTCGCCTCGTCGTCATCCATACACATATTGTACTGCTCCAGCATTTTCGTCGCCTCCCCGACTGTGCTGGCACGGTCAAGGAGCATACGCATTGCAACAGTAGTGAAAATGTTTTTCCTGTCAGAGTAATGCTGGCGGGTCGGATTGCCGTCGAGTTTGAGGACACTGATTGCAAATCCGTCCTCATTGATTCCGTCAAGGAGAAGATATGGCAGGGCCATCAAAATAGAGAGGTCAGTGTCCCCGTCTGTATAGAACCCGCTATTCAAGAATACAAACTGGCCGTCGACGAAAGAAACAGACTTCTTTCCTCCTGCAGGGGCGGTATGGACAACTATAGCCGGTATCATTATACGCTCGCCCTTCTCATTCTTGTGGTTGAAGTCGAAGTTGCGTCCCATAAGAAAATCCTTGGAATCTTTGTCAGTGCATGCAAAAGCGCTGCACCCGGCATCGTAACGCATGCTTAGAGGCTTGGGTGACTTACGGTCCATAAGGTGAGTCATTGCAAACTGCTGGAGGGAGTTCGTTCCGACAATCCCCGCATTCAGGGCTTCATCCAGTTTGTAATCCACGGTATATGTCATTTCATATATGCGTCCCTTGTCGACCTCAAGATCTGTCAGAGAATAAAGCATTGCCAATTTCTCAGGATCTTCTATCAAGCCTGCCGGATTCGAAGTCGGTGTCGGAGACGGAATGTCCGAACCTTTTTCACTGCAGGCGGTGAGAAGAAATGCGGTTGAAACAATGGTGCAGTTCAGCAATGTCCTGTACGTTGCGAAATTTTTAATAGCCATATTTATTCGTTTTGGAAATTGATCCGTGAAAATTGAAGAATTGAAATTATTGATAAATATAGTAAATACTCTGGCGTGGAAACAAATTTGCCATCCACTATTTGACGGGATGGCAAATTTTTGACGTTTCCACAATTCCGCAATGCGAATGAAGCCTTATTATTCGGAATTGGTTTTGCTCCATCTGGCCGGAGAGCAGCCTTCTTTTTCACGGAATGTCCTTGAGAAATGGCTCAGCGAAAGGAAGCCTGACATCACGGAAATATCCTGCACCCGCAGTCCCGGGTTCTGCACCATCAGGCGCTTTGCGCACTCGATACGCAAATCCGTGATCCATTCCCGGAAAGTCATCTTATATACACTGTTTATATATTCAGACAGATAAGTGCGGTTTGTGCAGAGCTGCACCGACAGCTCATTCAGCGTAAGGCCCGGCTTGCAGTATCCTTCGTTCCTTATCCATTCCTCTATACGCGGCGCGATGTCAGAATGATAGACAGGAACATCTTCATTATCGGCACCGTCAGATTGCTGGACCTGATCTTCCTTATGCATCCCGATATCATCCTTCAGGGCATCGTCAACCTTCTCATAAAAGAACATATAGTTCTGATAACAGCAATAAAGATATATGTAGAAAGGCACAGCCGACAATACCCAGATGAATATATACTTGTCAGGCAGGAAAGTCAGCAGAGCGCAACTGACTCCGAATATGACGGCCCAGTAGGTGAAGACTGACAACCAGCTGATATATGCCCCGATATCGTCCGAATGCGTATTTTCAAACATCCTCACGGCATTTTTGTATGTGCGCAGAAGACGGATGGAAAGGAAAAGACCGTAAAGCACCAATAACAGGGCGAGGGATCTTGTCGCCCAAAAGGCGGAATCCTCAGGCAGGATGTATTCAGCGGCAGCCAATCCAGTAAATGCAAACCACAGAATCAGGTGGCAAGAGAACCGTTTTCCCGTGACATAATTGTCGTCCAAAAGTGTCATCAGGGCCGAACTGAACAGCCAATAGCAGAGAAAGTATGTTGCCATATTGGCCAATATGGTGGCATTCAAATCTTTAAGCCTGAGGGCAAAGAAAAAGTGCACTGCATAGTTTGCCGCAAGGATGAGCAGGGCTGTTCCCATCAGTCTGCGGGATAGCAGAAAATTGAAGAACTTGCTTTTGTCGGGGACGCGGGCGAACAGCATATCGAAGCCGAAAAACAGCATCAACGGCAATGCAATACAAAGTGAATATTGATATAACGACTGATCCATAATCCCTGTGTTTATATCCAGGAGGACATTATAAATAACGCATATCCTGAAAGGACTCCCCCGATTGCTCTCTTTATATCTTTCAGGGCCATAGAGATATGACGGTCCACAGTTCTTTTGGATATATTCAGGTTGTCAGCGATTTCCTGATTGGAGAGATGCCCCTCGCGGCTCATCTTGTAGCAGGCCTGCCTCTGGTGTGGCATTGCCAAAACGCACTTGTTGACTATTTCCTCTATCTTTTCAGTGTCATACGAAATCTGAAGGTCGCACATATATTCTTCAATGTCTCCGGCAGAATCAACGAATTTTTTCTTCACGGCATTATGCCGGATATAATCACAGGCCTCATTTCGCGCAATTGCGAAAATGTAGGCATCCAGCGATTTAATTCCTGTCAATGCGCTCCTCTTCTCCCATATCTTAAGGAAAACATTCTGGGCAAGGTCATCCACTCCTTCTTCCGAAAACAGCACGGATGCCAGAAATCGCCTCACTTTAGAATAATATCTGGCAAACAGCTCATTATAAGCATCTTTCCCGCCTTTGGCGAGCTGCATAACAAGATATCTGTCAGATAATTCATTCATCGGTCACAAGTTTACTTATGCAAACTTACAGAAAATCTTCCGGAATATCGATGACTGTCCGGACAAATCAGCGCCCGGGCACGCTCAAACATCCTTCAGGGCCGCATTCATCCGGTCCTCTGCGCGCCGTTATCTTTATATTCGGATATACCCTGAATGGTTCTCCCTCAATATCAAAGCGCCGCACTGCGACCACCCGCCTCGATATTCCAACCTGCGGACCCGCTATCCCGACTCCGCCCTGCTCAGGAGAGGTCACAGTGGCAACCATTTTTCCTGCCAGCAGCCGGTATTCCTCCGATGCCACCATCGCCGGAGTCATTTCCAGCGTCTCCCTTCTCAAAAACAGAGAATCCTCATAATCATCAACTGTCAGGACTCTCATAATATGCCCTTCACCGGCAATAAGTGACTTTTCTTCCACGCTCCAGCCTCCGGATGGCGAGCACGACATCAAACTGACCGCCACGGCAGCCGCCAGAAAAGCTTTCATCCCGCACTTTGAAACAAAACCCTGGTCCATATTATAATTGATAATGAGACATACAAAGATACACAAATTTTGCATCCGCAATAAAAATTCAAGTTGAGTTTAGCATACTGCCCGTCTCAAGTGTCTTTATTATGAAACGATTCAATTCCGATGTGGAAAGAACCGCAAAACACAGACAAGTATTTCATAATTAATCGCACTATGAGACATCGTTTATCATTATTGTCACTCATTGTCACACCATTGCTTCTGTCAGTGGCGTGCCAGAAGGAGGACGAATCCGAGATTCACGACACAGCCGTGATCCAGACAGTCCTTCCAGCACAGCCTGCCCAGGGAGCGACGAAGGCGGTAACCATCTTCGCCACCTGCGGCTGGAGTCTTGAGGGAGAAGACTGGTTCACTGTCGAACCGGCGAAAGGCGGACAGGGAATCAGCGAATCCGTCATCAGCATCTCTCCAAACAATTCCGGAGCCGAAAGGACCGGAACCATCAGAATCAAAGCCGGAACCTACTCCGGGACATACACATTCAAACAGAAATCCGAATAAATGAGTTCCGAGGACTACAGACAGATTTTTGACTTTTTCTTCAGCGGAGCTGAAATCCCGGAAGAACTGGAAAACGAGTTCAGGGACTGGCTCTCCCGCCACGGAGACGACGAATGGGTGATCCGGATTCTTGAAGGGCACTGGAACAGTTTTCCGGCAGACAAAGGAGACTTCGACCTTCCTGCCAATCTTGAAGAACTCCACAGAAGAATCGGAAGCGAAAGCAGTATCAAACGCAAACGGCCGGTGATGAGATACATTGCCGCTGCCGCCGCTGCCGTTGTCCTGTTCATTTCCGGATTTTTCGCTGCGGAAATCCTCGGAGACTATGGCAAAGAGACCGTCCTTATGGCTTCCGATGAGAATATCGGCAAGTATTCCCTGCCTGACGGCACCAGAGTATGGCTGAACAAAGACAGCCACCTCAGGTACGACAGCCGTTTCGACAGGCACAAAAGGAGAGTCACTCTTGAAGGCGAAGGATTTTTCGAAGTTACCAGAAACGAAAGCAAGCCATTCATTATCAAGATGAACGGAAATATGGAAGTGAAGGTTTTGGGAACTTCGTTCAACGCCTGCAGCTACAATGGGGAAAACAGCACAGACATCATTCTCCGAAACGGCTCGGTCCAGATAGAGGACAGGACATCTGGGGAAAGCATTATCCTGAAGCCCAACCAGAGATTCTCCAAAAAAGACGGACAGACCGAGGTGTCATATGTCCGCGCCGGGGAATGCTGCCGCTGGTATGAGAAGGAAATCGCCTTTGACAATGTGGCGCTCCGGGACATACTTGAGAATATCTCGCACAGATACCGGATCGGAATCAAAG
>JAQXHU010000112.1 GCA_029007435.1 Bacteroidales bacterium
GTTGTACTGGCGTTTGGCAATCTCCTCAGCAGACTGCTCCTCTTCTATGATCTCGATATTGTATTTCTTGGCCAGATAGCGCAGAGCCTCGGCGTAGGAGCAGTGCTCCTGCTCCATCACGAAACCTACGGCAGAGCCGGATTTCCCGCAGCCGAAGCATTTGTATATGCCTTTGGCCGGAGACACGTAGAATGACGGGGTCTTCTCATTGTGGAACGGACAGCAGGCGACATAGTTCGCCCCCCTTCGTTTAAGAGAGACGAAGTCACTTATGACGTCCACTATCTGCGCAGAGTCGATTATCCGGTCAACGGTATCCTGAGGAATCATTCAGCTATTCCTTATGGTATTCAACGTCTTTGACATCAGTGAGACCAGTCTGCACTTCAGCATCTTCGGAGCCGCTCGCATCCTGCTGGCTGAACTTTATCTCGTAAGCCTCCTTGGCTTTGACGACCCTGAACATTGAAATGATGTCCGAGATGCCATAGACCATAAGGAAGGCCCCCGCCAAAATGCTCATCACTCTCTCGGAGAACGGATTGAACAGCAGGGTTATACCTCCGACAATCGCAATGATGCAGAGGAAAACCGGGAAGCCGCCCAAGCCGACAAGGGACAATGTTCCCGAAAGCACGACAAGCTGCAGGACCGCAAAAATGAGCAGGGCAATGCCGATGAGTGTGACAATAATGCCTGCGACGCCTGAAGGAAACAGATAGAGCAGCAGGCCTATCACAATATCCACCACCGCATTGACTGTCATCAGGCTCATCGCTCCGTCCTTGCGGTTGATATATCCGTATGCAAATGACACGACACCCGCGGCGAAGAGAAACGCCGCGATTATCCTGACTACCGTGACTGTCGCATTGTTGCTGACAATCATCACCATTCCTATGGCGATTGCGCAAAGGGAGCGGAGAATTCCGCTGAACTTGCTGTTGTATCCGAATGTAATCATCGATGAATGAATTTTAACTCAATCTACAAAATTACGCAATTTTTTGATATATTCCCTTCCGGTTCCGCTCTAATTGCAATCCCGGCCGAGCGGAAGTCCCGAGCTTGCGGCTTTGTTGCAACCTCTGGCAGGGGGCAACGCTACGGTCCCGGCCGGGCGGAAGTCTCCCGACAATGCGTCCGGGGTTCCGCCACCCGGCTCCCATTGCGGCATTGTCACGAGTTCAGACACGGGGCATTGTCACGGTCACGCACCCAGCATTGTTGAGCTCTCCGCCAATCGGCATTGTCACGGTCACGCGGGACATCGATGTATGCGCTGCAGGGCACAATCGCGTGACTGGCCACCTTTAAAACACACCCTCGGGCACAACAGGCCGACCTTCAGTGCTCAGAAAGGGCCATAGCGTGACCGTCAAAAAAACCGGCCGCGAAACGAATCACGGCCGGGCTGCGAGAGAATTATTCCCCAGATTACCACTCGACGACTGCGATGACAGGCAGATGGTCGGATGCTATCTTCACATCTCCCGTCTTGAAATCCACGGGAGCGCTTGACTCAATCACATTGCATTTGGCAGTGCCGTTCAGCAGCATTATGTAGTCAATGCAGAGATGCGGTCTTGAAGCCGAAATGGTGAAATCCGGAGCGGAAATGATGGTCCAGTCCTTGCGGAACTCATTCATTGTCTCGGAATCCGGAGCCGCATTCATATCTCCGCAGAGGAACACAGGCTTTCCGCATTTCACATAACGCTCTTTTATCCAGGAAGTCGCAGTGACAGCCTGCTGAAGCTGATCCTCCTTGTTCGAAAAATCCAGATGCGTCGAGGCGAAGATGAAATCCTTGAACTCAGCCACAGCGAGAACTCTCTGCTCACCATTGTGCTCCCTCGGCAGGAAAATCTTGTGGAAATCAAGAATCTCAAGACCAGGCTCGGAAGCTATTCCGATACCGTAACGGCCTCCCTGAAAGTCAATTGACGAGGCATACCTGTAATTCCATCCGCCAAGTTCGCGGGCGAAAGAATCCAGTTGGTATTCATTCCCGGTCCTGACAGCGCAGCTGTCCAGCTCATTGATCGAGAGCACCTGCGCTCCGATTTCATTCATCATATCGGCCACCATCTTGATAGTGTTGGTGTCTGCTTTGTGGAACACTCCTACATTGTAGGTGACAATGCGCAGAGTGTGTCTCTTTCCGCAGGCTCCGGCGGCCAGCAGGGCCGCCAAAAGAAGCGATAATCTGACAAACTTTTTCATAGTATTGCAATCTATTTGTTTACAACGACTTTCTTGTTGGAGAGACGGCTCTTCTCGGCGCGGAAGCCCATAACGTGGCTTTCGATTGAGGCGTCGATGTTGCTCGTGAGCTTGGACTCGTCGTGGGTGTCGACTGCCTCGAGGAAGTCGCAC
>JAQXHU010000113.1 GCA_029007435.1 Bacteroidales bacterium
CAGTCCTTCGGCTGTCAGTTCGAAATGGTCATTGTCAATAATCCATTCGAGAGGATTGTCAATGCCGGAGAACGTGATGATGCTGTTCTTCTCGACTTTTACGGCAGGCACCTTGTAAACGCTTGAGGACATCTTGAGGGCTTTCTCTCCGTTGACGGTAATTTCCAGTCCTCCGCCTGCCACCTCTACTTCCTCGCAGCTGAGCTTTGCGGCATTGACTCCCTCGGTCAGGTCAAGAGTGAACTTGTAGCCCTTGCCGGCAGTGAGATTCGCAGCCTTTATGTTTCCGGAAGATGCGTCCATTGTGAAAGCCGGTCCGATATTGACACTCTTGTAATCAGATGTGGCGAACTCACCGCCCCAGCCCTTCTGGTGGAAGAACTTGAACTCAGAGCCTGAGATTGCGAGCTGGCCGGGTGTTGCGAGAGTGAACTCATAGACCTTGTCCTGAATCCTGGCAAGAGGGTATGCTCCGTCTTCCGTGTTCCAGCTTGGCCCGATTGCCGGTTTGCCGAGTCCTGAACCGATTGCCCATACGGCTCCTGTTCCGTCGGCTGAAAGTGTCATGGGACTTCCGTTCTCGTCAACAGGCTCCACCTTGATGAACATCTCCTTGGTGTCGTACGCCATCTTGTAGAAGCCGTCAACCGCGCGGAATGTCACTGATTTCTTGTCCTCGGAAATGGAGAAGAAATCCGGGTCTAGATTCCAGTTCTCGATGCTGACAACGTTGCCGAACTCCATTGTCTGGCCCTGCCTGTACTGTGCGATTGATACCACGGCCGCGCTTCCGGTAGGGGAGACAGTGAGTTTCATAAGGTCAATCTTGATAGTGTAATAGCCCGGGATGCTCGCTCCGAACGGAATCAGTTCCTCTGATGAGGAGGTCAGGCCGGATCCGTCCCAGCCGAGCACGATTGTCTCTCCTCCATTGAATTCCGGAGACACTGCGTTGGCGTTGACGTATGCAGGGAAGTTCTCGGTGCACTCGTAAGTGTAATCTCCGGTCTTCGTCATCTTGTAACTCTTCCCGTTCTCGTCCACTATGTTGAATGTGTCGAAATCCGGGCGCCTGAGAGCCACGTCCAATGTGGTCTCAGTGATGCCGAGGCCCACATTCTGCGCTTTCAGCACGAGACTTGCCGTCCCATCCGGTATGTCTTTCAGAAGAGGAGCCTTGAGGCTGATGTCATACTGGCCCTCTGTCTTGGTCCTGACAGTCGTGGAGGCCACTTCGGTCTCGCCGTAATAGAGATATGCTTTTATGGTTGAGAGTGCGAAGTCCTTGTCCGTGAGTTTCACAGAAACATTGACACCTGCACCCATATAGGTGGACTCGGTCTGGGAGAGGATTGCCATTTCCGGTCCCTTTTCCGCACGTACGAACGTAGGATCATCCTCGCAGGCAGCAGCCATTGCAATAGCTGCGCAAAGATATGCTATGTTTTTGATTTTCATATTCTTCAAATTACTTGTTATTCCATATTGCCGAAGCGATGCTCTTTGCCGGAATCTTGAGATTGACAGTGTAGTTCATAGCACCGTAAACCAGAGTCTGTTCGGATGCCGACTTGTTGCAGATCAAGGTGCCGATGGTGTTGTCAGGATTCTTGAACACAAGGACCTCGACTCCTGAAGGGGCTTCGAATCCGGTTATTTTCATTTTCCTGGCTCCAGGCTTCACAACTGAAGATGCATGTGCCACATTATACCAGTGTGAGTTCTTCACAATTGTTTTGTAGTCAGATGAGCTGATAGTGACTCCTCCATAACAGGTCTTGCAGGAACCTTCGTGGGGGCTGTAAGGCCCTTTGTTGTCATCGAGCATCAGGTTCCAGAGCGTGACCCCCTTGCCTCTTCTGGACAGAGTCCCGAGGAAGATGGACGAGAAGTCATTCAGCAGGCAGTTGTCGAAACTGTAGTTCCATTCCCCGATAGATGCCTCCGTGAAGTAGATGTCCTTCTCCGGATTGGCCGCGGCAATGTTGTCCAGTTCGGAGACATTCCCGCCGTAGTTGTGCCAGGCGGAACCTGCTGCCCATTTATAGGCCTCCTTGTCGGCGTAGATGTTGAGAGGATAATTCACCTGGTCGAGTTTGTCGTCATAGTTGTAATTGTGGTCGAACAGCAGAATCTTCACATTTCCGAGGCCGGCTTTCTCCATCGCGGGGCCTAATACCTTGATGAATCGCAGCTGGTCCTTCCACGGCATATACATCGACATTGAGTTGCCGTGGTTGAGAGGCTCGTTCTGCATAGTGATGGCGTGGATGCGGAAGCCCTCGGCCTGCATTGCCTTAATCCATTTAACGAAATATTCAGCATAGGCGTCATAGCAGGAAGGCTTCAGGCGGCCGCTCGTCCACTGCGGATAGCTCTTCTCAAGAGTGGCCTCGTCATAGCCGTCGTATCCCCAGGAACCTCCGCCTTTCATCCATCTCGGGCAGGACCACGGAGTGCCGATGATCTTGACATCCGGATTGATGGCGTAGATTTCCTTCAGGATAGGGAAGAGGTAGGTCTTGTCCTCATCAGGGGCGGCGAAGTTCTCAATTCCCTCGGTGTCGCACCAGGTGTATTCGTCTTTGAGACAGAAGTCCGATGCCCCTATGCTGACCCTGATGAGGCTGGAGCCTGCCCCTTTCTCGACGGAGAACAGCTCGGAGAGGAAAGCGGTACGGTCTTCCTTGTTCATTTTCAGGAGATTGTATGCCGTGGCGGTGGTGATGGCGAGTCCGAATCCCTCCACTGTCGGGGCATCCTGATCGTCAGCGAACTTGATCTGGTTTGGGCTCATGCTGCCCGGTTTCGCGAAATCCAGTCCGCTCTCTGACCAGAGCAATGTCCTGTTGGCCGAGGTGACGCGCAGGCTTATGTCCTTGGCTGTGACTTGCGGCTCATCCGGGACGGACGGCGTTTCAGTGCCGTTGCCATTGTTCTCGCCGGAGCTGCAGGCCACTGCAAGGAGTGCTGGCATCAATAAATATAATACCTTCATTTTCATATTCTAATATCCTTTGTTAGGGACGAGGCTCGGGTTGTTGTCAAGAGCGGTCTGAGGGATTGGCATAAGCACTGTCTCCTCGGTGAGAGGGAGTCTTGGCTGCCAGTAGCTGTCCTTCTGCGGCATTGCATCGTGAATCGTCTTCGCCCTGTCGAACCCGTGTCGGATAAGGTCGAAGAAGCGGAATCCCTCGAATGCGAGTTCGAGCCTGCGCTCATTGAGAATGATATCAATGGCGGCATCCTGTGAAGAAGGCACGGATACGGCCTTGAGCCCTGCCCTTTCCCTGATTCTGTTGACGTAGGATGTTGCTCCGTTGAGGTCTCCGGTCATTGCAAGTGCTTCTGCGTGAAGAAGATAGATTTCTCCAAGGCGCATAAGGATAATGCTGGAGGCATTGGTCGGCATCTTGTGCATGAATTTGTACTTGTTGCCCGGGTAGTAGTTGGACCAGATGGCCTCGTCTTCGCAGATGCACGCATTCATTCTCTCAGTGTCGCCCTCTTTCTCGTATGCGGAGATAAGGTCACGGGAAGGAGTGATCCACTTGATCCAGCTGAAACTGTCGTTAGGGTTGTATGCGTTGCGGTGGAACATCATCCATACCCAGTTGCCGCTGCTCCTGGTGAATGTGACTTCGAAGATGGACTCGGTGGTGTTGCGCACGGCGTCGTTGTCATCGTAAGCCCACATCTGGCCATAGTCGTCAACGAGCTTGAATCCCATTCCCTCCACTGCTGCACAATGCTCGGCTACCTTGCTCCAGTCACGGCAGGTCTCCTCGGCGTAAATCCTGGCGAGCATACCGTGAGCGAAAGCCCTGGTGAAGATGTTTTTGTTGGAAGGATCCACTGCAGGGCCGTTCTCGGACGCGAATGTGAGCTCCTCAATCATCTTCTCATATACTTCCTTGCGGGCTGTCCTTGCAGGATAGTATTCATAATAGACCTCCTCGATGTTCTCCGCAGTGATTGCCGGAGGAATGGAGTTCACGAGAGGAATGTCACCCCAGAGCTGGGACATCTGGAACAGGTTCCAGGCTCTCCAGCAATAGGCCTCGGATTTCCACTCCTTCCATTCCTTGTCAGTCATTGAAGGGTCGGCCTCCTTGATACGGTCAATGTTGAAGATGATATTGTTGCATTTGCTGACCTGGCCGAGGTACCAGTCCCAGTCACGCTGCACGTTCTTGTTCTCGCCGTCCTGGCGGTTGGCCTCGATTGCCATAAGTTCGCCGGTGCTCGGGTTTCCGCCGTAGGCGTTGTCCGCGCGGCATTCGCCATAGACCAGCCAGTCGAGATATCCTTTCTCCTGGATATCCTTGGTCCAGGACTCGTAGATTGAGTTTCTGAGACCTTCCATATCGGTCCTTGTCGTGTACTGTGACTCGGAGCCGCTACCTGTCTCAACTTTCACGTTGCCTTCGTTGTAGCCTGTCTCCGGATAGAGGTCCAGATCACAGGAAACGGCGGCCATCATTGAAATTGACGCAAGCAATATATATTTATTGTTCATAGTTTCCAGATTCATTAGAATTCAACATTTACACCGAAGAGGACGGTCTTGACGCAAGGATATGTTCCCCAGTCGATTCCGGTGTTGGTGGCGGATGTGTACTGGCTCATCTCAGGGTCGTATCCGGAGTAGCCGGTGATTGTCACCATATTGTCAAGAGTGATGTAAGGCTGTATTCTTGAGATGTTGGCCTTCTTGAGTTTCGGGCAGGTGATGTCGTAAGAGAGGGTTATATTCTTGACTTTCAAGTAAGAGCCATCCTCCACCCATCTTGTGGAAGCTCTCAGGTTGTCGAGTTCTCCTGCCTTGGGTATGTCCGTGATCTGTCCCGGCACTCTCCATCTTCTGACAGCGTCCTTGATCTGGTTGGCGCCTGTGTACATTCCAATCATCTCGATCTTGGAGGCATTGTAGATGTCGTTGCCGACCGAAGCGGTGAGGAGGAAGCTGAGGCTCAGGCCTTTCCAGCTGATGGTGTTGGTCATTCCGGCTGTGAACCAAGGGTTGGCGTCACCGATGTAATGCTTGTCCGAAACATTGATCTTGCCATCTCCGTTTATATCCTTGTAGATGATCATACCGGTCTCAGGGTCAACGCCTTGTGCTGTGTATCCCCAGAACTTGGAGAGAGGCTGGCCAGGAGTCATACGCACTACGTACTCGCTGAGGGCCTCTGAAGTCTGGGTGTAGTAGTAAACCTGCTGGAGAGTGAGTTTCTCAAGTTTGTTGCGGTTGGTGGAAATGTTGAAATCCGTGGTCCATTTCCAGTCTTTCTTGTCAATGTTGACTGAACTGATGGCGAGTTCGAGACCCCAGTTTGACATTTCTCCCTCGTTCCTGTAGATTGAAGGGTTAGGAGCAGGAAGCGGCACACTCATCAGAAGGTCTTTCGTGTATTTGTAATATCCGTCGAGAGTGACGTTGAGCCTGCCTCTGAACATTGACCAGTCGATTCCCACATTGGCCTGTGAAGTGGTCTCCCAGGTGAGGTCCTTGTTCCCGATATTAGTCTTGGTTCCGAGAGTAGGGGTCGAGTCTGCATTTTCGGCCTTGGTCCAGTCAGTGTAGTTCATTCCGTACATCTGCACCCACGCATAGTCGTCAAGTCCGGACTGGTTTCCCTGCTGGCCCCAACCCGCGCGGAGTTTGAGGTCGTCAATCCAGGTGACATCCTTCATAAAATCCTCTCCTGAGATACGCCAGGCGGCTGAAACTGAAGGGAAGAAGCCCCATCTGTGACCCGGTGCGAGCTTGGATGAACCATCCGCGCGGAAGTTGGCGGTAATGTAGTACTTGCTGTCGAAGTTGTATGAAATACGGGCAAGGTATGACATAATGGCCCATTTTGAAAGGCCTTGGGACTGGCCGCGGAGTCCGCCCTTGTTACCTCCGTTGATTCCGAAGATGACATTGTCGTAATCAGGGGAGAAATGGCTCCTTGAGCCGCTGAGGTTTTCCCACCTGGAGGTTGTGGCGGAGGTTCCGGCCATCGCCTCGAAATTGTGGACATTGTTCCAGCAGTTATTGTAGGTGAAGATATTGTCATACACCATCCTCATATCGTCGCTCCTTGTGGAGGATGCCTCGCCGTGCTGCGTGCGGCCGTAAGAGGTCTTTATCGGGTCGAGGAAGTAGTAGTCGTGACTCCATCTGCGGTCCATTGTGACCGTGGACTTGAAGCTGAGGTTCTTGTGGAACCTGATTGTGGCATATCCTGTGAGGAGGAGCCTGTCGGTCTGGGAGTAATTGTTCTCCGTGCGGGCGAGGTTCTCAGCCGGGGTGGTGAGGTTGGCTCCGTAGAACTCTGTCCAGTACCAGTCAGGATTGGTCTCGCTCCATTTCTTGGCGTAAGTCGGGGTGTTTATCACGGAGAGCACGACTCCCGCACGGTTGGAACCGGTTCCTGAGATGATGCCGTTGTTCTTGTAATGTGAGAATGCAAGGTTCGCGCCTACATTGATCCATTTGAACAGGTCGGAGTCGAAGCTTGCCTTCACGTTGAATCTCTTGTTGTAGGCCACAGGCAGAACGCCCTGCTCGTCAGTATATCCGCCTGAGACATAATATCTCATATTGTCGTTGGCGTTGGATACTGAAATCTGGTAGTTCTGGTTGATGCCGGTCTTGTATGTCTCCTTGAACCAGTCGGTCTCGTCCTTGAGACCGTCCGGGAGGGTGACAGCGCCGAGCTCGTCCATAAGCTCACGGTATTCGGCCACGTTGAGGACATCGTAAGTCCTGACCACGTTGGAAAGGCCTACGGAAGCATTGAGGCTTATCTGCGGACCTCTGCTCTTCTTGCCCTGCTTGGTGGTGATGAGTACCACTCCGTTGGCGGCGCGGGAGCCGTAGATTGCAGCAGATGAAGCATCCTTGAGAATCTGCATTGACTCAATGTCCTGAGGGGAAAGATATGCGATTGCGTAATTTCCTGTTCCCACCGGCACGCCGTCCACTACATAAAGAGGGTCGTTGGATGAAGCGATGGAGGACGCTCCACGCACGCGTACTGTCATTCCGCTGCCTGGAAGTCCGCTGGTCTGCTGTACGGTGACTCCGGCGACTTTTCCCTGGATGAATCCCGAGGCCTCGTTCACCGGACGGAGTTTCATATCCTCGTTGGATACGGTCGAGACGGCTGTGGTGAGGTCTCTTTTCCTCGCAGTACCGTAACCGATGGCAACGACTGCGTCAAGGGCTATTGCGTCCTCCTCGACAGTCAGGTCGATGATGCTGCGGCCGTTCACCTGCTCGATGACTTTCTTGTAGCCAAGGGCATCGAATTCCACGGTAGCCTGCGGTGAAGCCAGATTGATTAAGTAGTTTCCATCGGCATCAGTGACGGCTCCGTTGGTCGTGCCCTGTTCCATAACAGTAAGACCCGGGACCGGGTAACCCTGAGAGTCAATCACTGTACCTTTCAATGAGTGCTGCTGTGCTGATGCGCTGATACCGGCAGCCAGCAGCAGAACCATAGTCAGATATTTTCTCATACGGTTGATTATTAGTTAATAAATCGTAATTGCATTGCCTGGCAGCCGTCATTGTCAGGTTGCCTCCAGAATGCAATACAAAATTATAAAGAATAATCAGCTGTTTTCCCCGATGTGGCTCCCAAAGTGGAATGACGGAGAATTGTTATATTCTCAAGAGTTTAATTATTAATATGTTAAAATAACAAATCCGGTTGCTGAAAGTGGATTGGATTATTTCTTGAGAATGCGGAGCTCATAAGGGGTGACAGGCATACGTCCGCCCGTCCGGCCCTTCTTTCCGGTGACAAGATTAGTGAAAGGCACATTGCGCCAGGAGTCCGGAATCGGAACGGCGAGAGTGGAGTCTTTCACATTCAGCACGAGAAGGTAGCGCTCCTCTCCCGAAATCTTTTCGAGAATGTACGCCTCGTTGTCGGAGTATGAACTCATCGAAGATGAATGAAGCCCCGGTTCAGCTGCGTTGATGCGGAGAAGACGGCGCAATGCCGGGTTGTTCTTCTGTCCCTGCCGGACTATCATTCCGCCTCTCGTGACAATGACTGCTGCTGATGCGGCAAGAGCTGCTCCGCCTCCTATATTCATCACGGAATCAGGCACATATCTCAAAGATGCCTTTCCTGCTGGCACGCCGGCATACTCCTCGTCATCCGCAATGACCATCTTCAGGGCAGAACTGTCCCGGCAGAATACAGCGGAGAGACTGTCTGTGAATTCAGCGCTGATATTGGCGTCGAATCCTGCGGAGAACAATTCCTGCGATGTGGCATCGGCAATCATCAGAAGCTTTGACGGGGTTGCAGAGCGGGCGTCCGAGACTGCTGAGCCGAGCTCGTCAAGTGACAGGGAGTCACTCATTCCGCAGACGAATCCGTCAAGACCCGCCTGTGCGCATCCGAGCATTGCGGAAGCCACGTCCACATCAGCGCATCCGAGCAGGGCGATGCCTCTCTTGTGCAGCTCGCTGATTGCCCGTTTCAGTTCATCACCGTCTGCGATATATCGGAAGTCTATGCTCACTGCGTTGATCCCCAATGCTTTGAGTGTATCAGCGGAAGATGCGGCTCCGCTTGCGGCCATATTGTCGGTCCGGTAAAGAACCAGCTCTCCGGCCGACGGCAGTACAAATGCAGTTTCATTTTCCTTGCACCCGGCAAGCATCATTACAGCCATAGCTGCCAGCAATATTGTCTTTTTCATATTGTAACCCTTTTATAATCAAAATAATCCATAAAGTTCAGAGTCAATCTTGTCAGTGATGTGGGCGAAGTCCTCCGGCCTGTTCTGGAAATCCAGCCCGTCCGCATCAATCACCAGCACCTTGCCTGGATATTCGGCAATCCATTTCTCATACCTTTCATTCAGGCCTTCAAGATATTCAATCTCAATGCTTTTCTCATATTCCCTGCCGCGTTTCTGAATCTGCGACACCAGATGCGGCACGGAACTGCGCAGGTAAATCAGCAGGTCCGGAGCTTTCACAAGCGACATCATCAATCTAAACAGGGCCATATACGTGTCATAATCCCTGTCTGAGAGATTGCCCATAGCCTTGTTGTTGGCCACGAATATATAGACTCCTTCGAAAATCGTCCGGTCCTGGATTATGACCTCATTGGAACTGGCTATTTCCAGGACGTCCTGGAAACGCTGCTGAAGAAAATACACCTCGAGATTGAAAGACCATCGCTTGATATCTTTGTAATAATCTTCAAGATAAGGGTTGTAAGTGACGGATTCGTATTTCGGGATCCATCCATAATGCTCCGAAAGCATACGTGTCAGAGTGGTTTTGCCACTGCCGATATTTCCGGCTATACCAATGTGCATAATCAAGAATTTACACAAAAATACTACTTCTTTTTGTAAATTCGCAGAGTAAACTTTATTATGATGATCAGAATATACACTTTCCAGTTCAATCCTTTTCAGGAATGCTGCTCCCTTGTGTGGGATAAAAGCGGCGAGGCGGTGATTATTGACCCGGGTTTCTACAATGCCGCCGAGGCGGAGACATTGTACCGCAAGATAGAATCGGAGAATCTTGTCCCGAAGATGATTCTGCTTACCCACGGGCATTTCGACCATATCTTCGGAGTCAAGGAATGCGCTGTGAAATACGGTATTCCGGTAATGATGAACCGTGCGGACAATATCATTCTGGAGAACGACGGGGCCATCGCCGCCGCCTTCGGACTGAGGGCTCCGGATGTTGATTTCGACACCCTGCCGCTTGAGGACGGACAGACAGTGCCATTCGGGGAAACAGTATTCAGAGTCATCGCAACACCTGGCCATACACCGGGCGGGGTCTGCTTTTATGACGAAGCGGACAAGGTGCTGTTCTCAGGAGACACTCTGTTCGCCGGCAGCATTGGCCGCACCGACAACGCCTGGGGAGATTACGACAGCCTGATCAAATGCATTATGGAGAAGCTGATGGGCCTGGACGGTGACGTGAGCGTCATCCCGGGGCACGGGCCCCAGACCAATATCGGCCGGGAGCGTACCCACAATCCGTTCCTCCAGCCGTTCAACGAGCCGGAGCCGGACGAACTCGACTGGAATGCGGACGGAATCGAGCTGAGAGGCGGAGAACTGTGACCGGGCCCGGATTGATTACAGCAGAAAAGCCGGGCCACTAATGGGCCACGGCTTCTCTTCCTCCGTCTTTCGACTGAGCAGGTATGTTTTAAAACCGCCTGCCGTCAGAAATCAATATTCATCACCCGGAGCCATTGGGTAGAACGCCGAAGTGTTCAATGTGAACGTGTTGCAGGTGTACACCTTGCCGTTGCGGTCAGTCGCCCTGATCTCCACATTTTTGCAGTCCTGGTCCTTGAGCGTGTATTTGAACAGGTGGGTGACACTCTTGCTGTCATAGGTTGAAGAAGTCCTTCCGACCACTCCCATATGGTATCCGACTGCCCAGGCGTCCCTTGCGTCCGTCGAGTTGTAGTGGCGGGTCATATCTCCGGTCTTCACGCCGTCCTCGTACACTTCCACTTTCCAGTTGGAGTCCCAGTTCCAGATATTCGCCCAAATGTCCCCGGCGCCTGTGCTTGCGAAGCGATACTGGGTCGCTTTGCCGTCCATATAAGAAAGCTTCCCGTAGTACATCCTTATCTGCTCGTCTTCCTCTTTGTCAACGGCCTTGTATTTCCAGTCGGAGATATGGTTGCCCTGCACTTTGTAGATTCCGTAACCGTTAGGGGTACCGTCAGTGTTGACAGTTGACCACCACCAGGCACCGCAGAGGGCTCCGTGAGTGTGCTCGTAAATGTCAACCGATGATGCGGCTTTCGGCATATTGATGTTGCGGTGTGTATGGCCGGACATCACGTGGCATTCAGCGAACTCGTTGCAAAGCTTGAGCACCTCAAGCACATTGAGTTTGCCTGTATTGGAGTTCAGCGGTATGTGAACGCAGAGAATCAGAATCTTGTCCTTCGGCACGTTTGCCAGGTCCTGTCTCAGCCATTCCAGCTGGTCATTACGGAAGCCGCAGCTATATACCGATTCAGGATCAGTGGCCATAATGTCATCCATAGCCACAATGTGGGCGTTGCCCCTGTTGAACGAGTAGTTCACAGGCCCGAAAGCGGCTGCGAAAGCCTCCTCCATCCTGATGTCTCCCTCCTCGTTGTAGGTTGTGTTGCTTGAGATGACAGAATTGTCGTGGTTTCCCATTACCTGGAATACCGGCATACCGATCTTGCTTTCGGCCATACCGGACTTCATCACCGCGAAAATATTGTTGCTCTTGTTGTAATCAATTGACTTGGTGTTGTATCCGATGTCTCCGAGAGTGATTCCATATACCGGCAGCCCGGCCCTGCACTTGTCCGCATTGAGTTTGATGTCTTTCACCGACTCGTTTACGAAACGTTTAGTGTGGCGGGTCGTGTTCTGGCACTGCGGGTCTGCGAGGCAGAACAGGTAGAAATCCGTTTCCGGCGCGTCAAGCGGCTCAAGGACGAAGTCATAACGTGTCTTGCCGCTGACAATGTCCTGCCAGAAATACGGAAGTCCGTCTTTAATCGGCACTTTGTATTCGGCCGGCAGGGAGATGTTGATTCTGGCTGCATAGCCGGAACCTTTCTTCAGCTGGTAAACTCCGTTCTCATCGGTCACGGTGCAGGCATAACCGTCACTGACGGTAACCCCTTTTACAGGGTTGCCGTCAATGTCGGATACGAGGCCGCACCAGTCTTTACCGTCCTCCAGCTTTATTTCCACCTGCGAAGGCTTGTCATCAGGCTTGTCTCCGCCGCCTGTGTTGTCAGGCCCGTCGTCTTTGCCGCAGGATGATATTGTTACTGCTGCTGCGATGCAGCAGAAAAATGTCCAATACTTTTTCATTGCTTGAGTCAATCTTCCCAAAGTACGTTCTGTCCCAGGCCGGGGTTCACAACCAGGGCGCTTCTCGGGATAGGTCTCACATATTTTTTCTCCTCCCAGGTCCTGTCCTTGACCTTGTACTGGATGAGCCCGTTGGCGGCTCTCTCGTAGCTTTCTCCGATTTTCTGGTAAACAACGCCCTGCTCGTTTCCCGGCTTGTCAGTAGTGTAGAAGCAGATGTCGTTGATACCGTCATTGTTCAGGTCGAACGGAACGTTGAGAGCGGGAACATAGATGCCATACCAGTCTTTTGTGAGAAGGTCGGCCTGGTGCCAGCGGTAGAGGTCATCCACACGGAGATCCTCAAGATACATTTCGATAGCCCTTTCCCTTCTTATTTCCAGGGCGTCAGCATCTGTGATTCCATAGTACGAGACGAGGAAAGGGTCAGCTTCTGCCGGCCTGTCTCCGATCACGCCCGCGCGCTCCCGGATTGGCCTGATTGTCTTGTTCCATACAGCATCAGAGAAATCCCCTTTCTCCCACATAGCCTCGGCATAGTTGAGGAGCACTTCGGCGTAACGGAGGATAGGCATTGCGTTGGTGGCTGAAGCGGAAGCTTCGTAAGCCGTGTCATCGAGAGTGAACTTGCAGACGTGGTAGCCCGTTCTGGAAACAGCCATATTCGGAGCTGTCTTCACATTGGCCACGCCGCCCTTTGTCTTGGTGTAATCCGGGCCCATAAAAATCTGGGTGAGCCTCCAGTCGCGGCCGGTCATTTCTGTGACAAAGTCCTCAACTTCCTCTGTGTGGCGGCTGCCGTCAAGATTGAGGAACATCCTTACGAAATCGTGTGAGCCTGAATAACTTCCACCGTAACCGCCAGCGGCGAACCTCCAGGTAACTTCGTGACCGAGGTTGAGGGCTGAGCTGTACTCGCGCGCCCAGATGACTTCTGTCCTGTTCACGGCCTCTTTGGTGAAGAGCTCGCGGTACTGTGTCTTCACATTTCCGTTGGTGGCAATGCTGAAGACGCCTGACGCCATAAGTTCCTCGCAGGCTTTGATGCATTCGTCGATGAATTTGCCCTGAAGACTCTGGTCATTCCAGGCTTGCTGTGTCGAAGGATTCACGGAATGGTATTTCCTGAAAGTCCCCTCATAGAGGCATACCCTTGATTTGAATGCGAGGGCTACATATTTGTTTATCTGCGCCCCGCCGAGCCATTCGGATGACGCCGAGAGATTCTCGCAGGCGAAATTGAGATCCTCGAGAACGTTCGTCATCACGAGGTCGCGGTCGTCCCTGCTTTTGTAGAGGGCTTCAGTGTCCTCCGAGTCAATAGGCTTGTCGTACCACGGAACATTGCCGAAGGTCTTCACCTTGGCGTAGTAGAAATATGCTCTCCAGAACCTTGCGGTTCCCTCATAATGCCTGAGGGTCTCTTCGCTGATGTTCGGGGTCTCGCGGAAATGCGCGAGGAACCAGTTTACGTTATAGAGCATATTCCAGCTGTCGCTGCTCCATCCTGTCTGCTTGTCAGCATCCCAGTAGTCAGTAAGGTATGCTGTGGAGCTCGGAGTTACGCAGATGTCAGAATATGCGTCGCCGGTGCATATATCGAGGGCGCTCGGCGTGTATTTCTGTACAAAGCCGTTGATATAGTTCTTCAGCGATGTCTCGTTCTTGAAGTACTCCTCGGAAGAAAAAGCAGCTTCCGGAGTCCTGGTCAGGAAGTCAGAACAGGATGCAAGAAGAACAGTGCCGGCCAGCAATAATATTGTTTTTTTCATCATTTTCATTTTTAGAATGTAATGCTCAAACCGATAGTGTAAGTTCTCATCACAGGATAGCCCTCACCGTCACCCGAGCCGTCGCCTCCGGCTGTGTTCAGGAAGTCACCGTCGCCGGCGTAGATATTCTCAGGGTCATAGTTGACAGCGTGTTTCTTGAGAGGAGTCCAGGTGAGAAGGTTCTCGCCGGATACATATACCTTGAGCGCCTGGAGTCTCATTGCCTCCACGATTCTCTTAGGAAATGTGTAGTCGATTGACAGGTTCTTCAGACGCAGGTATGCGGCGCTCTGGAGATATCTGGTGTTCGGCTGCGAGAGGATACCGTTGGAGTTGGATGCGTTGTAGCCTACAAGACGAGGCCAGTAAGCGTCCGGATTCTCCTCGCTCCATCTCTCGTATGCGTGCTGAGGAAGGTCAATGCTGTAAGGGCGGCCGTATTTTCCCCAGAAGAGGTTGGACTCCTTGGCCGGATACCAGTCGCGCTTGCCAACTCCCTGGAGCATAGCGCTGAGGCCGATGCCGTTCCAGTTCACACCGAGATTGATGCTGTAAAGGAAGCGCGGACTTGTGTTTCCGATAACCTTGAGGTCTCCGTGATTGTCAATTGTCTTGTCTCCGTCGTTGATTTTCCCGTCACCGTTAATGTCTTCATAGATAGGGTCTCCAAGGTTCGGCGACCATTTCTCTGACTTGAATCTCGAATAGTCAGGCGCTTCTGCGAGCTGCTCTGCTGTCTGGTAGAGTCCGTTGCAGGTGTAGCCCCAGAGCTCTCCAAGCTCCATTCCCTCATAGTAATGTGTCGCATAGTTGGTAGGGAGAAGACCTGTCTTGGAGGTGTATTTGGTGATGTAGCTGCGGCTGTCCCACAGGGCTGCCTTGATGTTGTAGCTGAGATTGCGTCCGCCGACATTGTAGCTGTCGCGCCAGCCAATGCTGACCTCCCAGCCATTTGTCTTCATATCGGCGTAATTGCCTTTAGGTGCGCTGTTTCCATATACGGCAGGAAGTTCGTCGCCGGACACGTACATATCGGTGGTCATCTTGCGGTAAACGTCAGCTGTGAGGTTGAGTCTTCCGTTCAATGCCTCGAAGTCGAGGCCGATGTCGTAAGTGGAGGCTTTCTCCCAGGTGAGCCCGTCAGGAATAGGAGTCGGAGCCGATGTGTATTTGAAAATGCTGCCGTTGTCCACGACGCTGCTCTTGCTGAGGGTCATAGTGGACATATATGCGTATGCGTTGCTTATCAGTCCGTTGCCTGCAGTACCGGCTGAGAGGCGGAGCTTCAAATTGTCAAGCCAGCTTACGTTCTTCATAAACGGCTCTTCAGAGATGCGCCATCCGAGTGAGCCTGAAGGGAAATAACCCCATTTCTGGCCTGCCGGGAAGCGGGAGTTCCCGTCACCGCGTCCGCTGAACTCGGCGATGTAACGGCCTTTGTAATTATAAGAAACCCTGTAGAATACGCCAACAAGACCGGAGTTGTAGGAGCCGTTGTCCTTCATCTCGAAGTTCTCGCCGTCAACAAGTGTGAAGTTCGGCTTGTCCGAGTCAATCATTCCCTGGCGGGAGTAGTAGTTGGACTTGTACCTGAGGTCCTCGATATTCCATCCGCCCATTACTGAAAGATGGTGGTCAGGTCCGAGGTTAGGGGTGTATGTGAGTGTGGCGTCGCCGGTAACCCTCTCCTGGGTGTTCTCGGTCTGTGTGTACATAGAGTCCGTAGGCCTCTGGTTGTAGATTCCCGGGGCTGTAGAGAATGTGTGCTGCGCTATTGAGCGCCTGATTTCGCTCTGCCTGTGGTAGAATGCGAAACTTGCTTTCGCCGTGAGGACATCCTTGATGATGTCAATTGTAGCGGTAGTCTTGTTTGTGACTGTGAACTTCTTGTCTTTTCTCCAGGAGTCGCCCTCGACGAATCCTGCATATCCGGTATAGACTGCCGCATTTGTCCAGGTGCCGTCCGGGTTGTAAGGGACTGTCATAGGATAAGCCTGGTGGGCGAACATGCGGTAAGGGTTGTAGTTGTTGATGCTGACTCCCGTATGGTTGGTTGGCTGATGTGACCTGAAATAAGTCATCTCAGTCTTGTTCTCAACCCTGAACCAAGGCCTTATGTTTACATTTCCTTTAGCGGAAATATTGTATGTGCGGTATTTGTCGTCGCCCACTTTGTAGATGCCTCCCTGGTCGAAGATACGGCCTGAAACATAATATGTGGCCACATCGTTTCCTCCTGAGACATTGATGTTGTGCTGGTGGCTGAAAGTCCAGTCCTCATAGAACAGGTCGTACCAGTTGGTGTTTCCGAAATATTCGTAGTTGCCCTGGCTGTTGATTCTGACCTCGTCGAGGGTAGGGTCATTGTACCTGCGCTCAAGCTCCTGATGCCATTGACGGCTGTATGGAAAAGCGTTATTGATACCTGTAGGGTCCACGAGACGGCAGTTGTTGTAGGCCTCGATGAAGTCGTTTGTCCACTGGAGGCCGTCCCATACGAATTCCGGCTTGACTGTTCTCTGGGAGAAATTGACTGTTCCGTTGTAGGTGATTTTTGCCTGTCCCTTTTCAGGATTCTTGGTGGTGAGGAGAATCACTCCGAATGTTCCTCTGGCTCCGTAAACCGCTGTGGATGACGCATCTTTGAGCACTGTGATGGATTCGATGTCCTCCGGGTTGACGGAATTCATATCACCTTCCACGCCGTCGATGAGAACGAGGGCTGAGCCGCCTGAACCGATAGAGGTGACGTTCCCCCTGATGCGCACTGTGGCGCCGCGGCTTGGTTTTCCGTCAGTGAATGTGAGAGTGAGACCGGGAACATTTCCCTGGAGGGCGCGGGACATATTCATAGCCGAGCCGGTTCTTTCCTGGATTTCCTCGGTCTTGACCACTTCGACAGCGCCTACGATGTCGCGGCGTTTCTGCACGCCATATCCGACGACTACGGATTCTTCGAGAGTGGTGTTGTCCTGTTCAAGAGCGATGTTGATTATGCTCTGGGGGGGGGTACCGATTTTTACGGTCTGGGACTTGAAGCCCATAAAGGTAATCTCAAGCTCCTGTCCGGCTGCCGCCTTGATGGCGTAGCTTCCGTCCGCTTCGGTCATCGTTCCCGTCTGGGTGCCGACAACCCTTACGAATGCACCTGCGACAGGTTCTCCGTTCTTGTCGGAAATCTTACCTGTAACCTGGCCGGCGCCGCTCTGGGCGAAAGCCTGTGGCATAAGAACTGCAAGCATAAGAGCCGCCGCAAAGAGCCTGAACCGCATCGTGACCGATCTGGCGCAAGTCCTCAAATTTGCAAAGGTGTTCTTCATTTCATTCCATTCCATTAGTTGTTATTTCGATTGTGGACCGCCGGATGGCGGGTTTTGCGAACCATCCACTGCGAAATATTGCCGGGGATACCGGTTTTGTCTTTGATTATTTGTTTTTTCGTTTTTATGCTATTCTTATTACGGTTTTTCTATATCGTTTCAATGAAAACGTTTCATTTCGAAAACAATATCCGTTACAAATATATATAATTCGCTGTCACTTACCAAATTTTATTTCATTTATTTTTAATATTTACGATTTTGTTTCAATTTATTTGCGCTTATGTTTCACTTATGTCATTCTGGCAGAGAGAGAATTTTTCGAAAATGTTGCATAATTGAAAATGACTTCATATTTTTGCAGTGCGAATCATTCAAGAAGGTATTGCGGTGGTACGGCAGGACAGGTCAGTCCGGCTGGTTTTGTCATAGTTAATATTAACTGTACAAAAATACCAACGTATGAATTTCAAGACCGGAAGTATTGTGTCGTTGTGTCTTCTGTCTTTGTTCGCGTTGACTTCCTGCGAGAACGAGGAGGTTAACCCGAATCTCAGGCGTGATACCGATGCAATCAATATTGGATACAACGAAGGGGCTACCGCCACGGTGACTGTCCGTTATGACGGGCAGTGGTATGCGGTCTCCGACGTGGACTGGCTCTCAGTCAGTCCTGACAGTTCTGATCCGACCGTGGGCAACGGAAAGGATTTCCAGACTCTTACAATCACAGCGTCCCGGAATGCGGGCGATTCCAGAAAAGGCACAATCCGAATTCTTTCCTCCAATGGCGTTTACAACGCATCAGTGGAAGTCACCCAGGCTGACGGAAATCTCAGCATTTCTGCTCCGGAAGTGGCCGGCGGACTCTATAAAGATGAGGCTGCCGCTGCCTCTATAGTCCTGAAATACAGCAAGGCGAAAGGAGGCGAGAAGGTGAAGATATCTGCATCAATCGACGGAGACGCAGCACTTTCCATTGCTTCCGAGACAGAGCAGACGATTGATGCTGAAGGAGATGGCTCCATCAGTGTCAGCATCAAGGGAACACCGTCGATTTTCGGCGATATACGCATTCCTGTCACTGTTACAATTGACGGAAACACTGTATATGCGGGAACTCTCACAGCGAGTGTGCTTTCCCCGGATATCATTTATATCCAGACATTTGACAAGATGATTTTCGGTGGTGACTATCCGAATAATCAAGTAGGTATCGGAGTCGAAGGGAAGCAGACTTATTACTGGAACGCTCCGGAGGAACTTTGGACACCGATGGCGAAGCTTGACCAGGACGGAACATACGACGTATTCGGTGACACCAATAAAGATTGGGCTCAGTATGACATCAAAGCCTATAGAAAGGACCGCGGAATCGACGGCTGGGAAGGCGCCAAAGTCTATGAGCATCCTGGCTATATCAAGGTCGGCACGGGCTCCGCTGCAGGATGGTTCAAACTTCCTGCCCTCTCCAAACTCAACGGAACGTCCACTGTCACCCTGACAATGAAGCTCCTCAGATTTGACAACACCACCGGAAACATTGTCATCTCCACGGAAGAAGGGGGTACAGTGCTTGGCGGAACTCTCACTGCAGACAATTTCCCTGCTCAGACGAGCGCGGACTCCAGAAAATGGACAGTCAAGAGCTTCATTATTGAGGATGCCAACCCCAAGACCAGGATCAAAGTTTCCGCAGAGACTTCGGCTGACCTCACCAAGACAAGGTTCAATGTGGACAGCATTGTGGTTTCAACATCTGTGAAGAAGCTCACCGAGCAGCTCGCCGCTGTTGATCCCGCTGAGATGGAAGTTGTCGCTTCAGCCAACGGCTTCGACATCACATGGCCGGAAGTGGAGAACGCCGACGCTTACCAGCTTGTGCTCTATCTGGATTCGAACAAGAACTTCAAATACTCAGTGGAGACTGAGGCCAACAAGTTCAGCTTCAAGAATATACCTGAAGGCGCATATACATTGGAAATCACTGCTGTCAGCTACTCGCAGCCGGAGTTCAATTCCGAGATGACAAGCAAGAAGATTGTCACCGAGGGAGGCGAGCAGGCCGAGATCAGTGTGGATGTGGCGTTTGTTACCGAGTCCCAGTACGGAATAAGGTGGAGTGTTTCTGATTTCAAGGATTTCGATACCGATTTCGCAACCAACTACAGGCTTGAGACCTGGAAGGACGCCGCCTGCACTCAGCTGCACTCGGCTCACGTGTTCGCTGCGGAGAATTCTATTTTCTCCAGCACCAGGAACATCCCTTACAAGGTTTCTCCTCAGTTTATGGTTTCCGGCCTCGAAAGCGGCAGGGACTACTGGGTGAAGGTCATTGCGCCAGAGTATGCGCTGGAGAAAGTGGTGAAAGTGACTCTGCCTGCATCCAAGGTAGTCACAATGCCAGCTGCAACAGCCGCTGCCGGAGATGTTATTCTCTATGAGGACTTCAGCGAGTGGTCGTTTGCCGGCGGCTGTGTCCAGGGATTCCCTGCCTGGTGTCAACCGACTTCTACGTCCAAGTATAACAACTACAATGCTGAAGGTGATGATCCTATAGGCAATAGCGGAGGCAAGCTGGCATATTGTAATCCGGACAAGCATTCAGGTCTGTTCAACTCATTCAAGTGGCACGTGACTGAATCAAGGCTCGCCACCTGGGGAGCATATCCTGAAAGCAATACTGCCGGTGCCATCTGCATGGCCGGAGGTCAGGTGAAGATTGGCGCCAGCTCGAAGGCCGGACAGATTGTCACACCTGCAATCACCTGCCTGTCAGGTCCTGCAGAGGTTGAGGTCTCGTTTGACGCCTCTCCTTATATGGATCCGACCACTGGGACAATTACCCCATATAAATTTGATATTGCGAGTGCCATCGTGCAGGTGTTCACCGGTTCTACCCGTCAGGATGAAAGCGGCTTCATCAACCACGAAGTCGGAACTCCTTCCGAGGAAGAGGGCAAGGTTCACCGGTTCACTCTGCCAACCGCCTCGGACAGCGACTATAAATGGGTCAGATATACCTTCACTGTGAAAGTCGGGAATGGCGACGCCATAGGATTGGGCTCCTACCGTGAGGACGGAACGACTGGCCAGCGCCGTATGTACCTTGACAACATCCAGCTGAAAGTTGTTAAATATCTATAAAATTTGTGATGATTGATTTTGGAGATGACCGAGGATTCTTGGTCATCTCCTTTCTGTTCTCCCGATTAGGACAGCGTCAAAACATCAGGCCGATGCGGAAGGCAATGAATGCCATCAGCCAGGCGATGAGCATTGTATAGACACAGCAGGCGATGGCCCAGCGCCATCTGCCCGTCTCATTCTTGATGGCCACAAACGTGGCTATGCACGGGAAGTAAAGCAGGATGAACACCATATAGGAGAACGCAGCGGCCGGGCTCAAATCCCTGGCAAGTGCGCTCTGGAGTTGCGTGTCCTTGCTCACATCCTCTCCTCCGGACACTTTCGACCCTTCCGGATACATCACGCCTAATGTGCTCACCACAAGCTCCTTGGCAGCTATTCCGGTAATCAGCCCCACGTCCATCTTCCAGTTGAAGCCGAGCGGTTCGAGTGCAGGAGAGACAAACCTGCCGAACTCTCCGATGAACGAATGGGCCTGCTGGTATTCGTACAGGGAATCGATGGCTGACGACAGGGTAGCTCTTTCGGCTTCGAGTTCTTCTGCCGCATTGTGGTCAAGCAGGTGTGCGCTCAGCCCCTCATTCCGTTCCATCGCACCTACAGCCTCAATATGTGCGTTCACCTCTGTCATACGGGCCTGCGCATTGACAAGGTCGTTGTTCCGCGGGAAATAACCGAGGAACCATATCACAGTCGAACAGATTAGAATCGTCGTGGCCATCTTCTGGAGATACTGCCGTCCTTTCTCCCAGGTATGCCTCCAGATAGCCTTCGCTGTAGGCACGCGGTATGGCGGCAGCTCCATAACGAACGGAAGATCATCATCTTTCACAAAACGGCTCAGCACAATGGCGGACAGAATCGCCAGCAGGATTCCGAGCAGGTAGATTCCCAACAGCGCCAGTGCAGCGCGGCCCGGGAAAAATGCCCCGGCAAGCAGCACGAAAATCGGCAGCCTGCCGGAACAGGACATAAACGGTATTATGGCTATAGTTATCAGCCGGCTTTTCCGGCTTTCGATTGCCCTTGTTGCCATTATAGCGGGCACATTGCACCCGAATCCCATCACCATAGGGATGAACGACTTGCCGTGAAGGCCTATCTTGTGCATCAGCCTGTCCACGATGAAAGCGGCCCGGGACATATATCCCGAATCCTCCATCAGGGAAATGAAGAAGTAGAGTATCAATATGTTAGGCAGGAAAACCAATACGCTTCCGACACCTGAGATGATGCCGTCCACCACCAGGTCTTTCACCCAGCCGTCCTTCAGGAATGTGGCGATGAAATC
>JAQXHU010000114.1 GCA_029007435.1 Bacteroidales bacterium
AACTCTCCGAGAGAATGTCCTTTCACCAGTTTGGTGCTTGTGTTGGCGGTCTCGTATTCATCCACCCCGTTATACAGCTCCGTGATTTTGTTCTTGTTGTAGCCTGCGTTGGCGTTGACTGACCACACAAGGCTCTTTGTCCGGAGCAGGTCAGCATTGACATTCAGTTCAATACCCCTGTTCACCATTGTGCCGACATTGTCCCATTTGTATCCGTAGCCGTTTGAATCGGCGTAGGATAGCGGAACGGACATCAGCATATCGGTAGTGCGCTTGTTGTAGAACTCAAGGTCCACATTCAGCCTGTCCCAGAAGCCGAGATGGAAAGCAAGGTTGGTGGTCCAGGTGCTCTCCCAGGTGAGGTCCTCGTTTCCCGGCTGCACAGGCGCGACTCCGGAGCTGCCAAGGTAGTCCCCCACGCCGCCGATAAGTTCAAGATGCTCGTAATTCGGTATTGAAGAGTTGCCGGCGGTTCCGGTGCTGAACGATGCCTGGGCATTAGTCAGCCAGCCTCTTGCGTTTTCGGCGAACGCCTCGTTCCGGATGTTCCACATAAATCCTGCGGCCCCGAACACTCCCCACCGGCTGTTCTTTCCGAATCTGGACGAACCGTCGGTCCTGACAGAGCCTTCCGCATAATACCGGTCTTTGTAATTGTATTCCGCCCTTCCGAAGAACGACATCCGGCCGAAGTCGGAATCGGAATAGCTGCTCCAGCCTGTCACCCTCGTGGAGAATGCGATGTCGGTCAGATAGTCATTTGTCTGTCCCTTTCCGGCCACGCTGAAACCCTCTGCGTGGTAATTTTCTCCTTCGTGTCCGATGAGGAAATTGAAATCGTGGTCACCGCCAATATTGAATCTGTATGTCAATGTGTTGGTAACCTGGAGGTTGAGTCCTGTGCTTGCACTGCGGGACGCCGTGCCCTCCCCGAGGTTCGGCATATAGCTCGGGAAAGACTGTCCGAAACTCGACACGTTTGAGTAGTCCGCCGAGAACTGTGACCTGAATACCAGGTTCTTGTACAATGTGGCCTCTGCGAACAATGTCACGAGAGCCTTGTATTTCTTGTGCCTGTACGGATTGTTCTCAATCCATTCCAAAGGATTCTGCCCCTGTCCTTTCCACGACCCGTCGTTGATTGAAGCCAAAGAGCCGTCTTTCCGGTACGGATCCCAGTACGGAAGCATGAATCTTGCGGCGGAAATAGGGGTCACCAGGGTGTAGCTGCCCTCATCGGCCTGTTCGATGTTCTGGAAGTTGAACATAGTGGATGTTCCCATTTTAAGCCATTCGCACATCCTGTGCTCCAGGTTGAAGCGGAGGGAATATCTCTCGAATCCGGATGCCGGGGCAATACCGTCCTGGTTGTAATAACCTCCTGAGAAATAATAGTTTGTCTTCTCGGACGCACCTGAAACCGATACCTCGTGGCTCTGCAGCATAGCGGCATTGTCATATACTGCGTCGAGCCAGTTGACGTCAATCCCGGACAGATAATCGTAGTTCTGCCCGTCGGTCATTCCTGTCTCTTTCTCGTACTGGATTCTCTCGGCGGTGTTCATCAGATCCCATTTTCCGTGGGCTATCGAAGAAAATCCGAGCTGCATCTTGTAATTGATTACAGGACGCTCGGACCGGCCACGCCTTGTGGTGATGACAATGACTCCGTTGGATGCTCTCGCTCCGTAGATGGAGGTTGAGGATGCGTCTTTCAGCACGGACATACTCTCGATGTCGGCCGGATTTATTGTGTTGAAGTCCGATGCTGAAATCGCCACTCCGTCAAGTATATACAATGGTGCCGTGCCGGAATTGATGGAGTTCGTTCCGCGGATTGTCATTGTGGCTGATGCGCTCGGTTCGCCTGTTGACGACAGTACGGTGAGTCCTGCCACCTGTCCCTGCAACGCCTGGTCGAATGCCGGTGCCGGGGTGTCCTCCAGCCTGTCAGCTTTCACCGTGGATACAGAACCTGCTACAGTGCCCTTCTTTCTCACGCCGTAAGCAATAACCACTGCGTCTTCCAGCCTGACGCTTTCGGTTTTCAGCTCCACATTGCATAAAAATGTGGCTGATGCTGGCACCATAATCTTCTGGTCGATGAATCCGATGCTGGAAAAAACAAGGTAGGTTCCCGGTTCTGCGAGAATTTCGTAGTCACCGTCAATGGATGTGATGGTCCCGTTCTCAGGCCCTGTCATTACTGCGGCTCCAATGACTGGAAGCCCGTCTTCGGCTGAAGTGACCGTCCCGGTAACTTTCACCCTGGTCTGGGCGGATGCGCCTGCCATATTGAGTATGGCTGTGGAGCAGGCCGCCAATAAAAACACAAATTTTCTCATTAAAAAAACTCCTGATTGAGCTGGTATCTTCATATTTAGCCAGCAAAGTTATATAATTATGCATAAATTTGCAAATTTTTGATTATCGGGGATTTTTTAGTATCTTTGAAGAACGTAACAAAAGCTAATAATAATTATGAGAATTCGGGTATTGAATCTTTTCTCCGCGGCAGTCGCCGTTATCCTGACCGGATGTTGCAAGGCACCGGAAATCAATGTTGTCCCAGCTCCTGAGTCTGTAGTCCAGGGCAAGGGCGTGTTCAAAATCGCCGGTGCGTCAATCTGTGCCGGTGAGGGTATTGACCAGGAAAGTGTGCAGTGGGCCAACACATTCGCCCAGCGTCTCACACTTGTGACCGGAAAACCTTCCAAGGTCGTTGCAGAGCCTGCCGGCAAATGTGTCGTGCTGGTATCCAATCCGGAGCTTGCGCCTGAGGCTTACAAACTGTCTGTGACCAGGAAAGGCATCAGAATCGAGGCTTCTTCCGCTGCCGGTTTCAGGTATGCCACCCAGACCATCGGCCAGATGCTTCCTGCCGCATATTATGGCAAGACCGCAGCCCCGGGAGAGTGCTGGGTCGTTCCTGTGGTCGAGATTGAGGACGCCCCGCGTTTCGCTTACCGCGGAATGCATCTCGATGTGTGCAGGCATTTTTTCTCCCTTGACGAGATCAAGAAATGCCTCGATGTTATGGCGGCTCACAAGATGAACCGTTTCCACTGGCATCTCACTGAGGACCAGGGATGGAGAATCGAGATCAAGAAATATCCGAAGCTTACAGAGATAGGCGCCTGGAGAAACGGCACTATGATTGAGAAACAGTGGAACAAGACTGACGGCCAGAGATATGGCGGATTCTATACCCAGGAGCAGATCAAGGAAATCGTGGCTTATGCCGCTGACCTTGGCATCACCGTGATTCCTGAGATTGACCTTCCTGGTCATATGGTGGCCGCTCTAGCTTCATATCCTGAGCTCGGATGTACAGGCGGCCCTTATGAG